>JAKEFD010000481.1 GCA_022616245.1 Gemmataceae bacterium
GGAGCTGCGAAAGTGCCTGTAGTGCAGCTGGAACCCCTGAACGGTCCATGTAGGCTAACAAGAAGATTCAGCGTGTCAAGGTTTTTTCGTGTGAATGTACTGAGTAGTTTCCCGGGCGTCATCCCTAGCCATAGAACAGTATCTTGAGAACAACTGAGCGCTCAACCTTCGCGACTGGAAAATGCTTTGCAGGGCTGGGTTGCAAAGAATCAAAATCATAACAGTAAGGGAGTTAGGTCCAATTCTGGCAAAAATGGTTTGCAGGGCTGGTCAGAGGGGGTTGCAATGCAAACCATTCTGTCCGTCTAAGGCACCGATCTTGGCCGCTACTTGGAGAACTACCATGACTCGCCGTCGCATCGCGCTTTGGACACTGCTCGGACTGTTGACCCTGTCCCCAGCGGCGTGGACGCAGCCGCCAAAAAAGGAATCCTCGCCGCTCGAAACAGCCGCCGCCGGCTTCAAGTTCCGCTCCATCGGCCCCGCCATCGCCTCGGGCCGAATCGCCGGGTTCGCGGTGCATCCCCACAAGGACAGCACGTACTACGTGGCAGTCGCTTCGGGCGGTGTGTGGAAAACCGTCAACGCCGGCACGACTTGGACGCCCATCTTCGACAACGAAGGCTCCTATTCCATCGGCGCGATCGCCCTTGATCCCAAGAACCCGAGCGTGGTCTGGGTCGGCACGGGCGAGAACAACAGCCAGCGCAGCGTCGGCTATGGCGACGGTATCTATCGCTCCGACGACGGCGGCAAGTCGTGGCGCAACCTGGGCCTGAAAAACTCCGAGCACATCGGCAAGATCCTCATCGACCCGCGCAATTCCGACGTGGTCTATGTCGCCGCCCAGGGCCCGCTCTGGAGCGCCGGCGGCGATCGCGGCCTCTTCAAGACCACCGACGGCGGCAAGAACTGGAAGAAAGTCCTGTCGATCAGCGATCACACGGGCGTCACCGACGTCGTCCTCGACCCTCGCAACCCGGACATTCTGCTAGCCGCCTCCTACCAGCGCCGCCGCCACGTCTGGACGTTGATCAACGGCGGCCCCGAAAGCGCCATCCACAAGTCCACCGACGGCGGACTTACCTGGCGCAAAGTCAAGTCTGGATTGCCGACCGAGGAATTGGGCCGCATCGGCCTTGCGATTGCGCCATCCAGCCCCGTGGGGCAGGCATTCTTGCCTGCCGGACAGACAGGAATGTCTGCCCCACAAAACGCAGTCGTTTATGCCACGGTGGAATCCATCGACAAGAAAGGCGGCGTCTTCCGCTCGGCCGACCTAGGCGAGACCTGGGAGCGACGCAACGACTTCGACCAGGGTGCAATGTATTATGGCCACGTCGTCGCCGATCCCAAGAACGCCGACCGCATCTACGTGATGGGCGTCTACATGCAAGTCTCCGACGACGGCGGCAAGACGCTGAGCCGGCTCGGCCAGAAGTGGCGGCACGTCGACGACCACTGCCTCTGGATCAACCCGAAAAACACTGACCACTATCGCGTCGGCTGCGACGGCGGCATCTATGAAAGCCATGACCGCGGCGCCCACTGGACTTTCCACGCCAACTTGCCGGTCACCCAGTTTTACGACATCACCGTGGACGAAAGCGGCCCGTTTTACCATGTCTACGGCGGCACGCAGGACAACTTCACCCTCGGCGGCCCGGCCCGCACCAAGAGCACGCACGGCATCACCAACGCCGACTGGTTCGTGGTCCTGGGCGGCGACGGTTTCCATTGCCGCGTCGATCCCAAGGATCCCGACACCGTCTACGCCGCGTTGCAGTACGGCGTCCTCAGCCGCTACGATCGCCGCACCGGCCAGAGCCTGATCATTCAGCCGCAAGAGGGCAAAGGCGAGCCGCCCCTGCGCTGGAACTGGGATGCGCCGCTCATCATCAGCCCGCACAAAAACACGCGGCTCTATTTCGCCGGCAACATTATCTTCAAAAGCGAGGACCGCGGCGATTCATGGACCGCGGTCAGCGGCGACCTCACTCGGCAAATCGATCGCGACAAGCTGCCGGTCATGGGCAAACTCTGGGGCATCGACGCCGTCGCCAAGCACCAATCGACTTCGTTTTACGGCAACACGCTCGCGCTCACCGAGTCGCCGAAGAAGGAAGGCCTCATCTATGTGGGCACCGACGACGGCCTCGTGCAAGTCACCGAGGACGGCGGCAAGAACTGGCGCAAGATCGACAAGTTCCCCGGCGTGCCGGACCAGACTTATGTGACGCGGCTGTTGGCCTCGCAGCACGCCGAAAAGACGGTATATCTGTCGTTCAGCAATCACAAGAACGGTGACTTCGCTCCCTATCTTTTGAAAAGCACGGACGCAGGCCAGACCTGGACGAGCATCAAGGGCGACCTGCCCGAGCGCGGCAACGTCTTGTCCATTGCCGAGGACCACGTCAATCCGAACCTCTTGTTCGTGGGCACGGAGTTCGCCCTCTACTTCACGCCCAACGGCGGCCAAAAGTGGATTCGCCTCAAAGGAGGCTTGCCGACCATCGCGGTGAAGGACCTTGCGATCCAGCGGCCGATGAACGATCTTGCGGTTGGTACGTTCGGCCGCGGCATTTACATTCTTGATGACTACACGCCGTTGCGTGAATTGGCTTCACTTTTGACACAGTCTGGTGACCGTGCGGCCGCTGCAGGTGGAGACCCGCGGACGGGCCAGCGTCCGGGTCCGGCGCCGTCGCGCGGCAGCGATGTCGTCTTGTGCTCCGTGCGCGACGCTCAGCTGTACATTCCCAGCCGGCAATACGGCATGCGCGGCAACGCCTTTCAAGGCTCGGCTTTTTACGCTGCCGCCAATCCGGCCTTCGGCGCGACCTTCACCTATAACTTGAAGGACTCGATCAAGACGGCGAAACAACTGCGCCGCGACGCCGAAAAGGAAGCTGCCAAGAAAAGCTTGCCCCCGCCATTGCCGACGCCGGAGCAACTGCGGGCCGAAGCGGAGGAGGAAGCGCCGGCGATCTTGCTCACCGTTTCCGATGCAAACGGCAAAGTGCTGCGTACGCTGACCGGCTCGGCCAGCCAAGGCGTGCACCGCGTGGCCTGGGACCTGCGCGAGCCGGCGGCGATCCTCCCCAAAGGACCGGCGAAGGACGATGACGAAGACTTGTTCCGCGGCGGCCCGCAAGGACCGCTGGTCGTGCCGGGAACTTATCAGGTGTCGCTGGCCAAGCGCGTCGGCGGCAAGGTGATTCCATTAGGAGAACCACGGCAATTTCGCGTATTGGCGACGGATTCCCCACCCATTGGAGCTGTCGTGTCAGCCAAGACTCCGCTGCGACCGGGCAGAGGTGTGGACGGCGAAGAGCCAGTGGCGGGTGTCGCAGCTCAGAGGCCCGCTCCACAGGACGATCAGAAAGCTCTCTACGAATTCCAGCGGAAAGCGCTCAAGCTGCAACGTTCCGTGTCGGGCGCCTTGGAAACCGCCAACGACCTGGCCACGCGTTTGGAACGGATCAAGCGCGCCATCGACCATACGCCCGCCGTGGATAAGAAATGGGCCGAAGCAGCCCGGGACATGGAAAAACGCAACCGCGACATCCTCCGTGCCCTACGCGGCGACGAGGTGCTCGGCGCCCGCAACATCAACACGCCGCCGTCCATTCAGGATCGCATCAGCTACATCGTCCGCGCCAACACAAATTCGCTCGCCCGCCCGACCAAGACGCAGCAAGACTCGTACGACATCGCCGCCGCCGAGTTCGCGGAACAACTAACCCGGCTGCGGACACTGATAGACACCGACCTGCGCCGCTTGGAGCAGGCGCTGGTAGACGCCGGCGCGCCGCTGCCGCCGGGACGGTTGCCAAAGGGTGACGGGAAATAGGATAGAATCACTTGGCGAGTCGGGTTGCGATTGAATATGTTGGAGGCTGAAATGGCAAAGCGCTGGCGATGGCTGCTCGTTGGCGTTGCATTGCTTGCTATTGCGGTATGGGGATTCGACGCGATCCGGACGATTTATTGGGTCGGTAGCACGGACTTGCATATCCATTTCGAAGTAAGTGATGCAGATTCCGGCAAGCCAGTTGAGAACGCGGAAATCTATGTCCAATCCGAAGGTGGATTCTACAAGGACCGCGATGAAAAGGCATTCACGTTGACCACGGATCGCGACGGAATCGCTTCCGGGTTGTGTCGCGATAGCATGTGCTTCGGAACTCGAAGTGGGCTTCGATTCACCGATACTTTCCGCGTCTATCTTCCTTGGTGGCGCTTCCAAGTTATTGCCGAAGGCTATGAACCCCACAAATCGACTTACCTGGACATTGACGAATACATCTGTCAAGTGCAACGGACTCAGACCGGGACAGCGAAGTTGACGGTCCCGATATCCATCAAGAAAAGCCGTACTGAAGATCAGCCATGATTGCCAACGATCAAGAATTGCAGACAACGACAGAACGGATCACTTGGTTGCAAAACCAAGTCGCCCATTTGCGCCGAACGGAAACCAATCCTGTGAGTTACCGAGCTGCGGTTTCAGGCTTCCTGGCGGAGATTGACCGCATGCAGTTGGAGGTTCGCGAGTATCTTAGTTTCTTGCCATCCGAAAAGATGGCCAGTGCGCTCGAATTGTCATGAGCATCTCCCTTAACCTCCTCGTCATCCGCGGCGCCGACATCGCCCGCGCGCAGCGCTTCTATGAAGCACTTGGCCTGCGCTTCACGCGCGAACAACATGGCAAAGGCCCCGAGCATCTCGCGGCGGAATTGGACGGTGTGGTGTTCGAGATCTATCCACTTGGCAAAGGTCCTGCCACTGACGGAGTTCGGCTCGGCTTTCGAGTCCCGTCTATTGAATCGGCATTGTCATCTTTACAGCAAGAAGGAGCGCATGTCGCGACGCCGCCCGTGCCAGGGCCTTGGGGCCTACGCGCCGTGGTGATCGACCCGGACGGGCACAAAGTGGAGTTAGCTCAGGCAGACGAGCAGTGAATCAATCTTGGTCCTGCGAATACGGCGTATTGGCCACGAGTTGCGGACCTTCGTCTTCCGGCGGTTGCGGCTGAATATACACTTCGGACTGGCAGCGCGGGCAGGGCCGCGTTTCGCCCAGGAGCCGGAAAGACGCCTTCATGACTGCCCCGCAAGCATAACAGCGGCAGCGCATGGTACCGGGCTGCACTGGAACAGGCGTGGCTGACCCGGGCAACGCTTTGTCCACGCCTTCGAGCAGCCGCTTCATGGAAAACGGCTTGCGGATGTAATCGATGACGCCGATTTCTTCGGCATACGCCTTGTGCTTGGCCATCTCGTTCGCCGTCATCATGATGAAGCGCGGCGAGCCGGGTTTGTCCTTGAAGTATTCGAGCACGGGGAAGCCGCCCCAGCGCGGCATCATCATGTCGAGGATGACGAGGTCGGGGCGCTGCTGTTCGATGAGACGCCGGGCTTCGTGGCCGTCCTCGGCTTCAAGCGTTTGGAAGCCGCGCTCCTGCAACATGGCCCTAAGACCAGTGCGGAGTTCTTGGTCATCGTCCACGACGAGAATGGTACGCGCTACAGTCATGTGAGCCTCTTCTTTGAACCGCGCCGGAGCGCGGATCGCCGGCGCGCTGTTCCGGCGCGGCGGACGTTTCAAGCTGGCCGTGCAGGCGTATGTGCCTGATAACGGCGGTGGAATCACACAGGGGAGAGACCTAGGGAAATCCGATCACCAGGTTGGGGGGCGAGTTTCAAGCCTTGAGTCTGTGGAAGACAATCGTCTCAGGCAGGGAACAGACTCTAAGCGGCTTGTTCAAATTACTGTAGCTTACATGCC
>JAKEFD010000091.1 GCA_022616245.1 Gemmataceae bacterium
CGGTCCCTCGCTCGCGCGTCGGGCTTGTGTTAACGGTCCCTCGCTCGCGCGTCGGGCTTGTGTTAACGGTCCCTCGCTCGCGCGTCGGGCTTGTGTTAACGCTCCCTCGCTCGCGCGTCGGGTTAGTGTTAACACAAGCCTGACGCGCGAGCGAAGGAGTATTAACGGCCCTTGAGCGGCGACGCTCCCAATGCGTTTGTGCTGCCGGCCCGGGCGCCGCTGCGATTCATGAGCGGAAAGTAGTTGCCGTAGAAAAAGAAGCCGCCCAGGCCGCGTCCGGTGGCGCCTGGCCCTTGCTCTTCGGGTTGCTGCGGCTGCGCGGCCGGCGCTTGCAGGTTTTGCATCTGGGTTTGCAATTGGCTCAGATTCTGACTCGTCTCCACCTGCGGTCGAAGCCGGGTGAAATAGTTCACGGCGAGGTTGTTGGATCCGCCAAGCTGCAGATACGGGCTGACCGTGGGACGATTCACGCGCGGCGGCACATAGCTGCCGATCTGTTGCGCGTCTGCGGCCGGATGGAGCGCGGCCCATACGGCGCAGGCCGCAAAAGCACTGGGTAGTTTTCCGAGCATGCATCTCTCCTCGGTTGCGGTGACTTCAAGCGTCGTAGCCCATGAGGTACGTTCAAAACGTGCCCCACATTCAGTTTAGGTCACGCCTGGGACACCGCAAGCGACCGTATGGTTTTTATCGGCCGGCAAACTAGGTAGAGTTCAACGAATCTAGGAGTTGTTGCGATACCCCGTCCGAGCCGCGACAGTGTGGGAGCGGACTACGGCACGACAAAGCCGAGTGTGTTCAAGCCGGAGTTGGTGATCGAGTTCACCGCGCTGCTGCCCAAGAGCGTCACGCCAAGAACGCGTTCCACCGGCGCCAGGATCTTCGACAGCATATTGTCGAAGGCGATCAAGCGATCGGCGGCCACATAGACGCGGTCGCCGGGGAAGATTTGATAGTTGGTCGCTGTCGAGCCGCCCATGACAATCGCTTGCCAATCTACGGGCAGGACCTGGTTGCAGCCCAGATGTGCGGGCGCGGGCCGCGCCAGCCAGATGCGGCGCTTGGAAGACACCGGCGCCAGGCCTTGAAGCTGGCTGATCGCGTCGAGCACGGTTTCGTTGCCGGTCACGGGCAGGCGGATCACCTGTTGTCCGAAGCCGCCGCCGTCGAGGATCACATAATAGACTTTGCTGTTGTACGCGAACACATCGACCGAAACTTGCGGATTGAGCAAGTACTCCGACAAGTGTTTCTCAATCACGCATTTCACCTGGCCGAGCGTCATGCCGGCGACGTAAACCGCGCCGTAGGTCCCCATGCTGATCGTGCCGTCCGGCCTGACCAGATGCTCGCCGCGAATCTGTTGCAAGCCGCGGAACTGGGCCAGCGATACGGTCACCTGCGGATTGCGCAGGATGTTGGCCAGGTGGGCGCGAATGCTCTGTTGAATCTGGTCCAGCGTCAAACCGGTCACGCGCACTGCGCCGTAGCTGAAGCCCAGGTTGACCGTGCCTTCCGGCGACACCACGAAAAGTCCGGCAATGGGCTGGTTCGGCAAAGTATCCGTCACGTTGATCACCAGCACTTCGAGCGGTTCGATGCGGTAGGGTGGCTTGGGAATGAGACGCACGGCGTCGATGGTGATGATATCGGGCGGCGCAATGGTGTAAGGCGGAAGCGACGTCATCGTGATTTCACGCGGACACGGGCCCGGCGGCGGCAGCGGATTGCCTGGAACGCCCGGAACGCCCGGATGGGCGTTCATCATGGGGCCGGCGCTGGGGCCGTCCATCTTCGGCTGGGGAGCTTGTTCGGGTTTTCCGTTTTGCGCAAGAATGTGTTGCATTTCATTGGGCAAAATCCTCGGCGAGGCCGGCGCCGGCTGATACGACACCATCGTTCGTGGCTGCATCACGCCAAGCGTCTCCATGCCCGCGCCGGGAGGAGCTTGCACAATCAAATCCTGGCGTGCTTCGATCGGTAAGCCGGACACGGCCTGGGTTTCGCCCATCGGCCCGTTTGAACCAGGCGCACTCGCATGTGACTGCTGACACGAAGTGCAACCCGCGGCGGCTAGTCCATGCGCATTGGTCGGCGGGCCCAAGTGTTCGGCCGTGAATTGCCGCGGCGGCGCGACGCATCCCGAAACCGCCAGCAACATCGTGCCCCATACCGCCGCTACCCCCAGGCGTCGGCCCTTCCCGATCATGACCCGCTCCTTGCACTGGTTGCTCGCGTCCGGCCACTGACTGTCGAATTAGCCAAATTGGTGAGAAATCGGCCAGCGCGCGGCGTTGTCCCCCGCACCGCGCATCGTGTCCGCCGATGAGAGACTCTCAGCGCGGAGCTGGACCGGGACTATCCCCTTCTTAAGGTGCGGCCTGATACCAAAAACCCTAACGAGGGCAAGGGCAAAAGCACCGATGTTTCAGCGACAGGGAAGTGGGCTAGACAAGGCGGTTAAGCGCGGCAAGGTTGTCCGAGCCGCACCCGTGAGGAAGCGGAACTCGGCTGCGACCCGCTTGCTCACGGGCGCGGCTTTGACTTGGGTGGCTCTTGCTTGTGTGGCATAAACTAGAACAAGATGCGCAGCTCGACGCGCGCGTAGTCCCGGAACCACGCCGAACTGGTGACACAGCGACCGTAGCCCGCGTAGATGTCGGCATTGCCTCCCAGGCCGATGCGCACGCCGCCGAACACATTGACGATGGTTTGTCCGCGCGCGTCTTCGATGACGAAAGCCCCCGGCGACGTCTCGATTTGGGTTTTGCCGTTGAGCACGGACCAGCCGACGACTTCGACCACCGGAGTCAGCCAAATCTCGTTGCCAGAGTTCTGTCCATAGACCAGACCCAATCCATAGCTGAGAATCTCGCCTTCGAAATCGCCGCCGCCCATCGGGATCCAGTATTTGACTTGTCCTTCCAGAGTGAACATGTCGTTGATCTTGAAATGCCCCAAAAGTGCGGGCTCGAGGCTGAAATGGTCCGTGCCCAACACCGCCTGCCGGGCGGTTTGCCAATAGCCGCGCACTTGCAGCGTCCCCACGAATGGTCCGTATTCATAGATCGTGAGCTTGAAGCCGAAGTTCGTGTCGCCGACGCCGTGCTCGTTCGTGTTCGTGTCCGGATTGACCCAGCGCACCGGCGATTCCATGAACACTGACAGCCACGGGCTAAACGCGTACTCCACCGTGGTGCTGTACTCCTGCATGTCCACGCGGCGTTCCGGCACGGAAAAGCTATTCACGCCGAAGAGATACTCGGAGCGCAAAGGTTGCACATTGTGGTAATCGAGGTCGAAGCGCAAGCGCACCATGCTGCGCGGCAACGCGCTGTCGATAAAGGCCACGCTGCTCAGAGGCCCGACTGCCGGCGGCGACTCGAATTCCGCCGGCAAATACGTGGTAAAGTCCTTCGACACGCGCCCCTGCGCCTGGGTCGATCCAACTACACAGAGCAGCAACGTAATCCCGATTACGATTCGCGCTCGGAAATAAACCCGCATGTAAGTGTTCCCCCTCCCCGAGGCCAGCTTGATATGCGGAGCTAACCATCGACGCAAGCCGAGTTTTCGGAAAACGCGCAAGCCGGGTGGAGCGGGCAAACGAGTCAAGGTATGTTGATACAATCTTCCTTCCAGGAGACATGCCAATGTCTGTGCCCATTCGCCGCGTCGTTCTCTACAAACACGGCGTCGGCTACTTCGAGCGCGAAGGGACGGTCGAAGGCGAGTCGGCGCTCACACTCACATTCAAACAGACCGAGGTCAGCGACGTTTTAAAATCGCTGACCGTCCTCGATCTCGACGGCGGCCATGTCGCTTCAGTCTCCTACGATTCCACCAGGCCGCTCGAGCATTTGCTATCCGACGTCGCGCTGACCATCCCCGATCAGGGCACGCTCATCAGCTTCCTGCCTCAGATAAAAGGCGCCCGCGTCGCGCTTCATTCCGGCGTCGCCGATCCTGTGGAAGGCGTCATACTCGGCATCGACACGACGGAGCGCCAAACCGGCGACGGCGTGGTCCGCATCATGCTGCTCTCGATCCTGACCGACAAGGGCGACGTGCGCCAGTTCGACCTGCACAGCCTCGCCGCCGTGCAGCTCCTCGATCCGGTGCTGCGCCGCGACTTGGACTTTTACTTGAAGACGCAGCTCTCGTCGAAAAAAAAAGACGCCCGCACCTTCACCTTCTTCGCACAGGGCCAGGGCAAGCGCCGCATCCGCCTCAGCTACACGCTCGAAGCCCCGGTTTGGAAAGCGACCTATCGCATTCTTCTGGGCAACGCCAAACAGCCTTCCTTGATTCAAGGCTGGGCCGTCGTGGACAACACGCAGGACGAAGATTGGGAAAACGTCACGCTGTCGCTGATTGCCGGCTTGCCGGTGTCGTTCGTACATGACCTGTACACGCCGCGCTATATCAAACGGCCCGAGGTGAAAGTCGCGGAGACAACCGGCGTGTTGCCGCCCTTCGTCGAGGAAGGCATGCCGGAAATTGAACTCGCAGACGCAGAAGAGGAGTCGGTAGCAATGTTGGCCGAGCCCGCACTGGGGGCAGGAGAGCTGCGCCGAATAACCATGGCGCGTTCCGCTCTGTCCGCGGCCGCCATGAAGTCGTCTACACCCGCTCAGGTCCGGGAGCGCAAGATCGGCGATCTGTTCGAATATGAGATCGAGCATCCAGTGACGATTCGCCGCAACCAGTCCGCGCTAGTGCCCATCGTGCTCAAGGATTTTCAAGGCCGGCCCGTGCTGCTCTACAACAAACAAAACCGCGCCGAGAATCCAATGCGCTCGGTCGAGTTCACGAATTCCACCGGCCTGACGCTCGAAGGCGGCCCGGTGACCGTTCTCGAAGAAGCGAGCTACGTCGGCGAAGCGATGCTCGACACCCTCAAGCCGGACGAAGAACGCTTGATCCCGTACGCGGTCGAACTCAGCGTGCACGTTTTGGACAATGTCGAATCTACATCGGAGAAAGTGCACCGCGTCGTCATCCGCAAGGGGCAGCTGTGGACGCATTATTTACACACGCGACTCACCACCTATCACTTTCACAATAAGTCCGGGCGCGAATACGTTGTCTATTTGGAACATCCGCGCGAAGGCGCCGAGTGGAAACTGCACTTCACGCCCGAGCCGAAAGAAATCACGGAAAACTACTGGCGTTTCCGCTTTAACATCGCCGGCAAGGAGGTGACGCATTTCACCGTGCGGCAACGGCAGACGTTGCACTCGTCCTACGCCTTGTCCGACCTGGGCAATCAACAACTCGCGCTTTGGCTGGAACAGAAGTATCTGGACGCCAAGACGGAGAAAGCGTTGCGGCTTATCGTGGAGCTGCGTGGGCAGGTCGCGGCCGCCGAAGGCCACCTGCAAAACCTGGAAAAGGAGCGAAGCGTCATTCATGCCGAACAGAAGCGCATTCGCGAAAACTTGCAAGCCCTGGGCGACCGGCCCTCGGAGAAGGATCTGCGCGAGCGTTTCATCAAGTCGCTGAACGTGCAAGAAGACCGTCTGGAACAGATCGCCGAAGAGATCCGCGCGAAAACCAAGGAGCGCGACGAGCTGCGCGACAAGATGAATCAGGCTCTGGCGAAGTTGGAGTATGAGGCGGAGGTGTGAGGACGCGACAAAGAGGCCCTAGACAAAATGACTGAGGCAGGCGACAATGTGGGAGATTCAGCTTCGTCATCCATTCCGCTTTCCGATTAGGAGGTTCAAAAATGCTCTCCGCCACGCTGCTTGCTTGGGCAGTTCTCGGTTTCGGCGACTTGCCGTCCGGCCCCAATCCGGGCGACAAGCTGCAAGAATTCAAAGCCCACGGCATTTTCGGCGACAACGAAGGCAAAGAGTTCGAGGTCCTGAAATCGACAAAGGACCGGCCCATTCTCTTGATCTTCGTCCACAAGATCACGCGGCCGGCGCTGCAACTGCTGAAGCCGGTGGACGAATACGCCGCCAAGGAAGAAAAGCTGGCGGCTCACGTCATTTGGCTGGGCGAAAAGGAAAAGGCCGAGGAGTTCCTGAAGCGCGCCAAGAACTCGCTGAACTTGCAGTTGCCGGTCAGCATTGCCGCGGAAAAGGAGGGACCGCCCGCCTACGGACTCAACGACCAGGTGACCATAACGATCGTATTGGCCAAGGACAGGAAGGTGACGAACAACTTCGCCTACGTTGATCCCAACGCCACGGTCGCGCCGAAGGTGATCGCCGCCGTCGCCAAGCTTTTGGGCAAGGAGCCGCCCAAGGCGAACGAGGAGGAGAAGAAACGCAACGCCGACGGCAAATCGCCCGAACTGCAAAAGTTGATGAGGCGGATGATTCAAAAAGACAACGACGAGGCGACGATCGACCGGGTCGTACAGGCGATGCAAAAATGGGCCGGCGACGACGCCGCCAAGCGAAAAGAGCTGCGCGAGTATGCCCAACTCGTGGTGCGGCTAGGCTATGGCAACGAAGTCGCCCAAGCCGCATTGAAGAAACTGGCGGAATCAAAAGATCAGTAGTTGCTAACCTGGTGCGACTGTTTTGCGTGGACTTCGTGGCGCCTACGGCCCATAGGCGCCACTTTTTTGCGCCGTTAGACTTGCGCCCGCTGCTCGTTCCTACTTCGATCCTTGGAGACGGCCGATGCCAGCCCGCTGTGCGTTGAAGTGGATCTGCGCTTGGGCGCTCGCCTTGTCAACCGCGACCGTTGCCGTCGGCTACATTCATTTCCCGCCGATGACGTTGAAAAAGATGTGCAGGATCTCACACCATATTCGACTCTTGCAGGTCGAGAAGTCTAATAAGGAAATGGGAGTGATCTTGTTTCAAATCGCCGAGACACTCAAGGGCGAGCGCTCGCAAATCTCGTCTTTCAAGCACGTGATTCGCGCCGACACGGAAGGCGTCAAGCCGATACAGGATTGGATGAGCGAAGGCAAGACTGCGGTAATGTTCACGCAAGAAGGCGGAGGCCGTGGGCTCGGCTACGTGTTCATCGATCATTTCTGTTACTCAGTTGACTACAACACTTTGGGCAAATACTGGCTGGCGCTCCGCGGCGAACCGGCGCTGGGCGCTTGCTTTCACGGCCAGGTCGACGTTCTCAGGAAAGCGGTCCAGGACACGCTTGCCGGCAAGGTTGTCGAAGTGCCGACCAAGAAGCTCGACAAGAACGAAGACAAGGAAAAACGCGACAAATTAATCAACGACCATTTGAACAAGTACCGCCGCTAATAGGCCTCAATGTTTGCGGTAAGTGTTGTTCCGTCGCGTCCGTGAAGCGTGACAGTGCGCTGCGGCTTGCCTTCGCGCCGAATATTGGGGAAAATAACCTTGCCGTCGGAAAGATGAGCGTCTTCGACAGCAGGAGCGGTAACCATGTTCTACATCGACCCTCATATCCACATGATCTCGCGCATCACGGACGATTATCAGCGCATGGCCTATTGCGGCTGCGTGGCGATCACCGAGCCGGCTTTTTGGGCGGGGTTTGATCGCGGCTCGGTGGAGGGCTTCCGCGATTACTTCCGCCACTTGACGGAATACGAACCGAAGCGCGCCGCACTGTTCGGCATTCGCCATTATTCCTGGCTGTGCATCAATGCCAAGGAAGCGGAGAATGTGCCGCTGTCGCGCGAAGTCATCGCCATGATTCCGGAGTTCTTGCACAAGCCGAACGTGCTCGGCATCGGCGAAATCGGCCTCAACAAGAATACAAAAAACGAAGCGACCATTTTTCAAGAACACGTCAACCTGGCCACCAAGACCAACGAGTTGATGCTCATCCACACTCCGCATTTGGAAGACAAGTACAAGGGTACGCGCATGATCATCGACATGCTCAAGGGCGATAAGCGCGTCAAACCGGAGCGCGTCCTCATCGATCACGTCGAAGAACACACAGTGCGGCTGGCGCTCGACGCCGGCTTCTGGTGCGGCATGACGCTTTACCCCACGACGAAGTGTACGCCGCAGCGGGCCGTGGACATCATCGAAATGGCCGGCACGGAGCGCATCATGGCCAACTCCGCCGGCGACTGGGGCAAGTCCGATCCCATGGCGGTGCCGGAGATGATTCAAGAGATGAAGCGCCGCGGTCATTCTGAGGCCGCCATTCGCAAGGTGGTGTACGAGAACCCGCTGGCCTTTTTCCGGCAATCCGCGCGCTGGCAGGAGTGGCCCGCGGAAGAGTCGACGGCGAAAAGGAAGAGAGAAAATGCGAGCGTTTAAACCGGTGAAACATGCTGAGAGAAAGGCGAAGGTGACGCCGTGAACCAGGCAGGTATCGTTCGAATAAATGCTCCCAAGAAGAGAAAGGCGGCGCCAGTGATCATCTTGCGCTCCGTACCCAAGGGAGTTAGCTGGGGCTGGTTTTCGAGGGAAGATGCCCGCATGCACCTACAAACTGTGGACAGCAAAAACTTCGGTCGGTACAAAGTGTGGCTCGAAAAGAACGGCAAGAGGGTCTTTGAACCGGCCGGCAATATTCCTGCTAAGATCGTCAAGGCGCTGGAAACCGAGGTAAAGAAGTCGCGCCGCCATATCGAAGGACGCTGGGTCAACTTCATGATTGCTAACGACTGGTTAGATATCCATACGCGCGGCACCATCGTCACGGTCAAGGTCTATCCGAATGTGCCGGGCAGCCGGTTGACTCGAACCGTAGACCTGACGGAGTGGCTGCCGGGCGTTTACAACCCGCGATCCAAAGTGTGGCCGCCCTTTGAACCGATCCAGCCCGAAGAGGTGGTCCTGAGCAAGGAATTGCCGGCCATCGAGATTTGGCCGCAAAAAGACGAATCGCTGAGGCACCACTTTTTCTTGCCGACGATCCTCTGGGAAGATTGATTCGCACTGCAAGCAATGGAACGAGGCGAAGAGACATGATCAGAAATGAGACGCTAGGTGCAGATGAGATTGCCGAGCTAGACCGCATTTACCGTGAGGGGGGACTGCGGAACATGGCTTTGCCTCACATCCATTACCAAGAACCGCTCACCGACGAGCAGGCAAGTTCGCATGTCAAACTTCCAGATCATTGGGGGACCGTTTCCCAATTCGGCTAACGGCTCGACCAGGCAATGCTTACGCTGGCAGGATTGGCCTGTCGAGGATTCGGCGGCGACGAAGAAGAAAGTGAAAATGCGGGTGTAAGGAACGGAACGTGGAATTAGATGACCTGCTGAATACTGGGACGATTCGGCTTGAGACAAGGGAGATTGGTCTCAACGAGAACTGAGAGAGGGTGATGCCGTGACTGTAACAACGATAACGCCGCAACGAAAAAAGGGTCAGCGAATGGCCGTGATCCTGCCGAACGTGCCCAAAGGGATTAACTGGGGCTGGTATTCGCGGGAGGACACACGGATGCATCTTCAGACCGTGGATTCCAAGAACAGAAACGTCTACAAGGTGTGGCTGGAAAAGAACGGTAACCGCATTTTCGAGCCCGCTGCCGCTATCCCGGCCAAGATTCTGGGCAAGCTGGAGGCAGTCCTGAAGGCCAAGCCAAGGCGCGAAAACATCGAAGGCCGCTGGGTCGAGTTCATGATTGAAAAAGGTTGGCTCGAACTCCGGATGCGCGGGACTTTGATCACGCTTATCGCCTACCCTCACGTGCCTGGCAGCCGTTTCACTCGCACCGTGGATTTGGCCGACTATCTTGGTGGAATCTATGACCCAGATTCCAAGATGTGGCCAAAAGAGCCGGTGCAGCCCCATCAGGTGGTCCTCAGCCGTGCAATGGCCGCCATCGAGATTTGGCCCGAACAGGAAGAATCGCGACGGCACCACATTTTCCTGCCTGACATTCTGTGGGAAGATTGACTTGCATTTTCTTGCCATCGAAACCTCATGTGACGAGACGGCCGTTGCGATCTTCGACGATCAATTGCGTGTCCTTGCCAATGTCATAGCCTCGCAAGTCGATCTGCACCGTCGTTTTGGCGGCGTAGTGCCCGAAGTTGCGGCCCGGGCGCATTTACAGCGGCTTTTGCCCACGATGGACGAAGCCCTGAAAGTGGCCGGCCTTACCCTTCTTGACATTGGCTGCGTTGCGGTGATGAACTCGCCGGGATTGGTGGGCGCTCTGCTCGTCGGCGTCAGCGCCGCGAAAATGCTGGCCCTGTCGTTGGAGATTCCGCTCGTAAGCGCCAACCACATTGAAGCGCACATTTATGCTGCGCGCATGGCGGCGGGGCGCGATATCTTCCCCTGTGTCGGACTCGTGGTCAGCGGCGGACACACCAGTTTGTTTCATTGTCACACTGCGCTTCGATTCGAGCTGCTCGGCGCCACCATCGATGACGCCGCCGGCGAGGCGTTCGACAAGGTCGCCAGTTTGCTCGGTCTGGGATTTCCGGGCGGACCGGCTGTGGAGCGCGAAGCCAAGAACGGCAACCCCAAGGCCCATTCCTTTCCGCGCTCGTTTCTGAAAGAAAATCGCCTCGATTTCAGTTTTAGCGGACTAAAGACGGCCGTGATGTACGCGCTCTATGGGCCGGGCATCTCCCAGGGACCGCCGCCAGACGCCGGCCCACAGCGCGCCGACCTGGCTGCGAGCTTTCAAAAGGCCGTTATCGATGTATTGGCGGGCAAAGCGAGCCAAGCGTTGCGCAAGACCGGCCTGAAACGACTGGCCGTCGGCGGCGGCGTGGCTGCAAACAGGGCGCTGCGCGAAGCGCTCGAGGTCATGGTTATCGCGGAAGTCGCCGAGTTGTTTGTGCCGCCGCCGGATCTCGCGACCGATAATGCCGCCATGGCCGCCCTCGCCGTCGAGAAATGGCGCGCCGGCGACTTGGCGTCTTTCGATCTGGACGCCAGGCCGAACTATGCTTGAGCACCGCACTGGCACTTTTTGGTTGACAGTTTTTTTTGGCTTGGGAACACTATAACAGCCATAGGGTGCGGCCCTCAGGCATTCAACTCGATGTGGAGGCAGCTATGCGATGGTGGAAACATGGAACGGCGCTGACGATAACGGCGCTCGGTCTGGCCTTGATTTGGGGACAGGTCCAGGCACAGGACGCGGGGCAGGGTCAGGTGATGCGCAACGTCTCCAATGACAAACTGGAAAAGATTCTCAAGGATTTGAACATCACCTTCAAGAAGACTACCGGCAAAAAAGAAGGGACACACTTTTACGACTACGACCGCAACAATTACAAAATCCGCATTCACAACTATGACGGCAAGGACCTGTGGATCGACGCGTTGTTCAACGATAAGACGACGCTGGAGGAAGTGAACAAGTGGAACGTGCGGGCCAAATTCAGCCGGGCAGTCCTGATTCGCGACGGCGACAAGGAGACCATCTCGCTCGAATCACAGATCGATTGTCTGGGCGGCATCACCGAAGGCATGATTCGCCAATTCGTCAATCGTTTCGACGGCGAGATCCGCGATTTCGTCAAGTTCATCAGTAAGTAACGGCACCAGCATACCAACGGAGGACGCCATGCGTTTGGCATTTGCACTGACACTGGCGGCGATTGCCGCCGCCCCGGCTTCGGCTCTGGCCCAGCGCGAGCCGCCGGCGGGCGGAGGCGGCGACAAAGTCTATCGCATACTCACCGCCGACCAGATGGAATCCATGCTCAAGAACTTCAATCTGGAATACAAGAAAAGCGACTCGAAGACCGCGGGCAACTATTTCTACGATTACAAGAAGCACAACTTCAGCATCCGGCTCTACTTCTACAACGGCAAGGACCTGATGGTGGACACCATTTTTAAGGACATGCCGCTCGAAAAACTCAATGAGTGGAACACCAAGGCGAAGTTCAGCCGCGCCTGTCTGCACAAGGACGACAAAGGCCCCTTCACCGCGCTCGAGTTCAATCTGGATGTCCTGGGCGGCATCACCGAGGGGACCGTGCGTCAGTTTCTGACCGTGTTCGAGGACGAGCTCAAGGCGTTTGACAAGTTTGTCGGCGGCGGCGGCATTACGCAGCCGCCCATCCCCGGCAATGAGAAGATCATCACGAGCGTTTCGGATCAAATGGTCGAGAGCATCTTGAACGCCCTCAATCACAAATTCAAGAAAGGCGCCTTGCAAAACAACGGCGGCACCTACTGGGACTTCAAGTCCAAGGGCCATGACCTCAGGCTTTACAACTACAACGGCAAAGATTTGATGATTGACGCCACCTTCAAGCAGATGCCGCTCGACAAGATCAACAAATACAATTTGGATCGGAAATTCGTCCGCTGTGTTTCGTACTCGAACAACAACAACACCTGGACGGCGCTCGAATCGAACCTCGACTGCGCCGGCGGCGTGACGGAAAGCATCGTCCGTCACTTTATCACTGTATTTGACGAAGAGGTGGCCGCCTTCTTGAAGGTTGCGCCCAACTGACATCGTTGACCCCACGCTCCGCGTGGGGACCCGCCGTCTCGCCTCCGCGTGGGGACCCGCCGTCTCCCCTCGCCCTCCGGGAGAGGGGTTGGGGGTGAGGGGCGTGGGGTCTACTCTTTTTTCTCGAGGTAATCCCCGGAAGCAATGTGTTGACCTTCGCGCACTTCCCCACGGAACCAGTACACCCAAGCGTTCGTTTCGCTGCCGTCCTCAAGGGCGATCGCGGCTAGTTCGCGTTCGAAGTAACCGGGCTGCGGGGATTCGGCATCCTCATAGCGATCCAGTTCGGCCCAGATTGCTTCGTTATGGAGTTCATAAAGATCCCCCACCACCCAGTCCGCGTTGTCTGTCGACGGCTTCAAGCCGGGATAGCGGCCGAAGTTGTAAAGCCTGCCCTGAATTCTTCCCCCGGCGACATAGCGCGCTCGTTGGGCAAGAAACTGTGCCATGGGATGCGGACTGCCGCGCCGCAACGTGCCGTAGACGAACAGATGCAGTGTCATGCCGATAGGATAAGAACCGCGCAACTCGCTAATTCAAAAGCTGAGATTCCTCGAGCTGTTTTTCTTCCAGCTTCGCTTCGTCGGCTTGCGTGGCCCAGTGCATGACGCGGCGAACGATTTCGGCGGCCTGGCGGCTGTGCGCCGGCGGCAATGCCTGGCCCACGCCCATGCCCAGATCGACGCCGAGGCGTCGCTGAATGACGTCGGCGGAAGCCAAAGCGATTTCCCGGTTGGGAAGACGCGCGAGGTCGCGCAGAGCGGCCAGGGCCCCGTCGCGCATGGAGCTGTCCGGATGCTCCGACAGAATCGTTTCGCAGGCGATGAGCCGTAAAGGCGCGGGATTGGAAGGATCGAGCATTCTCTCCAGATGGGGCGGCTCCAGCTCCTGGTGATATTGAAGGACCTTGCCCAGCTCGAGGCGCAAAACGGCCGGCGTGTGCGCGTCGCTCAGCTGGTATTGCAGCGCTTTGACCATGTCCGCATTGTGCCGTTCGCTGAGTGTGCGATTGAAATGAGCGCCCAGCGTCACGGCGGCGCGGGCGGCCAGCACACCTTTCTCCGCGCACCACGCCGTCAGATCGCTCACTGCTTCGGCGGTCAGCAACTGTCCGTCTGGCATGAGCGCGCCGTCGGTCACGAACAAAGGATCCGCCAGGATGCGCCGGACCGCGAACCGAATCCATGTCCAGCGATGCTCGGTATCCCACATGAGCGCCTCAACTGCCGCGCGGCGCACTTCCCGGCTCGTGTCGTGCAGGAATTGCGCGAGCGTTTCCACCAGCTCGCGATCGTCGAGGTTGCCCAGCGCCGTCACGGCGGCAGCGCGAATAGCCGGCTGCTCGGCGCGCTGCGCTATCTGCATGACCAATTCCGCCTGGCCCGGACGCCATTCCTTGCGAAACTCCAAAGCGGCCAAGGCGGCGACGCGAACTTCCAGGCGCGTATTGTTCAATAATGCCAAAGCGGGCGCGGCGTCATACCCGAGCGCCGCCCGAAACGCTCTCACCTCGGGCAGCTGCCGGCAGGCGGCCAGGTCGCTCGGCCAGTCGTTGCGGTTGGACAAGCGCTCGGCGAGCGCATTGGCTTTGCGCAGCGCCGGCGCTCCGGATTCATAGAGCGTTTGGAACCCAAAAACCATCAATGGCACCACGAGCAAGATCGCCTTGGCGAAATGCGAATACCAATCCTCAGTGATGACGCCGAACCAAAGCCATGTTAGCGCAATGAGATACAGGGTCACCACGGATGGACCCAACGGCTGCCGCCAGCTTTGCCGGCTGAGGAAGCTCAAAATGCAGACCGCGGCTTGAAACGCCGTCCCGGTCCAAAGCACGAGGTTCGTTTGCTGTTGACGTGATGCCGCCACCAGCAACATGCAGGTGGGCAGCAGCAAGAACGCCATTCTTACTAATGGTGTAAACACAACGCCAACACGCTCACGAGTCCGAACGGAAAGTATGGGTCGCATGGGGGCTTCCTTTCCGGGGACGGGTCCGGATCACTGCTCACTGATCACTACTCACTGATCACTACTCACTGTTCATAGGGGGAGACTGTACTTCCTTCTCCTAAGGCAAGTATGGGTCACAAGTTCTGCAAAGGCAAAGTGAGCGCATTGAAAAAGGCTTGGACCTTTTCCCACAAAAGTCCAAGCCCCGATTGGGATACCGTACCGGTATCCGCCTCGCAACCCAGGCCAAGCCCAATGCCCGTTGGCGGTCGGCTTGGCATGCGCTGCTCGCGATTGGCTATCGTCAGCAGTTTCTAACTGATGTGGCAGGAACGAACCTCGTTGGCCGGCCATTGACGTTCGGATAGTAGCTAACCCTTGGCTGGCCGTTAGTTGTGGTGGCTCGCACCTGGGCGCTGGTATCGGCGAAGCTCAGCAAGTGCCTCGCCAGGTCCGCCGTTGTGATCGGTCCGTCGTGGTGAAAAGCCTGCACGCTCCCAGTCCGGTCGCTGATCACCAATCCCTGTCCGGATGATATTGCCAAGGCGCGAATTAGCTCGCGATTTTCGGTTTTTTCGCTGTCCAAACAGGCACAAATGTACTTGCTGACCAATGTATCCTTCAGCGACTGCGGCCAGCTGCCGTCCTGGACCAGTTTTCCTTGTCCTCCCGAATTCACGAACACTGCGAGCGGTTTTTTTTCCTGCGAACCTTTGAGTTGAGCTGCATAGTAGTCCTTTTGCCAAACGATCCCATCAGCTTGCTGGCCATTGAGCGTCATTGCAAAAATGATCACGAAGCCGATCGAGGTTAACATCCGTAGTCCTCCTAAACGAAGCGTATCCTGAACAATTAGTCAGGTAGTGCCTCTGGCGAGTGTGAGGGGGGATGTTCTATCACCACGGGATTCAGACATCAATAGTAAACTTTTCCCATTTTGAAAGGATTGCTTATCTTGCCGAGCCTGCGAAAGTGACGGTATACAATTGAGGGGAAAGGGGCGAGTGGGCAGACGACACAGTATAGGTCAGTTTTTTCGTCCGGGAAGTGCTGGGGCGGAGGCGAACTCCACTTCGGTCAGCTTATCGGTCAGGTCTTTCGCAAGGTTGGCCCGTTGCAGGAACAGAAGGGCAAAGCAAGTGTCGACAAGCGGGGAGTGGCCATGGCCCTTGGCGAAGTGCCATTGGCCATTTGGCCGTTGGTGTTGTGCCAGCATCCAAAGGCCCCAGTGGAACCAGTCTTTGCCGGCGATTTTGCTGAGTTGATAAAGGACCGCCACACGCTCTATCGACCAAAGGAAGTAGAGCTCCGTGACGGGGGCCTGCTGTTTGGCATCCTTTGGCGGATCGCCAATGGACGCGGAAAGGTGCCGCAGCGCCTTCTGGATGGCCGGGTCTTGGTTGGGTCCGGGGCCGGCAGTTTTGCCGTCGGCAGCGATGCCATAGCCCACGGCGAGTCCCAAAAGGCCCGCGCATGTCATGGTCGGCAGGCCGTTTTGCGAGGCCATCGGCAAACCCGGCGAATAGGGGAAGCTGCCGTCCGGGTTTTGCGTGCTGCGAAATCGGCGGACGACTAGTTCGAGAGCGGGATCGACCGGGAGCTTGTGACGACGCGCGGCCCAGAGGGCTAGGATGGCGAACTGGGTGTTGGAATTATCGCCGCCCCCACCGGCAAAGACGTTGGCGGGCGCGTTGTCCGGGCTAGTGAAGACACCGGCCTTGCGCGCCTGCATGGACAGTTTGGAGGCGGCATCTTTGTTCTTGTTCAAATACTCGCGCGGCGAAATACGAGCGGCGTCTTGCAGTAAACCACGCAAGACTGGCACATCTGAATCGGTCAGACGATTCTGGTTGTACGTCCATGCACCATTGGCAAGCTGTCCCGCCACGAGCCGCATCGCCAACGTTTCGATATGCGGCAGGTCTTGCTTGTCGCCCAGCCGGTCGAGAAACAGAAGACACAGCGACATTTCATAAGTGCGGTGCAATTTGGGCATGTTGTCGCGGACAAACTTGGCGGCTTTCTGCACGGATGGATCGCTCGCGGAAGTTCCGCATTCCAGAAGGGTCAAGCCGCCCAGGCCGACGTAATTGAGCGCCTGCCCCGCCGGTCCCCAGGTGCCGGACGGATGTTGGGTCTTCTTCAGCCACTCCGCGCCTTTCTTCACCAACTCAGCGACCTTGGCTTCGTCTTCTTTGGAAAGCGGGATGAGCGGCGGCGGCGGCGCAGGGGCTTTCGGCACAAACGGCTCTATGGGCAGATCAACGTAACCGCCGCCGCCGGGTTCGTTCGGCACGACCCCAGGCCCGTCGCCTTGAAGACAAACTACTACCAGCACCACGGCCAAACCGATGACAGCCAACACGCCCGTGAGGACGAACAGGACGCGCTTGCCGCGATGGTCGTCGGCCGTGGCGTCAGTTTCCGGGCTTGCGATGGCGGCGAGAGGTTGGCTTGCGACCGGCGCATGAACCGGAGCGGGCTTGGAAGTCAGAACCTTTTGCGCGGTGTGGTTGTTGGAAGCCGCGGCGCCGACCGGGACAGGCGCTGCCGCCGTAGCGAATACGGTTTGGCACTGCGTGCAACGGACTTTGGCGCCCGCTGGTAGACTTGCGCTCGTGCGCAACATGCTTTTGCATTTCGGGCAGATGAGCTCTTTGGCAGACATAGTTTCAAAGACTGAAATCCGGATTCTATTTCTTGCTACTGGCAGGATCAGTGATGGCCATGAGTAACTGCAATTCCTGAGTCAAGTCCTGGACGAGATTGGAACGCTTCAGAAACAAGAGCGCGAAACTAGTATCGATGGGCGGCGTGCTGCCGTGAAAGCGCCCGGAATGCCAACTTCCGCCCGGATTTTGGTTGGGAATGAGGATGGTCGCGCCCCAGCCGTACCAATCCTTGCCGCCAATGGTCTTGAGGTCATACAGCATGGCGACGCGTTCGACTGACCACAAGAGATACAGGTTTTCCATGGGAGGCCGGTTCTCCCCTCGCCCTTTGAGGGGAGAGGGGTCGGGGGTGAGGGGGAACGGCTGGCCAATGTGCTTGCCGAGCGCCTGCAGGCCGCGCGTGATGGCCTGGTCCTGATTCTGGGCGGGAGCAGCCTGGACCTTTTTCTTCTGATTCTTGGCCGGCAGCTTCGGGGCGGCGAGCTTCATGGCCTGGGCATTGGCGCCGTGGCCCATCGCCAAACCGAGCAAGCCCACGCAGGTCATGGTGTCGCGCGTCGGCATGTTCAAGCGATAGCCCCAGCCGCCGTCGGCATGCTGCGTGCTGAAGTAACGTTGATACGCGAGCTGAAGAGTCTTCTCGGTGGGCGCGTCATGCCGGCGCGCGGCCCACAGCCCCAGCAGCGCGAATTGGCTGTTGGAATTGTCGTCGATCATACTCGAGAGGCTGGCGGCAGCAGGCGCTTTGCCTTTACCTTTGGCCGGCAGATTCTGAAGGTTGGGCGGCAGGAAATCGGGCCGCAGATTCGCCTGCTTGTCCGCCGCCTTGGGAGGTTCCTTGGCCTTGGACGACGCTTCCTTGTTGGCGCCGCCGAGGGGGGCCGGCAGCTCGACGCTGCCCGATTTCCGGGCCGGATCGCTCAGACTTTCGCGCTTGCCCTTGTCGAGCGGATCTTGGAGGTTGCTGTTCTTGGCACGCAGTGGATCCTTGAGGTCGGCTCCTTTGCCCTTGTTCAATGGATCCTGGAATGGCACCCGATTCTTGTGCAAGAACGCGAGCAGTTGGTCCGCGTCGCGCGGCTGCAAGAGCGGGACTTGATACGTCCAGCCGCCGGCGCTATTTTGACCCGCGATCAGCCGCAGCGCCATCGTCTCGATCAGCTTCTTGTCATTGGCTTCGCCGAGCCGGTCGAGAAACAAGATCGACAGGGACAGCTCATAAGTTTTGTTCAGCGTGGGGATGCGGTCACGGACAAAGGCGGCCGCCCTTTGCACGGCGGGGTCCTGCGCCGACACGCCGGATTCAAGTAGCGTGAGTCCGGGCAGAGCGGCATAGCCCACGTCGTGGCCGCCGCCGCCCCAGCCGCCGTTTTCCAGTTGCGTGGACACGAGATACTTCACACCCTTGGCGATCGCCTCGTTGACGCGTTCCTGCGACAGGCCGGGGGCGACGAATTTGGGCGGCGGCACGTCGATGAGCAACAACGGCGGCGGCTTGTTCTTCGCGAACTGGTTAGCCGGCGAAAGAGCCGGCTGCTTGCCCAGAGCCGGCACGGCTTCGAGCGGACTCGCCTCGATTTTTTTCTGAAGATTGTCCAGCGAGCTGGCGTCGAGAATGGCAAGGTTGGGCGGATCAGCCGGCGGCGTCGAGTCTTGTTGCCCAAGCAGCAGGGCGGCGGTCGTCCCGCCAACCAGTAGCAACGCGCCGCCGACAAGCAGCGCGATCCAGACTGAGCCGGATTTGTTGACAGACTCTCGCTCACGCGTCGGGTTAGTGTTAAGAGTTCCTCGCTCGCGCGTCGGGTTTGTGTTAAGAGTTCCTCGCTCGCGCGTTGGGCTGGGATTCTCGCGGCGAGTTTTGACCGGCCGGTTTTTCCCGGACGCCAGGATGCCCATGGCGGGCTTCGTCGTCCTTGATCCCGAACACACGGGGCAAATCGCGCTGGTGGTAAGCGGCGACAGACAATCGGGACAGTAAACCGGCTCCATGGCTCACCTGGTACGGGCACTCGAGAGATGCAAGGGCCGAGATCGAATGTAACACAAGGCGGCGACATGCAAAAGCCAAAAATGGACTTTGTTACGCCGCCTGCTGTTCGATGCGCTCGTACTGATTGGCGAAATGCCGGATCGCTTCGTCGGGGTTCATGTTGAACACGGCCCGGCCAACGGTGGACCAGGTGCCGCGCTGGAAGAAGAATACTGCCGACGCATTACGGAGATTGCCGACGGCGGCCACGCCTTCCATGTCGCCGCCTTCAATGGCCTCGAAAGCAATGGTGACTCCCACAAGGGCGGCGATATGTCCTGATTTGCGCTCGCGGACAAACTCGACCGTGTCTTCCCATTCGCATTCCTTCCAGCGCAGGCCGCGCGGCTTGCCGGAAGTGGCCGCGGATTGGAAAAACTGCGCTTCGAGCCGTTCGCGCTGCAGGCGGAACATCTCGCGGGCCCGTTCGACTTGCACCTCGGAGCTAAAAGCGCGCAGCTTGCGCCACACGAACAAGCCCACAAGCGCCGCCGCCAGCGCCGCCACCGGTATCAGCCAAACGGGCATTGCCTCTCCTGGGAGCAACCGATTCTATTTTAGCGGATTAGTGCTTGGTAGGAATTCTTGCGAATTCCGCGACGTCACCCCCAACGGATTCCATGGAACACAGATGGCCGGCAACTTGATCGGGAATGGAACAACCACAAATGGCGCTAATCTAGGGATTGCGCCGAGCGCAAGTCTTTTCAAATCGAGAACCGCGCGTCCGGTTTGTCGAGAAACCACGTCCAGTACAATAGGGGCTTCGTAGTTATCCGGCTCATCGGCCAGTTCCGCGTTCGCTCTAGTTGAACAGACTGATCGCACGGAGGACCAATCAAGGCTGGTGCCTGGAAGCTGGTATGATCTAACATAATCTTCGCTCGATACTGGGAGCTGTCGCCGACCTGTTCTTTGGAGACCAACTATGTCTCGCAGAGCACTTAGCTTGATTTTCGCGGGCATCGGCGCGTTCGCCGCGCTCTGGTTTGGCTGGTTCAACCCTTCCGGCGCCGATCCACAAGATGGAAAAGTGAGGCAGATCCCATTGGCATCCGTTTTTTCGACGAACGGCCAGGACGGGCTGCAGGATCCGACTACGTTCGTCGATGAAAAATGCGTGTGGTTTCTCAATCAGATTTATTTGAAAACTCATGGAATGGGCGCGTCTAACGCGTTCCTCGTGTCGGGTGACGACATCGGGGCGGCGGTGCGTGCGACCTCCGAAGTCTTTGTTGGCGCAGGGCCCGCGGACCGGCCCGCGACTCCGGATGATGGAAAGGACCATGAGCTGCATTGGCTCGTTGTCTATCTTGGCGTGGATGGCAGCAACCCTCCTGCCTGGCTGATCAAATCAGTCGAAAGACAAGGGCAGAGAATCCGTCTTTGCTACGAAAAGCCAGCAGTTGTATTCAGGACAAAAGACCTCCATCAGTACTTTGCTTGGGCGCCGCTGGGAAAACTGGGACCGGGAATCTACGACTTGGAGCTGTTTGACGTCGGCAAGAGCCACATCAGTCTACAACGCCGCGTTGAAATTCCAGCAATTCAATAATCGTATAGACTGCATCGCAAAAGGAGAACGAAATGTCTCAGCGCAGGAATTCTGTCAAGGGCTCTCGCCGTTTTCGCCCAGTGTTTGAAACACTCGAAGACCGTCTGGTCCTCGACGACTCGTCAGCGGGTCTTAATGGGGTTCTCGCGCGAGGATTGACGACGTACGGCGGCATCCCGTTGACGGGTGTTGCGATTGGGATCGGACAAGTCGAGCCCGGACGACCCGGCAAGCCTAACGCGCCCATCAACGATACGGCGCCAAACTTTGCGCACAACGACGTCGTTCCGGCTGCAGTCTTTCGGCAAACTCAAATCGCAACTCAGAACTCGCCAGGGGAAGTTGACGCACATGCCGAACGCGTCGCGGGTGTGATGATTGCCAACAATGCCGCCAACAGCGATGAGGGCGTTGCTCCTTCTGCGGAGCTTTATTCCGCTACGTTTACACCAGTCAACGTCATTGTTCCTTATCAAGCGCCCGCTCTAGCGTTGAATCATGTCGCAACAAGAAACAACGGGGATGTACGAGCCGTCAACTTCAGCGCTGGTTTTGCGGCCACAGGACCGTTGGACGGCAGCTCGCTCTTGACCCAATTTGTCGATTGGTCAGCAAGAGAACACGACACGCTCTACGTCATTGCCGGCAACGAACTTCCTGCAGGCATCCCAATCCCATCGGACGAGTACAACGGAATGACGGTTGCGTTTTCAGAAAAAGATGCGAACGGAGTCTTCAGGATTATCGCCGCTGAAAACGTGTTTACCGAAGATGCCGCGGGACTGCGCCGGTCGACGGACATTGTTGCCCCGGGACTTGACATACGCTTTCCAACGCTTGGTCAGGCCGCATACGTTCTCGGGACTCGTGCGAATTTCATGTTCGGCACGACCTATGCGGCGCCGCACGTGACAGCAGCTGTCGCGCTCCTTCAAGAATATGCCGATGATCGCATTTTCAACGGCGCGCTGCGCTGGAATCCTGTGGATGCTCGCCGCCATCAAGTGATGAAAGCGGTTCTGATGAATTCAGCGGACAAGATCCAGGGCATTCTGGGCATGAGCAGGACAGTTGTTAAGCAGGACGGAACCACTTGGGCCGAATCGGACGCGCGAGATGCACTAGGAAATGAGGCCGGCCGAAACATTCCGTTGGACACGGAAATGGGCACTGGGCACTTGAACGTCAGCCGGGCTCTCCAACAGTTTGCGTCCGGTCAGTACGCTGCGCCAGGCGCGGCGGGTGGAGTTCCCGCGATCGGTTGGGACTACAATAGCGTCGATGGCTCCCAAATCAAGAAATACCCCTTCGAAAAGACCCTGCTAGGCGGTGGCCATGTATCCATAACAGTCGCGTGGGACAACATCGTCAATCTTGTGGAGTTTCCCCAAGGAATTGCCGGGCGATTTGATCCGAGCGACACTTTCCAGCGGTTGCCGCTTTCGCAGGTTCGTTTGTATCTGGTGCAAAAAGGTGCGACGAGCACGGAAAACAGCGTCTGGTCCTCGGAGAGTTGGAGCGACAATGTCCAACACATTTTCTTTCAACTCCCGCCCGGCAATGCGGACTACGAGTTTTGGATTCAAACGCCTGGTCCAAACATTTCCCGTTACGCCGTAGCTTGGTGGGCGGAAGAGGCGCCGCCTCCGCCACCGCCCCCGCCTGCCCCGCCAGCTGAGACGCCCACGTTGAGCATCTCCGACGTTTCCTTGACCGAAGGCAATAGCGGCACGAAGGAATTCGTGTTCACTGTCACTCTATCGAGCGCGGCCACGCAAACGGTCACCGTGGATTACACCACTGGCGGCAGCGAGGCTAGCTCCGAGAACGACTATGTCGCGCAGAGCGGGACGCTTACGTTCACGCAAGGGCAATCCAGCAAGACGATTGCGATCTTGGTCAACGGCGACACCTACCAGGAAATGGACGAGAAGTTCTACGTCCATCTCGACAACGCGGTGAATGCCACGATTGACGACGGCGAAGGCGAAGGCCTTATCCAAAACGACGATTCGATACCTGCTCCTGGACTGGATGCGATTAACGACAATGCGACGTGCGAAGGCGACTATTTCGTCGACATTGCCGTCATGCAAAACGATCTCAACCCAAATCATGATCACATCTGGATTCAGTCGGTCACGCAGCCTGCGAACGGTTTTGTGCAACTTAATTCGGATAAGACGGTAACTTACCTGCCGAATTTCGGATTTGTCGGAACGGACACGTTCAACTACACGATCACCAACGGAATCATCAGCGATTCCGCCCTCGTAACGGTCGTTGTAACAGCCCCGCCTCCGCCGCCTATCCCCACCGTGGACATCTCTGCGTCGGATCCGTCCGCGTCGGAAGCCGGTCCCGACCCCGGCGCTTTTGTGGTTACGCGCAATTTCACGTGGTCGACCGATCTCGTGGTCCACTACACCATTGCCGGCAGCGCGACGAATGGCGGCGACTACCAGACTATTTCGGGAAGCGTAGTGATCCCGGCGGGGAGTCTTAGCGCTCCAATCACGATCACACCAATTGACGACCAGATTATTGAAGGTTCGCAAACGGTCGACCTCACCTTGCAGACAAATTCCGCGTACATTCTTGGCTCAAACACGCAAGCCACCGTCAGCATCGCCGACGATGACACCAGCCTGCCGGTTGTGACCATTGTTGCCAATGATCCGTCCGCGGCCGAAACCGGGTTGGAACCAGGACAGTTCACGATCAGCCGCGACCAGGTGGGCGGCAGCAATCTAACGGTTTCCTACAGCATCAGCGGCGGGGCGGCCAACGGCACGGATTACGAAACCATTTCCGGCAGCGTCGTCATTCCAGCGGGCAGCCTGAGCGCGCCCGTCATCATCACGCCCAAGCAAGACAGCCTGGTCGAAGGCACGGAAGCCGTAACTTTGGAATTGACTCCAAGCGCCGCCTACGCCTTGGGTGAGAACATCATCGCCACACTCAACATCGCCGACGACGACACGGGCGGCAGTCTGCCAGTCGCCAACATTTCGGCCAACGACCCGTCCGCGGCCGAACAGGGTCAAGATCCCGGTTCGTTTACCGTCACTCTAAACCAGCTCGCGACAAGCGCGCTCACCGTTTATTACTCGATCGAAGGCACCGCGACGAACGGCACGGATTACACGACGATTTCCGGCAGCGTGGTCGTCGCCCAAGGCCAAAGCACCGCGACGATCACGATTGCGACTTCCGAGGATTCGTTGGTCGAGGGCACG
>JAKEFD010000482.1 GCA_022616245.1 Gemmataceae bacterium
TCGCCCTTAACTTCGCGACCACGATCCGGCGCGATCTGGGCTGCCGCCTTTGAATGGCGCGTTGCCGAAGTTCTGAAATCAAACGAGCTACCGTTAGAAGTTCCGTAGCCATGAATGACTTTGCTCCAACCGCATGTGCTGCTCTATGTCTGTTCCTCACCGGTCCTGCCACCGCCGGCGGCAAGCCGGAGAAACCGCTCCTCATCGATGCGCACATGCACGTCTGGAGCGACGATCCCGCGCGTTTCCCGTTCGCTCATCCCTACGACGCCAAGTTCATGCCGCCCAAGATTCCGGCTTCCCTCGACGTTCTCTTGAAGGAGATGGACGAGAAAGGCGTCAGCCAGTGCGTGCTGGTGCAGACCATTTCGCACGGCTGGGACAACCGCTACCTGGTGCACTGTCTCAAGGCGCAGCCCAAGCGCTTTCGCGGCCAAGGTCTGATCGATCCGACCGATCCCGATGTGGCGAAGAAGCTCGAATTCTGGATGAAGGAACATGGCTTGGCCGGCGTGCGCTTCAGCCCCATGTACTACCAAGGCAAGGACGAGTGGCTCAACGCGAAATCCAGTTACCCGCTTTGGGAAAAAGCGGAAGAGCTGGGCGCGGTCTTCAACTTCTTCATCGCTTCGGAACAGTTGCCCAAGCTGGAGGACATGGTGCGGCGCTTTCCGAAGGTCAAAGTCGTGATCGACCACCTGGCCCGAGTTGATCTGGAAGCCAAGGATCCCGAACCGGAAATAAGGAAGCTCTTAGCGCTCGCGCGCTATCCCAATGTGTTCGTGAAGGTGTCGGAATTCAATGTGCTCTCGCCTTCGAAAAAGTATCCGTATCGCGATGTCTATCCGTTGGTGAAAAGCGTCTACGATGCTTTCGGTCCCGACCGGCTCTTGTGGGGCACCGGCTTCCCCGGCGCAACCCGCGCTCAGGCCGGCCGGCCCACGCTGCAAGAAGAGTTGGCGATCATCGAGAAGGAGATCCCGTTTTTTTCCGCGGAGGATCGGGCGAAGATTCTCGGCAAGAACACGGCAAAGGTGTGGGGGTTTGGCGGGGATTGAGAATCTCAATGTCGGCAACGAAAAATGTCGAATACCCAACCCATATTGAATCGAGAGACGCAACTACCCAGGTCGCACTGGGGTTGGCTCTTGGCGACCGCCTGGCTCATTTACCTGGTCTCTTTTGTTTTGCCGGTTGATAGAGAGTTCTTGGGTTGGGCCGCCGCGTGGGTGTCGTTCTGGTGGGGAATCGCGTCCCCTGTGCAACACTGGTATTACCTGATCCTGTTCTTTGCAAACGTGCCGTTTCTCTTGTCGCTTCTACTTCTACGCAGGAGTCGACGACAATCCTTTGCTGCGACGCTTTTTCCGTTGAGTGTGCTTGGCCTGTTGGCGGCTGGAAGCGCGATTCTTGTTTTCAGGCCCGCGATTGGCCTCGGCATTGGCTATTTTGCGTGGCTTGTGTCGTTGGCACTCCTAGTCATCGCGACCGACGCCGCGCGCGGTTGAACGTTGCGACGGATTTTGTCACCAATCCACCGGCGGGCCTGCCCTCACCGCGGTTTCACGGCGCGGGGCCGGTTCGTGCGGCTTGACGACGTTGGCGTGCGCGTGCAGGCAGATGCGGGCTGCGGTGGCGACTTTGATGAGATGGATGCCGCCGCGAAAGACGATGATGCCGATCAGCGTGAGCGGTCCCGACTCCAGGATCAGCGGCCGGTCCGTGACCAGGATGGCATAGACGACAAAGAAAAGATACAAGCCGGCGGCGATCAAGAGCCAGCCGATGATTTCGCGGGTCCAGAAGCGCATGATGAAACCTCGTTGCCACGATACGCGAATTGTGCGCTGACTTACATGGCCGCGTTTTGGCCGCTAGCCCCAAATCTACAATCCAAACGGAGCCCCGATCACCTTGAGGCATGTTCCGCCTCTTCCTTGTCCAAGGCAAGGAACAATTCCTCAGCCAAACCCACCAGAGCGGCCTCGGATACGTCGCCTTCCTGCCGGGCGCCAAAGCGTCGCAGAATCTCGACCACCGTCGCGCGTTTGTCTGATTCAGGCAGGGCGTCAAAGGATGTTAGGATCGATTGGACGGCTTCCGTCATCGCTTGCCTCACTGAATGGGCACGCCGATATCATAACTTCTGTGCACCTTCGCCACAACTGCTCGTAACTAGATCGAAGTATTGCTTCTTATCGCACGAATATCGGCAAGTAGTTCGCGGGCACGGACAAGACGATGCAGGCGATGCTGGTCTGGTAGACCGGGCCGACTTCGTGGCGGCTGGTGCTGCGGTTCCAGCTGCCGTCGGCGGATTGCTGCGGCACGAAAAACTTCACCGAGCGGCGGTACCAGTCTTCCCATTCCTTGCCGCCCACCTGGTGCATGGCGTGCGCGGCGTAGTAATGTCCATAGAAGAAGTGCTGGTGCGCCTCGAAGTTGTTTTTGAGATACTCGATTGCTTTGGGAATTTCCTTGGCGTTGTATTCGCCGGTGAGAAAGAGGACGCA
>JAKEFD010000092.1 GCA_022616245.1 Gemmataceae bacterium
CCTGACTCCTGATCCCTGACTGCTGGCCTACGCCGGCTCCACCTCGACTTCCCAACCTTTCGACGTGGGCATGCCGGTGCCGTCGGTAGTTTGGCCCATGAGGCGACAGGTCGGCGGACCGTACGGGACGAAAATCATTCCTTGAGGTACTTTTCCTTCTTTGCACTGAAAAAGTGCTTCGCCGTTGTCGGAACGAACCCGCACCATGGCGCCGGCGGCGATGCCCGCTTCCTTCATGTCGTCCGGATGCATCGTGATGGTGTTAACGATTGTTTGGTATTCGGGAGAGTCCTTGCCGACGTTGATTTGCTGTCCTTGCTTGGTCGTGCGCCCGGCGTTCATCAGGAAGCGCTTGTTTGCCATTCTTTGTACCAGTACTTCAACTCTCAGCCTAGTTTATCGGCGCGGCAGGCCGTTGCCAGTAGGTAATTTCCCCCCTGCATCGTCCTGGAAATCATCGTTGCGACTCGTTACGCGGTTGCAAGCTATGCTTCTTTCATGCGACTCATTACGTCGTCCAATCAACTCACGACTTTGGGGCCGCTAATTCCTATTTCGTCGAATGTCTTTCTTTCAAGCGTTGGCGAAGCCGCCCTACTGTCGCCGCATGCGTCGGCTCCGCCGCCAGGTTGCGCATCTCGTGGGGATCAACGACGTGATCGTACAACTCCACCAGCTTTCCTTCGGCGTCCCATTCGATATAGCGGAAGCGCTCAGTGCGCACGGTACGGCCCAGCACTTTGCCGCGCTGGGCAAGGCTGAACGCGGCGTGATGCCAGCTGGCGGCCGGTTCGCGAAGAAGCGGCGCGAGACTCTTGCCCTCGAGCGACTTCGGCACGGGGAAGCCGCCCAGCTCCACTAGCGTCGGATACACATCCGAGAGTTGCACCGGGCGATTGCACGGCATGCCACTACCTTTATTTCCCGGGACCGAAATCAAGAGGGGCACGCGCAAGGCCACTTCATACAGCGAGCCGTGCTTGGACCACTTGCCTTTTTCGCCCAGATGATAGCCGTGGTCGCCGAAGAAAACGATGATGGTGTTTTCGCGCAGGCCGAGACGGTCAAGGGCGTCGAGCAGCCGGCCGACTTCGGCGTCCACGTACGACACGCAGGCGTAATAGGCGGCGATGTACTCGCAGGCTTCCTTCTCACTGGCGTCGCGGCCGATGAAGAGGTCGCTGTTGCGCGCCGGCAGGGCGATCTCGGGAACGCCGGGCCGGACCGTGGGCTTGGCGGCGAAATCCACCGGCAGCGGGATCTTCGTTGGATCATAAAGGTCAAAGTATTTCTTGGGCGCGATGAGCGGCGAGTGCGGCCGCGCGTAGCCGACGGCAAGAAAGAACGGCTTATCCTTGTGCTTTTCCAATTGCGCGACGGCCCGTTCGGTCGTTTTGGTGTCGAGCAGGCTTTCGGCATTCTCTTCGACGGCGACAAAGCGATCCGATTGCTGGGCGTATTTCTTCTGGTCCTGCGGCTTACGCTCCTTGCGCGGCTCGGCGCCTTCCACCCAGGATTTTTCGTCGTCAAGGCCGCCGTGGAAAATCTTGCCGACCCGCACCGTCACGTAGCCGGCGAGACGGAAGAACTCCGGCAGCGTGACCCAATCGGGAAACGTGTCGCGAAAGTGCTTCAGGTTGTCCGTGATCTTGGTGGTGCTCGGAAACTTGCCGGTGAGCATCGACGTGCGCGACGGGTTGCACAAGGGAAACTGGCAATAGGCATTGCGGAAGAGTACAGAGGTCTTGGCGAGCTTGTCCAGGTTTGGCGTCTTGACGATGGGATTGCCGTAGCAACCGAGCGCGGGGCGCAGATCGTCGACGGCGATGAATAGGAAATTGGGCTTTTTGGTCGGTTGCTGGGCACGAACTTCAAGTGGGAATGCGGCGACAGAGAATGAGCAAACGCCGAGCAACCACGCAAGATTGGAGCGCGCCATGGCCAGGGACCTTTCGTGACTGAGTCAAAGATTCTGCGGGCTATGCGGATTGTTGGCAGCCGTGTCTCGATTGTCAAGAAATGCATATGATTGAAAAAACACCTAAGGCGGCTTACAAATGAGGCGAGGGACCGCCGTAGCCGACGCTGCCAGCGTCGGCCTGGTTGGCGAAGCGGCCGACGCTGGCAGCGTCGGCAACACGCGACAGGAGTCGACTCGATGTCCGCAAGCATTGATTGGATGTATCACCGCAAAGGCTGAACGGGGTGCAAGAAGGCTCAAGGGTTCCTTGAGAAAAACGACGTGGACGTGGCAACAATGGTGGATGCCGGCAAGGACCGCAAGGGTCGCGAGCAAGCGCTGGCCCTTGCGAAAGAGGCTGCCAAGCTCGTCGTGGCCCGAGGGAAGAAAGTTGTTTCGTTTGACATGAAGAAGGACCCGCCGGACGACGACACGCTGGCCGCGCATGTCTTGGGTCCGACCGGCAACTTGCGTGCGCCGACGGTGCGCAAGGGCAAGACACTCTATGTCGGCTTCAGCGACGACGTTTATCGCGAATTGACGAAGTAAGCGCACGACATTTTTTGTCAATTTCAGTAGTGCCTTTTCCTTGGCTGTGGTCTAATCAAACTTCATGAGCGCACTTTTGGGCAATGCCGTGGTCGCTCAGTCCGGCGGGCCCACGGCGGTGATCAATTCCAGCGCGTGCGGCGTCATCGAAGAAGTGCTCCGCCAGCGCGCCACCATCCCTTCTCTCTTTGGCGCGAACAACGGCATCCTCGGCATCGTGCAGGAGGACCTGTTCGACCTGGGCGCAGAGTCCTCCGACACTATCGCGCTCTTGAGAGCCACGCCTTCATCCGCCATTGGCTCATGCCGTTACAAGCTGGGCGATCTCGAAAAAGACGCGGACAAATACCAAAGGCTTCTCGCAGTCTTCCAAGCTCATAATATCCGCTATTTCTTCTACATCGGCGGCAACGACTCCATGGACACCGCCGACAAGGTGAATCGCCTTGCCCAAAAGATCGGCTACGACCTGCGCGTCATGGGCGTGGCCAAGACCATCGACAATGACTTGGTCGCCACCGACCATTGCCCCGGCTACGGCAGCGTGGCCAAGTTTCTGGCGACCTGCGTTATGGAAGCCGGCCGCGACACCGAGGCGATGTATACGTTCGATCCGGTCACGGTGACCGAAGCGATGGGGCGGAATACGGGGTGGATCGCGGCGGCGACGGGGCTGGCGCGGCGCGAAGAGGAGGAAGCGCCGCACCTCATCTACGTGCCGGAAATCCCGTTCAGCGAGGAGCGTTTTCTGGACGATGTGCGCGAAGTGCATCGCCGGCTGGGACGCGTTTTCATCGTCGTCAGCGAGGGCGTCAAGAACGAGAAGGGGCAATACGTGGCGGCCCAAGCCGAGGTCGATGCGTTTGGGCACCGGCAATTGGGCGGCGTCGCGGACTATTTGCGGCAGCTCATTACCCGCGAAACGGGGCTCAAGGCCAGATACAATAAACTCGATACGTGCCAGCGCAACGCGATCCACTTCGCCTCGCGCACTGATAGCGACGAGGCGTATCGCTGCGGGCAAGAAGCGGTGCGGCAAGCGCTTGCAGGCACGTCGGGCAAAATGGTCACGCTGGTGCGGACCGGCGACAGTCCGTATCAATGCGTTACGGGGCTGGCCCCTTTGGCGGAAGTGGCCAATGGCGTCAAGCACTTGCCGCGCAGCTACATGGACGTGGCCGGGACGCATATTTCGGAGGCGATGCGGACGTACGCGGGGCCGCTGGTGAAGGGCGAAGTGCCGATCCGCATCGGCACGGACGGGCTGCCGGTATTCGCGCGCTTCGTGCGCCGCCCGATAACGCGGCAGCTGCCGCCGTTCGTTGGAAAAGGCAGCTAACCACAGAGGCACAGAGACACAGAGAAGACAAGATTTCAAATTGCAAATTGAAAGAGGAGAGTGACGTAATGAAAAGAACTGGAGCTAATCGTCCTTAACCTTCATTGTGTTTTTCTCAATTTGAAATTTGCAATTTGCAATTTTCAATTTGAAATGATGCCTCTTTGGCTCTGTGTTCTATGGCTGGATTCAAATGGGCACGATGATCTTGCAATTGCCGCGTGATATGCCTGCTTTGGCGCGGGAGGAGTTGGAGCGCGCCAGCGTGGCCGGCGGCCAGGATTACATGCCTTATCACACGCAAGCGATCGTCGACGACAACCAGCTTATCTTGCACCGCTCCGTCGATGAAAGCGGCTGCGTGGTCGCGCCGTGGAACGTGAACGGCGCAGGCAGGCTCATGGTGGGCAGCGCCACTCTCATGGAAAGGCTGGCGCCGTATCAGCTCGCAGTCGAGCTGGCCCGCGGCAAGATTAACCAGCTCCGCGGGCAGACGTCCGATTGGCTCATGGGCGGCCTGCTCCTGCCGGACGACTTGGCGGCGCTCATTCAAGGCAGCACGCATTCGTTCAGCCGGGCCGTCACGCAAGCGCCGACTCCGCAAGCCGAGGAGGAGGCGCAACGCGCGTTGGCATTGGGGTTTCAAGCTTCGGAGAAACTGGTCGGCACGTACATGAATCAGGTTTTCCAGGTCCGGCATTTACGGCAGCCGCATTTGGATACGTTACTGACATGCCGATTGACGCCGGCTGCCTTGGGCGACGAATTGGATGCCGCCTTTGCCGACACTTTTAATGCCGTCACGTTGCCGTTCTCCTGGGCGGACATCGAGCCGGAGGAAGGAAGCTACCGCTGGGACGAGTGGGATGAATTGGTCAACTGGGCCCTGCGCAACAATCTTCCTATCCAGGGCGGACCCTTGGTGGACTTCTCCGGTCGCGGCTTGCCGTGTTGGCTATGGGAAAAGCAAGCCGATCTTGTCAGCCTGTGCGGCCGGCTAACCGAATTTGTGTCACAAACCGTCGAGCGCTATCGGGAGCAAATCAAGACCTGGCAAGTCACCGCAGCGAGCAACTGGGCCGGTGTGTTGGCACTGGCCGACGAAGAATTGTTGTGGTTGACCGTGCGCTTGGCGGAAGCGGTGAAGCAGTCTAACGCGGACCTGGAGCTGATCATCGGCGTCGCGCAACCCTGGGGCGATTACCTGGCGCATCAGGAGCGCAAACAATCGCCCTTCTTATTCGCGGACACGCTGGTGCGGACTGGGCTGCGCTTGGCGGCCATCAACCTGGAAGTACTCATGGCCGTGTCGCCGCGCGGCAGCTATTGCCGCGACATTCTCGATCTATCCAGGCTGCTCGATCTGTACGCGATTCTCGGCATGCCGTTACAGGTGACGCTCGGTTATCCGTCGTCGTCGCTCGCGGACCAGCTCGCCGATCCGGACCAAAAGCTCGACGCCGGGCAGTGGCGCGACGGCTTCACTCCCGAGGTGCAAGGGGAATGGGCCACGCAGTTCGCCGGGCTTTCGATCTGCAAGCCCTATGTGCGCGCCGTGGAGTGGGTAAGTTTCCGCGATGCGCATCCGCATCAGTTTCCGCATTGCGGTTTGGTGGACGGCGCGGGCAAGGTCAAGCCCGCGCTGCGTTTTTTGAGCCATTTGCGGGCCGAACATTTGAAATGAACGCCAACGATCCCGCCTTGCGCTCGTTCGTACCGGTGCCGCCGGAATCGCATTTCCCCATTCAGAATCTTCCTTTCGGCATCTTCTCACGCACTCCACAGGGCCCGCGCCGCGTCGGCGTGGCTATCGGCGAATTCGTCCTGGATTTGTCGGTGCTGGCGGAGAAAAAGCTCTTTCCAGGGCAAGCATTGTCTGCCGATTTCTTCGCGCGGCAGGAGAATCTGAACGAATTCTTGAGCTTGGGCCGGAACGCATGGCGCGAAATCCGCTCTGCCGTCAGCCAGCTATTGCGTCACGACGCTGCTGCGCTGCGCGACAGTATCGCCCTGCGCGAAGAAGCCATGATTCCGCGCGCCAGTGTGACCATGCATTTGCCCGCGCGGATCGGCGACTACACCGACTTTTATTCCTCCAAAGAACACGCCACCAATGTTGGCATCATGCTGCGCGGGCCGGACCATGCCCTCATGCCGAATTGGCTGCATGTGCCCATCGCCTATCACGGCAGAGCAAGCTCGATAGTCGTGAGCGGCACGGACGTGCGCCGGCCGCTGGGTCAAACGAAGGCAGAGGACGCGGTTGCACCTGTCTTTGGACCAAGTAGAAATCTTGATTTCGAGCTGGAACTGGGGTTTTTGGTCGGATCCGGCAATTCACTGGGCGCGCCGATTCCGATCGCTGAGGCGCCCGAACACATTTTCGGCTTCGTGCTGGTCAACGACTGGAGCGCTCGCGACATTCAGAAATGGGAATACCAGCCCCTGGGACCGTTCTTGGCCAAGAACTTTGCCACTTCGATTTCGCCTTGGGTCGTGACGCTCGACGCTTTGGAGCTGTTTCGCGTGGCAGGACAGAAGCAAGAGCCCGAGCCGTTGCCGTATCTGCACTTGCCCGGCGACTGGGCGCTCGCTGTGCAATTGGAGATTCACTTACAGACCGAGATGATGCCGGGGCGGCAGCGGATTTCCGCGACCAACGCGCGCTTCCTATACTGGAACGTGTGTCAGCAGCTGGCCCACCACGCCAGCAACGGCTGCAACCTGCAGCCGGGCGACCTGTTGGCCTCGGGCACGATCAGCGGCCCAACGCCCGATTCTTACGGCAGCATGCTCGAACTGGCGTGGAAGGGGACCAAACCGATCACTCTGGCGAATGGAGAAACACGTGCATTTCTCCAAGACGGCGACCGCGTGACCATGACCGGCTGGTGCCAAGGCCCAGGTTATCGCGTGGGCTTCGGCGAACTGACAGGAAGGATTCTGCCCGCGCTATGACCGTCGTCGAAGTATTGCTGCTCTCGGTGCTCGAAGGTCTGACGGAGTTTTTGCCCGTTTCCTCCACGGGGCACCTCTTGCTCACGGAGACAGCGCTCGGCATCGAGAAAACAGCATTCGTCAAGAGTTTCACCATTGCCATTCAGCTCGGCGCGATCGCCGCCGTGCTTCTGCGCCATGGCAAACGCTTCTTCGTCGAGCCGGCGGTGCTGACGCGCGTGGCCGTCGCGTTTGTGCCGACTGCACTGCTCGGCTTCGTCTTTTACAAGATCATCAAAGAAGTGCTCTTGGACTCGCCGGAACTCATCCTCTGGTCGCTCGGCATCGGCGGCGCGATCCTCATTCTCTTCGAATGGTTGCATGGTGAAAAACCCAACGCGACCGAAGGGATCGCGGCCATGCCGTATTGGCAAGCGGGCGTGATCGGCGTGTTTCAAGCGCTGGCCATGGTCCCCGGCGTATCGCGCTCGGCGGCGACCGTGGTCGGAGGGTTGACCTTGGGACTCAAGCGCCGCACGCTGGTGGAGTTTTCGTTCTTGCTGGCCGTGCCGACGATGGCGGCGGCGACAGGTTATGATCTGTTGAAAACGGCCGGCACGTTCACCAGCGATGAATTGGGCCTCTTGCTCTTGGGTTTCGCGGGGGCCCTGGTCACTGCACTCTTGGCAATGGAGTTATTCCTGCAATTGGTCAAAAACTACACGCTGGCGGGGTTCGGGTGGTATCGGATAGTCGCCGCCCTCATTTTTTGGCGAATGTTGCAATGATATGTAGCAGGCACACTGCGTGTGCCGTTCACTGCAAGACGGCACACGCAGTGTGCCTACTACTTTGGTTTTTTCCTAGCCAGATCGGTTTTTAGGCCGCACAATAAAAGTAGAGAGCGCTCGTAGCGGAATTCGCAAGAATTCCGGTTGCCCGCAGATCGGAACTCTGGCGAGTTCCGCTACACCGAAAACTCGGACTCCCTAGCCCTCCCACCTGGCGATGGAACCTTTCATGAAACCGCTTGTCGCATCGCTCATTTTGGCGCTTTGCTGCGGGTCAAGCGCTTCCGCTCAATTCTTCCCGAATGCCAAACGGGTCAAGGAAGCGACCACCATTGACCCCAACAAGCTGCCGATTACCAAGCTGACGCCGTCGAAGCTGATTCCCAACCTTTGCGTATTGAAAGTGCCCATCACCACGTCTTCGCCCGAGTGCCAGGCGTTCTTCGATCAAGGTTTGGGCTACTTTTATTCCTATGTCTGGATGGAAGCCGCCCGCTCGTTTGAAACCGCGGTCAAACACGATCCGCAGTGTGCCATGGCCTATTGGGGCCTGTCGCGCGCCGTCGAGAAATGGGGCAAGGGCCAGCATACGACCGCACTGAAGAAGGCGCAGGAACTTTTGAGCAAGGCCAGCCACCGCGAGCAGTTGCTGATCACCGCCCGCCTCAAGGAAAAAGGTATGATCGCCGGCATCACGCCGGAGAATCGCAAAAAAGAAGCGGCCAAATCGCTCGATGAACTGTTGACCCTGTTCGACGATGACGAAGAGGGCTGGTTCGCGCGGGCGCAGATGGCCGAGGGGCCCAACGCCGCGGTGCCGTACTACAAGGCGCTCTTGCGCGTCAATCCGCTGCACCCGGGCGCCCATCATGAATTGGTGCACCACTATGAAAACATCAAGCGGCCCGCGCTCGGTTGGCCGCATGCCTTGGGCTACATGCAATCGTCGCCCAACATCCCGCACGCGTTCCACATGCAGGCACACCTGGGCATGCGCATCGGCAAATGGGAAAAGACGACTGATTGGTCCTATCAGGCGATCGAAATGCAGCGGGCCTATCACAAACAGATGGGCGTGAAACCGAAAGAAGATTGGCAATTCGCGCATCATCTGGAAACGCTGATGCGCTCGCTGATCCATGACGGCCGTTTCACCGACGCCAAGAAGATCAAGAAGGAGTGCGAGGGCCACAAGTACAACCACCAGATGCACTGGTTTCGGTTGCACCTGGGCGAGCGTGATTTTGACCAGGCTCTGAAGTTGGCAGCGTATTTCGGCAAGAACGACAAATCCACCGCGGCCTATTTGCGTGCTCTAGTCTATTTCAAGAAGGGCGAACCTGAGCGTGCCGCCCCGGAAGTGGCGGTCTTGCAAGAGGCGTATCAAACCAAACGCACTGACAAGACATTGGAGCTGCGACTTTGGGAAACGCAGGGCATGCTGATGTGTTGTCAAGGCAGCGGCGACGCTGGGCTGAGGCTGCTGGCGAAAGCGGTCACCAAGGTCAAGGATGACTATCGCCATCACGAATGGGGCCAAGGCGCCTACTACATGGAAGCTTGGGGCATTGCCGCGCTACGAGCCAGCCGGCTGGATGTTGCCGAGGAAGCGTTTCTGGAAGCGCTGGCCCACGATTGGGGCTCGGTGCGCGGCGCGCTTGGCATGCAAGTCGTCTGCGAGCGGCAGGGACGCAGCGAGGAAGCAATCCGCTTTGCGGAACTCGCGGCCAAATGCTGGCGTCGTGCGGACGCGGGCTGTTTGCAAATGGAACTGGCCGACCTGCGCGGCGAAAAAGTGATAGCGGACGCGGAAGTAGGACCTTGAGGCACTTCAGAAATCGATCATGAAAAAACTATCATGCCTTGCACTTGTCGTTCTCATCCTCCCCGCGCTGGCAGACGAGCCGTGCAAGTCCGGGTTGCGCGAGAACCAGCGGCCGGGACCGTATACGTCTCTCGTGTCCGTCGGAGCGCAGCGCGGCACGCAGCACTGCTTCATCTGTGAGGCCGGCGACAAGCCCATGGTCATCGTCTTCGCGCGAAACCTGAGCGAACCTTTGGGCAAGCTGGTTCACAAACTGGATAAAGCGCTGGCCGAGCACAAAGCGCAAGATCTAAGGGCATGGGTGACGTTTCTCGCGGAAGACCAAACCACCCTTGACTCCATGGTCGTCAAATGGGGCCAAAAACACGCGACCGGCAACGTGCCGTTGGGCGTCTTCGAAGACGTGGTCGGTCCACCCACGTATCTTTTAGCACGCGAAGCAGATGTGACAATCCTACTTTCGGTGAAGCAAAAAGTGGCCGCCAACTTCGCATTCCGTGCCGGCGAATTGAATGACGCCCAAGTCGCCGAAGTGCTCAAAGCCCTGCCGCGGATATTGGCAAAAAAATGATGTACGACGGCTCTCCAGGGCCGTCCGCCACAGGCCGTTCGTCCGGACGGCCCTGGAGAGCCGTCCTACGAGACAAGACGTGAATGAGAATCACTTCGATTGCGGCACGTTTCCAAAGCTGCGCCAGATGAACCAGGTGCCGACGCTGCGATAGGGTCGCCACGATTCGCCGATTTCTTCGAGTTCTTTCTTGTTCGGCAAGTCTTCCAGCCCGTATTGATTCCTGACCCCGGCGCGTAGGCCGAAATCGCCGACGGGCAAAATGTCAAGCCGGCCCAGCGAGAAAATGAGGAACATCTCCGCGGTCCAGCGGCCGATGCCGCGCACGGGCAGAAGTTTTTCGATCACCTCTTCGTCGTCCATGTCCTTGAGCTTCTTGAGCGGCACCGCGCCCGAGTCGCACTTTTCGGCGAGGTCCTTGAGCGAGCGCACTTTCATGGCGGACAAGCCGGCCTCGCGCATGATCTCCTCGGACGCCTTCAGAACTGCCTTGGGCCGCAAACCGCCGCGACCGAGCGCCTTGATGAAGCGGCCGGCGATGGCCAGCGCGGCTTTGGTCGAAATCTGCTGCGAGATAATCGACCGCGCCAGCACCGCGAATCCGTCCGGCGTGACCTGGAGCGTGCACGTCCCAACTTGTCGGATGAGCGCTTTCAGCACCGTATCGCGCCGGGAAAGATGCCGCACTATCTTCGGATCATCGTGGTTGGAGTTGTTCGACATGTTGAGCCAGTTCCAATAAGTCGCTGACGGTCCAATCCGCCTCGCCGGCCCGGGAATGCGGCCGGTTGACGAAAACAGTCGTCAGCCCGAGGCTACGCGCCGTCGCCAGGTCATAGTCGCCGTACGCCGACACGTGCCACCAGGACGGGCCGAAGTCCACTCCCAAACGCTGGGCCGTTATGCGCCAGCAGTCCGGGTGCGGCTTGTAGACAAGCGTCTCTTCGGCGCAAATCCAGCCGCTCAGGTGATAGCCCAGCTGTTCCTGCACTTGTTCGCCGTGGCGGATATCGCTGTTGGTGATCGCAACGCAGGGGGCGTGCAAGAGCAAAAGCCGCAAGCCCTCGGCAGCATCGGGAAAGAGAGGCCAGCGCCCCAACTGCTCGCCGATGTGCCGCACACGCGTGCGCGGCGTTCCCAGCGTGCGGACCAGGCTCCAGGTCGTGATGTCGGCGTACTTCTGAAAGTAAAAAGCTCGCTCCGCCCGTTCCTGATCGGCCAAAAGCCGCTCAAAGCGCGGTTCAGAAAGCTCGATGCCCTCCCCGGCCAGATCGCGGCGCAGTCCAGCGCGCCAATCGACGACGGTGCCGAAGATGTCGAAGGTCAAAAGTTGGGGCGGCGTCATGGCGAGTATTCTAGCACGGCAGGACGAGCGATGAAGGGGCCGGCGTTCTGCCTTTCACATTTTCCACTGGACAACCGCCGAGCGGCTGCCTTAAAAACTAACCAAGCATCAGGAATCGCCGATCGCTGTCTACAGCCGAGTAGCAAAGCAGATTGGTGACAGACCCGCGCGACCTATCCGTCGCCGTAACTTATTTGAGGACAAGGAATTTGTGGGATTGGTCGCGCGGCACACCCACACCCCCCCTTCCGGGCCCGAATCGTAAACCAATTGCGATGGCGAAACACCGCAATTGAGAAAGAGCCCTGCGCAGCTTTCGGTGGTTCTTCATTAATTCTTAATCGGATTGCAATTGTATCTTTTTTCTCGCGTGTTCTGTTGAACGTGATCTTCGATCTGACCCAGCTGGAGGAATGCTCATGTGCGCCTCTGCCTCTTTCCAGTGGATTAACTTTTTTGGCAAGCAAGGTCGCGCGAATTCGACTTGGACCAACGGCGTATTGAAGCGACAGTGGCGCTCAGCGCTGCCTTGGTACTTCAGACCTCGAGTCCATGTCCTGGAAACGCGCGAGGCGGCCGGGAACTTGCTCCCGTTGTTCGGCGCTGGAATACTTGGGATGGGCCTTGCAGATTTGTACTCGACTCACGTACTCGGATCTGATGTGAAGCCATTGAATGCGATAGTAGCGGACGATGAGAAATACGGAGACCACATCTCGAGCAAAGCAATCGCGAATTTTCCGTTCCTAAACATTGATGGGCAGCAGGCTCAGGAGGTGTATGCGTCCGCAGAACGAAGCAGTGCAGAGGCTATTGAGAGTGTCTTTGCGGCTGCCGACCGGAATATTCCTGTTTGGCTCGGTGTCATTCAAGATCCTCTCGGGCCTTCGCCGTTTACAAGCTCTAATGAGTCGCGGCTGCCTGCACTCGGAACTGGTTCGGCCAATCAAACGCTGCCAACGCTTCCTGCCCGAGGTCCGGCTAGCGCAAATGGGATTAATCTGGGAGGAGGTGGAGGCGACGGCGCGGGGCGAAACAGTGCCCCTGCAAGTCCCGATTTTGGGTCACCCGCTGTACCAGGTGACTCAGGCGGTGCTCTACCGGTGTCACCATTAGGCGGCGGCGGTAGACAAGGGAGTGCTCCTGCTGATCCCGATTTTAGTGAGCCCGCACCTGGTGGTTCTTTTGGCTCTCCGCCCATCACACCGTTTGGCGGTGGTGGCGGCTCCCAGCTCAATCCCGGTCCAGGCAACCTTCCGCCTCAGGGCTTCCCAGAGAGTTATTGCACGCCCCGCGATCAAATCCTCTCCACCATCGCGAATGAATCGCCTTTCGGCGTTCTTCACAATGATGTTGACCCCGAAGGTCAGCCGCTGACGGCGGTCTTGGTTCAAGGCACTACATTCGGAACACTAACGTTCTCCAGCGATGGAAGTTTCGACTACTTGCCGGATGCAGGTTTTATCGGACAAGATCATTTCGTTTACTCGCCTTTCGACAAAGAATTGTCGGGTGCCCCAGGTACAGTCGATATTAATGTCGACGGGCCGGAGGTGAGTGTCGCGGCAACTGTTTCCTCCGTTGCGGAAAACAGCGCGTTAAGCGCGGAGTTCACCTTCACCCGAACAGGCGACTTGGACGCGGATCTGAGCGTGTACTTCACGTTGTCCGGAAACGCGTCGCAAGGAACCGACTACTTCGAACAGTCGGGCTTCGTGGTAATCGCCGCGGAATCGGCATCGGCAACTGTCGCCATCACACCGCTCGACGATAATTTCGCCGAAGGCGACGAATCCGTTATTGCGACAATCTTTCCGCATTCGACATACTTCCCCTCCAGCTCGACCACCGCTTCCGTGACCATCGTCGACGATCCCGAGGATACCGATCCGGTAGTGAGCATCGGCGCCACGGATCCGTTTGCCAAGGAGGACGCGACGAATCCAGGGGCATTCACGATTTCGCGCACGGGTGGATTGTCGAACCCCTTGGCCGTTTCTTACCTCATTGCGGGCTCTGCTGAAAACGGCGTCGATTACTCAAGTATCTCTGAAATCGCCGTCATTCCGGCCAACGAGCCGAGCGTCGAAGTAGTAATTCAACCTGCGACGGACGGCTACTTGGAAGGCGTTGAACACGTTCAACTCTACCTTTTCGACAATGGGAGCTACGAGATTGGCAATGACTCGTCCGCGACGGTGTTGATTGAGGATGCCGACGGCGACAGCGTTCCCGTTGTCACAGTCACGGCGCATGTGCCCGAAGCCCAAGAAGCCAACCTGGATGACGGGAACGTCGTGCCCGGAGAGTTTCGGGTTTATCGAACCGGTGCGCTGGAACTTCCGTTAGCCGTGAGTTATCAACTCACAGGGGTGGCCATTCAAGGGGTCGATTACGAATCGTTGTCTGGTGAAGTCATCATCCCCTCATGGGAAGATGAGGCTGCTATTGTCGTTACCCCCATCAATGACAATGTTGCGGAAAACTCTGAAACCGTAATAGCAACCATCGCCCCGAGTTCGGGATATGAGCCAGGGAGCGCCGACAGCGCTACCGTCCACATCACCGACGGGATGCTTGATTCGATTCCCATCGTGACGGTGGCTGCAAGCCGTCCCGACGCTATGGAAGATGATCCGAACCATCCAGGAATGCCGATCCCTGGGGAGTTCACGCTCGAACGCAGCGGACCGATAAATGTCAACTTGTGGGTAAACTACGCGTTGGCCGGCACTGCAGACGTCGGTCTTGATTTTTCACCACTTTCGGCGGCGATTTTGATCCCCAGCGGACAAGCTTCGATCACAGTGGCGCTTACTCCCATTTTGGATCAATTGGTCGAGCCGACGGAAACGGTGCAGATATCCTTGCAACCGAGCGTGGCGTACCTCGTCGGAGAGGAGAACCAAGCGGTCGTGAATATCGACGACGCTCCGCCCCCAGGCCCTATTAACTCCATTGAGGCATTTGTACCCTCAACTCCGCCGCGAAATCCGGCGCAGGCCACTCCTTGGCCCAATCCGGTCAACTTGTCCTTTCGGTCTACGACGCGACTGCCGCAAGCGGGAGGGCTCGTCTTCAATGAGGCCGATTTTGCCGCCGGCAGGGCCTTAGTGCTGTTTATGAACTCAGTCCCCGAAGTTTTGCTGGAAGTCGCTCCCAACAACGCCAACGTCACTTTTGAAGTGCGGCGCAATCCGCAGGATATGAACCTCCTCGGCACTTCCGTGCCGACTGTACAAAACATCCAAGGCAACAGGGCGGCCCTCGTGCCGAACCAGACGGGCTCGTTTTTCATCTTGGCGTTCGTAGACAATACAGGCGATCGTCAATGGACGCCGGGGGAGCCAGGCGTTCGGATGCCCCTGATTCTCGTCAGTGGACGATTGTTGGAAGATTACAGCCGTAGCAACCGGGCTATGCGCTTTACGGGGCCCGTCTTGAACAGCTTCGCCGTTAGGGCTGGGATTGCTACGGCTTTAGGCCAAGGCGGTGTGGAATTCGAGGCGGAGGTACGATTAACCGGGGGTGGACCTGCCGGCCAACTCGGCTTGGACCGGGCATTTGTTGGTTGGTCAAACAACTTCACGGGCGTGAATTATGTTGGGCATTATGTGGACCCAAACAATGCAAATAATACGAGCCGGGTTTCGCGGATTCATGTCACCAACGGTGCTGCCGCAGACATACAGTTCCTGGGCTCTGGTGTTTTCACGACGGTTCAACCAAGTCAATTAACCTTGCCGCTCCTTGATGCAGGCGGAATAGGGATCACGTTTTCGACAACGACCGATGACGCATCCAACATCCTGACTGGTCAAATGAGAACTGTGCGCGCTGCCGATGCGCCTACATGGCGCTATCCGCAAGTCCATTGGCGGACTAGTCACCAATTGTCGAGCATTACACACAACCTCACGTCTCGGACTTATCTCGTGGGATGGACGAACGTTTCAGCCGATCGAGGGGCACAGGAAGCCGGTTCCCGAACCTTTGTCGTCTTCTCCCAACATGAATGGACTGTAACCGCCACAGCACAAGTGCAGGGGATGAACATCGCCGGCAACGGCGTCATTGCGATGGGACCGAATACGATCCTCACAATTACTCCGGCCCGCCAAACGCAGTTGGAAGTTCGCCCTCCTTTGACGACAGAGACGAGCGCCTACGATGCAAGAAACTAGACTTTCGGGAACCGTGGCCCGAGGCGAAAGTTTTCATCCGTACGAAGGAGTTTATCCGTGTTGCTACCGCTTCTTTTCTCCAGCGTTTTGCTAGCGCACCCAGCCAACATCATGGACGACCCGCCCGCGAAGAAAGTCCGTTGCGAAGGCAGTTTGCAAGCCGTTATGGTCGCTGTTTTGGTCGCGGATCGGCTGCCTGGAAAAGCCGATGCTGCCCCGTCCAATTCTGCGTCTGCGTTCAAGAAATTGGCGGCAGGACAACTTGACATCGTCCTTTCAAGCCGTCCGCCGTCCGAAGGAGAGGAGGCGGCAATTAGGAACAATGGAAAAGGTTGCCACAATCTGCTATTTGGCAAAGCGGTTTTGGTCATCGTCGTTCACCAGCAAAATGATTGGGTCAAGAGCGTTTCCTTCGAGGATCTCAGAACGATCTTGCAGGCGAAGAAAATCCCCAATTGGCGGCACATAAATCCTGCTTGGCCAGACGAGCCCATTGCCGCCGTCTGTCTCGATGATCTCGATGAACTCATTTTTTTCGCCGAAAAAGTCGGAGTTGCCAACGAGCTCATCAAGAGCGGTCGCTTAGGCATTAGACCCCACGACGACGGTGTTTGGGGGTTTGTTGCAAGTAGGAAACACGCCCTTGGCGTTTGTTCCTTTCCGGAATTCGAAAAACACAATGCGCGCGTGCGCGCCGTCGCGGTTCCTTCGAAGGACGGAAAACCCACATTGCCCGATCGAGAGTCAATCGCGAACGGCCAATACAACAAGTTTACGCACCCGATCTACCTGTGCGTGCGTGAAGACGCGCTGATGCGGGCTGAAGTTCGCTCCTTCATCAGACTGCTCTATCAGGAAAGCGGGAAGTCCATGGAAAAAGTCGGGCTGCTTCCGCTCTCGGCCAAACAGATGCGCGAACAGCAAGAGCGCTTGGAGAAGCTGTATCAGCGATTGGACAAGCGAAAATAGCGCGTATTTTCCTGGACTTGCCAGTTGGACTTGCTCTACAATAATTGTGAAGTAGATTGCTCCTAACCGCTGAATTTGAAGTGCGTGCAACCTTGACCGGCCTGAACCCGCCAGTTTTTGCTTTTTCGATTGTGTCCTGCCTGCCCTAGCGTTACGATCAATAAAGCTCGCCCAACAGCTGCCATAACAACCTGTCGAGGGGGGGAATCATGTTCACCATTTGGGGATCCAAGCAAGGATTCTGCGACGGCGTCACGCGCCGCAACTTCCTGCAAATCGGCGCCTTTGGCGCAAGCTTAACTCTTGCCGACATGCTGCGCCTGCGGGCCTCGGCCAACGCGCCGGGCGGATCGGGCACACGCTCCAAGTCGGCCATCATGGTCTACCTGGGCGGCGGCCCGTCGCACATGGACATGTGGGACCTTAAGCCCGATGCGCCCGCCGAATTCCGCGGCGAGTTTCGGCCCATCGCCACCAACGTCACCGGCGTGCAAATCTGCGAGCACTTCCCCCAGCAAGCGCGCATGTGGGACAAGCTCGCCTGCATCCGCTCCATCGTCTCCGTCGATGAGCATTCCGACTCGCTGGTGATGACCGGCAAGAGCCAGCGCGAAAACATGACCGCCAACCATCCGTCGTTCGGCTCGGTCGTGTCGCGCGTCCGCGGTTACCACAACAACATTCCGCCCTTCGTCAGCCTGCGCGGCATGTCGCGCGGCACCGAACCCGGCTTCCTGGGCATCCAGCACCGGCCGTTCTCGCCGAGCGGCCCCGGCGTGCAAAACCTGCAGCCGCTGGCCAACGTCAGCACCGAACGGCAAGGCGACCGCCGTACAATGCTCGAAGGCTTTGACAATGTCCGCCGCGATCTGGACAACAACATCGCCGGCCTGGATAGCTTCACTGCCCGCGCCTTCGACATGATTTCGACCGGTGCGGTCCGGACCGCGCTCGACCTGGGCCGCGAGCCGCAAGCGAATCGGCAGAAGTATCAGGGCATCGACAACTTCCTCACCGCGCGCCGGCTGATTGAAGCGGGCGTCGGCTGCGTCACACTGTCGTATGGCGGCTGGGACACGCACGGCCAGAATTTCCAAACCCTGCGCCGGCAACTCCCCATCCTCGACCGCGGCATCGCCAACCTGGTGCAAGACCTGCACGAGCGCGGCCTGCAGAACGACGTGGTCTTGGTGGTCTGGGGCGAGTTCGGCCGTACGCCGCGCGTCAACAACAACGCCGGCCGCGACCACTGGGCCCCGGTCATGGGCGCGCTGGTGGCCGGCGGCGGAATGCGCATGGGCCAGGCGATCGGCGCTTCGTCCTCACGCGGCGAACGTCCGCAAGACCGCCGCTACACGGTGCCGCAGGTGCTCGCCACCCTGTATCGCACCCTGGGCATCGACCCCGCCCAGACCTTCCTCAACGGCACGGGCCGGCCCATCCATATCGTGGATGAGCGCGAACCGGTCCGCGAGTTGATTTAAAGCTGATCCGCAGATTCACGCAGATAACGCAGATTAGAAGACAGAAGTGTTTTACTGATCTGCGTTCAGCCGCGTGAATCTGCGGCTGCACAATACAGACAGGGGATCGGGCATCAGGGCGACCGCTCCGATTCCCGATCTTTTTTCTTTGCGCCTTTGCGTGAGCTGATTTGCTGAAGCCTCTTATTCCGAATGGGGAACGATCATGAATCCCACCATCCGCTGTCTGGCGTTGGGTTTCTTCCTTGCATATTCCGGGTCGCTGCTAGCTGACACGCCTGCCGCCAAGAAACCAACATCGGATACCATCGTCCTGCCGACGCCCGCCGAGGTCAAGGAACTCATCGCGCAGCCGGCTGAGTTCAAACTGATCGGCGCCGACGATTCGCGCCAGCTGATCGTCAGCGGCGCCTTGGTCGACCGCCGCCAGGATTTGTCCGGCGACGTGAAATACGAAGTCGCTGAAGAGAAAGTCGTGCGCGTCACCAGCGCCGGCCGGGTCATTCCGCAAGCCGACGGTTCGACGACCATCACCGCCCGCTACGGCGACAAGTCCGTGAAGGTCGCCGTCAAGGTCGAGTCGTTCGACGTAGCATTGCCGATCAACTTCGGCAACCACATCGTGCCCATCTTCACCAAGCTGGGTTGCAACAGCGGCGGCTGCCACGGCAAGTCCGGCGGGCAGAACGGCTTCGCCCTCTCGCTCCTTGGTTTCGTGCCCGAGTTCGACTATCAGACGTTGGTGAAAGAAGTGCGCGGCAGCCGGCGACTCCTGCCGTCCGTGCCCGAGCACAGTCTGCTTTTGCTGAAGGCGACCGGCAGCATGGCCCACGCCGGCGGCAAACGCATGGACGTCGGCTCCGATGGATACAAGCTCATTCGCCGCTGGATCGCCTCCGGCATGCCTTTCGGCAGTCCCGCTGATCCCACCGTCGCCAAGATTACGATTCACCCTGAGCAGAGCGTCATTCCGCGGCAGAATCGGCAACAGTTCGCCGTCTACGCCCATTACACGGACGGCAGCGTCGTCGATGTCACGCAGCGGGCCCAATACGAGAGCAACGACCCGGACATCGCCGTGGTCGACGGCGCGGCCTTGGTCCGCACGCTCGACGTCGCCGGCGAAGCGGCGATCATGGCCCGCTACCAGGGACAGGTCGCCACGTTCCGGTCCACGGTACCTTTGGGCATGAAGATTCCGGAATACCGCTTCGACTACAAGACCGTGGTCGATCGGCACACGCACAAGAAATGGCAAGAACTGGGCATCGTGCCGTCGGAACTCTGCAGCGACGACATTTTCGTCCGCCGCGTGTATCACGACATCACCGGCACGCTACCGACGCCGGCGCAGGTCCAGGCGTTTCTGGACGACAAGGATACCAACAAACGCGACAAATTGATAGACGCGCTTTTGGAGACAACCGAGTACACGTACTACTTCGCCAATCGCTGGGCCGACGTGTTGCGCGTCAAGCGCGGCCAGCAGCAGAACACCAATCGCGCGTTCGGCACTTTCGCCTTCCACAACTGGATTCGCGAGAGCATCGCCCAGGACAAGCCGTACGATCAATTCGTCCGCGAAATCCTGGCGGCCATCGGTGACGAAACCAAGTCGCCGCCAACCATGTGGTATCGCGACTTGCAAAAGCCCGACCAGTTGATGGACGATGCCTGCCAGCTCTTCCTCGGCGTGCGCCTGGCGTGCGCCCAGTGCCACCATCACCCGTATGAGAAATGGAGCCAGGACGATTACTGGGGCATGGCCGCGTTCTTCGCGCAGATTGGCCGCAAGCAACTGCCGGTGCCCGGCGTGGTTCAGCAGAACCCGCAGAACAATCGCCTGGTGATCTTCAACAAGGGCAACGGCACGGTCAAGAATACGCGTACGAACAAAGACGCCGTGATCAAGGCCCTGGACGCCGAGCCCCCCGTTTTGAGTCCGGGGGACGACCCGCGCCACAGCCTGGTCGATTGGATGGTCGATCCCAAGAATCCGTTCTTCGCCCGCTCGGTCGCCAACCGCTACTTTGCCCATTTCTTCGGCAAGGGCATCGTCGATCCGGTGGACGACATGCGCGTGACCAATCCGCCGTCTAATCCGGAATTGCTCGACGCCTTGGCCAAGGAACTCGTCGACAACAAGTTCAGCTTGAAGCACTTGGTTAGAGTCATTTGCAAGAGCCGGACCTATCAGCTCAGCTCGAATCCGAACGAGTTCAACAAGCACGACAAGAAGTCGTATGCGCGTTACTACCCGCACCGCATGTCCGCCGAAGTGCTGTACGACGCGGTGTCGCAGGTGACCGGCAGCCCGGCGACGTTTCCCGGTTTGCCGACCGACAGGTTCAGCCCGAACCGCGCGATCATGTTGCCGGATGAGTCGTTCCAGTCCTATTTCCTGGACGTGTTCGGCCGGCCGCAGCGCACCAGTGCCTGCGAATGCGAGCGCGTGAGCGAGGCGAACCTGGCCCAGGCGCTGCACCTATTGAACTCGCAGGAAATCCAGAACAAGCTGGCGCGCGCCGGCGGCCGCGCCGATCAGCTCGTGAAGGATAAACGGCCGGACGCGGAGAAAGTCGAGGAGCTGTTCCTGTGGGCCTTCGCGCGGCGGCCGACGCCGGAACAAATGGACTTGGCGCTGGCCAACATCCAGCGGCACGAAGCCAACAAACGGCTGGCCTACGAGAACATCATCTGGGCGCTCATCAATACCAAGGAGTTCATCCTGGTGCAGTGACGACGCGGTCCGGATGTATTGCATCTGCACGATACATTGGTGACAATCGGTGCATGGCGCGAAGAGTGATGCCTCCCCAGGAGCGATCATGCGCCAGTACTTGTGCCTTTTCTCAGGCGCCGCCGTTCTGTTGCTGACGACGGCGGTGCAGGCCCGCGACAAAGCCAATCCCTACAAGCAGGCCAAAGTCGCGGCCCTGCGTTTCGCCAATGCGCTCAATGAACGCGCTGCGGACGATCTTATCCCACTCGCGAAAACTCCGTTTGTCGATGGACATCGCTATTCGTTTGGCAGGGGCAAGACCGCCGTTGCCGTCACGCTGACGACGGAAAAGGACTTGCGTGATCTCGTCGCCAAAGTCGAAGGCAAGCTGCCGCTCGAGGTTGCGGAAACCATTCGCTACGGCGATCGTGAGTTGCTGTATCACCCGAACGCCAGGACGGCACTGACCAAAACACTCGACCGGCACGACTATGTCGTTTTTCTCCGCCACAAAGAGGAATGGCCGCGCTATCCCGTTTTTGTCCGCGTCAATGCGGGCCAGGCCAAAGTCGTCGGCTGGCTCGGGACGCGGCTGGACGATGATCCCAAGGCGAAACAGCAAGCGCAGGACGCTGCCGTGCTGTTCGCCAAGGCCTTTAACGAGCGCTCGACGACCGGCATGTTCAAGGTGCTCGACATTCCATTTCTGGCCGGCCACCGTCAGCTCTTTGGCAGCGGACCACCCGATTTCCTGCACCTGGTCGAGAGCCACTCGTTTGGGTCGGCCTCTCTGGGAAGCCCAAATCGCAGCCTGGACTCCTACTTCGAGGGCAAGCTTCCGGACGAAGTCGCCCGCGTGGTGAAATACGAAAACGAGCCGTGCTTGTTCGTTGGCAAGGAAGAGATGGAGGCGCTCGATCGCTTGCTCGGCGACAACGGCTACGTTGTCACATTTCGCGAGAAGAAGAAACGCCGTCCATTCGCGAAGAATCACCTGGACATGGAGTACCCCATCTTCGTCCGCGTGTCGGAAGGGCGAGCACGCGTGGTCGGCTGGCTGTGGACGGAGCGGGAAGCGAAAGCGCTAGGCGCGAAGTAATCGGAGAAGCAGCTTGGACAACCTGTTTCCAGAAGCGGCCATCGAGGTCTTGCGGCGAGCGCATTACGCCCCGATCCCAAGTTCCAGACGTTTGTCGATCAAATGGAAGACTCGTTCTGAACACGCGCAAATTCGGCAATCCAATGTCCGTTCGCGATCTATTCTTTGCCTTAGCCGCTTACTTTGGGTCCATGGTGATCTTGGTCGTGGTTGTGTTTCCGCCGATCGGAAACTGATCCTGCTGCACGCACATTTCACGGCCGACGAGATCGAACGCGGCAAGTTGCGCGTCGCGCAAGTCATCGGCAATCAAGAAATCCTCTTTTCCAACGGCGAACGCCGGCCTTTCGGAGGCGGTACAAAAGCACTGCGCGCCGCTGTTTTGGTTGGGCTGGCGGTTTTGGATTTTGCCTTGGTTTCGTGGGCTTTGGCGCATTGGCACAACAAAGTCCTCACGGGCGAATCGGCGGAAAAGTAAACTACGGCGAATCGTTAACAATGACTTGTCCAAAAGGACAAATCGACTCTCCATTTCAACGAAGTATATTCAAACCCTCTGGAGGCCATCGCATGAGACTTCGTGTCGGCATCTTGGTTTGTCTCTCGTCCCTGCTGTTGTTCAGCTTGCCTGGGTCATCGACTCCGCAGGACAAGCCCGACGCCAAGCCGCAAAAGAAAGCGGCGTTTCCCGATTTGGTGGCGGGCTTGCGCGCGACGCCGGGCTGCTTGGGCGTCGAAACCGCCAAAACTGCAAGCGGCAAGGAAGTGATCTTCGCCTGGTTCGAGGACAAGAAAGCGGTCCTCAAGTGGTACAACAGCGAAATGCACAAGGAAGTGATGAAGAAGTTCTTTCCCGACGGCGGCTATGGCAAGCCCCTGCGCGACGTGCCCGACGACAGCGGACCGATCATGGCCATCGCTTCCATCACCTTTACGGACAAGCCAAAGTTCAAGGAGACGGCACTACCGATTTCGCAGATCGCCATCGAACTGTACACGCCTTTGAGCGGCGGCATATTCCTGGGCGGTCGATTTGCGCCCGAGAAGCTCAAAGTGCCGAAGATGCGCGATTACACGCTGGATAAGAAGTAGGTGGAATCACGCGCTTGACCCGCGCTTTGTCGACCGATTTCAATCGGAGTGAATCAAACAGGCATCAATCTGATATCGTTTTGATGACAGTGGAATCGCCGTAAATGCCTCTAAGAACATCACGGTTCGCCATATTTCCTGAGAATTGAACACTCTGGACTGGTCGGCTTGCTACTGGCATTCGGCTTGCGATACACCCAGTATGCCCGGGCGCTACCCGCCTCGGGGGATACAACAAAACGCGAAAGGAAGGTGTATCGTGGCCATCACCGTCATGGTTGGAGTTGTCGTGGCGGCAATTGCGGCATGGTTGGCGGCAACTGTGGCGTGGTTGCGATTGGATTGGAAAAATCCCACGGAGCGGCCGCGTGTACGTGCCTGAGTACTTCCGCGTCAACGACCGCCAAGCAATGCTCGAACACCTCGCCCAAGGGGAGGCCGAGTCGCAGGCGCTGGCTGCTCTGATCCGGCAGTACTTGAACTTGGACGGTCAGATTTAGCTCAGTCGGCTTATACTTGCGCCCAAATGAGAACTAACTTTCTCTGGGCATCAGTTCACCGGCCGCCGGCCTACGACCTATCCGCTTTTGCCAAAAGGACTTGCGATCGCAATTTCGACTTTGCGGTTTTGGCATACCGGTTGCTCAACGTAGCCCTGCGACCGAGCTAACGCGTACCGGGTGCTGGGATGATCGGCTTGGTTGCGGGTGGCTAGAAGAGGGAGCTTCATGCCAACACTTTCAACATGCCGCATCTTCATAGAGAGAAGGAGCAAACATGCTAGTTCTCAATCGTCGGATCGGTGAGCAAATCGTCGTACCGCAGCTGGCGCTTGTATTCACAATCTTGGAGGTTCAAGGGGACAAAGTCAGTGTCGGCATTACCGCGCCTCTGGACGTGAAGGTGCATCGCCGCGAGGTCTGGGAAAGAATCCAACGGAATTCAGCCAGTGAAACATCGAACTTGGCGACGCCAGTGGGCGGATTAGCGACCGCAACTGCTTAAGCCCAAGCTCTAGAAATCCCTCGGCGAGCAGGAAGCACAACCCCCGTGCCCAATCGAATGCTCCTGCTTGCCGTTTTTCGCTCCTTATCATGTCGTGTTGCTGCGGTTACAGCAGCAGACTCATGAATCTCAATTCTCACCAGGTCATTTCAACTCTGCGACAAGTCGTTGATAGATGTCGCGCTCGGTGCGATGCAATCGGTCAGCGGCGAGGCCAAGGGAGTTCGCGCGTTGCAGAGCGGCGAGAGCGGACGGGCGGTTGTTGGCCTGGTGGTGTGCTCGAGCTTGATGGAAATAGCGCGTGGCGGAAGGCGCCTGTTGTACGACGTTGTCCAGGTCCGCCAGGGCGCGTTCTGTCTGATCCATCGAGAGAAAAATAACGGCGCGGGTATCGAGCAACTCGGGACGCGGTCCGTGCGCTTTCAGCGCCCGGTCGATGAGGTCCAAGGCATCCAGGGTGCGTTCCTTCCTGGGCGCCAGGTGCCAGGCCAGATTGTTGAGTGCCACGATGTTCTTCGGATCGCGGCGGAGCACTTCTCTGCACATGGCTTCGACCTTGTCGAGATCATCCTTGAGGTCGTGTATGTCCGCCCGTTGCAGGTAGAGGGCGACTTTATCCGGGTGCTTGTCGCTGGCCTCGCGCAGCAGCTGTTCCACGCGCTGCCATTGCTTGTCCCAGGCCTCCTGGGTCGCAGGCGTCGGCGGCGCGGAGCGTAATAGCGAAACGGCTTGCCCTAAAGCAACTTCCGGAACTTCGCTGATCTTCAAACACACTTCGATTGCGTCTTCCCACTGCCCTAGGCGCGCGTGCAACGCTGCCAGTCCATAGAGCCGCTCGGTGGCACTTTCGTCTTGATTTGCATAGGACTGCAATAGTTTCAGCGCCTGCTGCGTGAAGCCGCGCAGTTCGAAAGATTTGGCCTTGAGCTCGACATAGCCAAACGTGCCCGGCGGCACTTGTCGCGTCTTTTCCAGTTGTTCGAGACGGCTGATGATCGGGTCGGCCTCGACCAGTTCGCGCCGCTGCAACAACTGGTTGGCAAAATAGCCCAGGTAGATCGGGTGCGGCTGGCGGGCGATGAGGTTCTTGAGCAACTCCTTGCTTTTGCGCCAGCCAGCTGCGTCCGGGGACTGCACGATATGGAGCTGTGCCAGCAAGAACTGGTCGTCGGCGGAGAGCGGTTGCCGGCTCTGCGCTTCTTCGAACAGGGTTACGGCGCGTGCGCGATAGTCGCGGCGCGGGTGCAACGCGAGCACTTTGGCGCGGACGAGCGCGTCGTCGGGCGCCACGATCGGCGCTTCCGCCAATTGGCCTTTGTCATTGATGGATAGGCCGACGAGCTCCATGGCTTCGTCCAGACCGCGGCTGTCCTTGGAAGCCGCGGAGGCCAGGGCTAAAACGCGCCGCGCCCAAACGATGTCGTCGTCGGTGGCATTGACCTGGCGATCGAGAACTTGCCGCAGCAGCTGTTTGGCCTGCAGAGGTTGGTCGTTGCGCAGATAGAAAGAACACGCTTGGCGTCGGGCCAGGGCCGGCAAGTACGCCGACTTCACGGCCGATTGGTATTCCCGTTCCGCCAGCTTGGACTTGCCCAACGCCTCAAAGCAATGCGCGAGCGTGAGCGGCAGTTTTTCCTGAGGCAGCTTTTCCTTGGCAATCTCCACCTCCTTGTCGGCCGACTCCTCTTGCCCAACGGCGACCAGATAACGCACCAGTGCGATCCAGGTCTCAGGTTGCTCCGGCGCCAAGCTAATCGCCTTGCGGAAAGCGTCTTCCGTTTCGGCATTCGCCTGGCCTTTGGAGAAGAGCACTTGCCCGAGCCAAAGGTGATTGCGATAGTCCATGCCCGCGGCGGCGACGGCCTGTCGGGCCAGATTCTCCGCGCGGTTGAACTCCTTCTTGTTGAGCGATAACACCACGGCGATTTTCTGCAATTCGCCGGACAAAGGCGCCTGCCGCTGCAATCGCCTGATTTCCTGATCGGCTTCGTCGAAGCGCTGGCTCTGCGTCAACAACAGCACGAGCTGCCGGGTCGCCGTCGGATTGCGGCTGCCAAGCTCAACGGCGCGGCGATAGTTCGCAATGGCCTGCTCGTTCTTGCCCTGCAGCTCGTCAATTTCGGCACGCAACAGCGCGATGGCGTGCCAGTCGGGGCGTTGGGTGGAAGCTGCAGTCAGCAGTTGACGCGCGTGTTCCAGCGCTTCGGCCTTGCCGCTCTTGCCCAGCGAGAAGTGGCGGCGGGCTTCGGCGTAACGCCAGGCGGCGCCGTCCGCGCCTTCGATTTGCTGAATGTCGGCGACCGATTTCTGCATGGCAGCGTCGTCGCCGCGCTTTTGCGCCAGATCGAAGAGCGTCAGCCGAACGCGAATATCCTCGGCATGACGCGGCAGGCGCGTCACGCGCTCGAGGATCTCGGCGGCCGCGGCCCAGCTTTCCAAGTCCTGATAGGCATCCGCTAAACCGAAAAACAGGCGTGCTTGCTCGTCGGCGCTGAAGCGCTCGAGATTCTGCCCCAAGGGCGCCAAACCTGCTTCCGCCTCTTTGCGGGACTGCTCTTTCCAGAAGCGAACCTCCGCCAGGCGCAACTCGATCACGTCGCCCAGACTCTTGCGCGCTTCCTCGAGCACCTTCTGGGCCAGCTCTTTTTTCCCGGCCCGCTGCGCCAAGGAGGCGCGGCTGGCCCACAGATCCACTTTCTTGGGGTCGCCCTTGATCGCTTGGCTCAAGAATTCGTCTGCCTTGCTCCAGTTCTTCTGCGCAAAGGCAAGTTCGGCGCGCAGGAGGAGCACGTCCATGGGGGCGGCATTGTCCAATTCCGCTTCGACCAAGGCGCGCTCGACGGCGCGCCAGTCCGGCGTTTCGCGCTCGAGCTGGGCAAGCAAGAGCATTTGCGCGGCGTCCAATTTGCGGCGCGGGATGTCGCCGGTGGCGCTGTGTTCCGCAAGCGCCTGATATTGCTTGACTGCTTCGGAGGTCTGACCGAGCTGCCACTGGGCGGCGGCCAGCCCTTGCCGGGCAGGCGCGGAGCTGGGGTCGAATTCCAAGGCGCGCTGAAAGGCAGTGAGCTGCGCTGTCGGTTCTTCGAGTTGTTCGTAACAGCCGCCCAGATAAAGGTCGACTTGAAATGCGAGATCGGGAACCGACTTGAACGCGGGCCGCAGCCGCTCGAAGGCTTTGGCGGCTTCGTGCCAGCGCCCTTGCACCATCTTGCAGCGCGTTTCGAGGTATTCCATCGCGCTCGAGGAGTTGTGCAATTCGCGGATCTCGCCCAGCACCTTGCGCGCTTCGGCGAGATCGCCGGAGTCCAAGAGCACATTGGCCAGAGTCCAGTACAGGTCCCAGCGCTGTTCCTTCGGAATCGCCTGCAAACCGCGCCGCAATTGGCCGATCGCTTCGGCGCGCCGGCTTTCTTGAATCTCCAGACGCGCCAGCGCTTGGTACAGCCGAACGTCGCGTGGGTGCTCCTTCAGGCCTTTTTCCAGACGCGTGCGTGCGGCCGGCACATCGCCGCGCTCCTGAGCCAGCTCGGCAGCAAGGATCAGTACGGCGGCGTGACTTGGCGCTTTTTCCAAGGCGGTGGCTGCCAGCGCTTCGACCTCACGCGTATGCAGGCCGCGCCGTCGATCCAAGCGGCGCAGCACATAGGCCAAGCGCAGGTGATTTTCCACTTTAGCCGGCGCTAAATTGACCGCGGTGCGGAAGTAGTCGGCGGCGATCTTGTCCTGGCTTTGCTTCAAGTGCCATTCGCCTGCCAGCTCCGCGGCGTCGGCGGAATTGGGCAGTGCTTTTTCCAGGATGTCGAGCTGTTCCTTGGCCTCGTCAAACTGCATCAAGTCCAGCAGCACGCGGCACAAGGAAGCGCGCAGTTCATGTCGTTGCGGCGCGCGTGCCAGCACTTGCTGTAGCACAAAGCGGGCCCGCCGCAGACCCTTCGGCGAATGAGCCAAGCGCGGATCGGTCAGGATCTTGGCAAGGTGGGCGCGTTCTTCCAGATCGGTGGGCTCGAATTCGAGATAGCGGCCCAGAAAGCGGGCGGCGTAGTCGAGGCGGCCGTCTTTGTCCGCCTGGTTCGCTTGCCAGAGCAGGGCCTCGGAGATGCTGCCCGCCTGCAACCGATGCACCAGGAAAATACTTAGACCGGCGCACAGCGTGACGCCGAGGACGATGAAGAACAGACGCGTATTGAGTTTGCGCATGGCAACGTCCACCAAAAATCGGCAGCCGTCAAGCTGGCCAAACAAAGGATGTAGCTAGAAGCCGCTAGTGGGCAGGAATCGTCGACAAGTGTAGCCGCATTCGCAAAAATGCGTTTGCGACGCACCGCATTCTTGCGAACGCGGCATCGATCACTGCCCGGTGACCTCTCTTCTGCCGGGTGGAGTTGATGTGGAAACGGGCGTTGGCGTCCCGGGTCAGGACGCCAACGCGTGTCGTTCGAGAGTTTCCTTCTAATCAGAAGGGGAAGCTTAGTCTTCCTGAGTCTTTTTCTGGCGACGGCGCCACACCAACCCGAGGATGGGTAGGCCCAGGCCGGCCAGAATCAGAGTGGAAGGTTCGGGGGTGTGGTTGGTGGGGGGCGGGGGCGGTTCGCCCGTGCCGCCGCCGGGGCCTTCGGCCGGGTTGATTCGAACTTCGGCATAGATCGAGCCGACACCGCTGCCGGGTTTGCCGGGCGGCGTGAAGCTCAGGATTTCCACGCTGTACTTGCGGAAGCCTTCCGCGTCCGAACCCAACACCAGCGACTGAAGAGTCGGGCTGGTAAAGGTATTGACCGGCGACAAGAAGCTGTCCTTGGAAACCTTGGTGGCGGAGAATTCACCCGAGAATGTCAGCGTTCCGCTCGTCTTGTCGGAGCCCAACGACTTGGTGTCGCCCAGAGTGAGCGTCAAGCCGTAAGGAACCGTGGTGAACGAGTCGGGCGCGGACAATTCCGCGGTGCTAAACGAGGCCAGATTGAAGATCACAATGCCGGAATCGCCGGTGGCCCCACCGGACGATCCAGTGAAAGAAATGGACGAGGATTTGGCATCGTTGTTGTTGTTAAAGATCTCGGTGCCATCCCCCTTGTAGCTCCAGGGGAAATCCTCGGCCCGGGCGCCGGCTGCGAAGCTGAGCGAAGCAATCGCAACGGCAATGAACGAAACCAACGACCTTTGCATGAGTGGCATCCTTTCCGGTGCAAGAAGGTGAAGGAAACCTACGAACCAGTTTTCGGGCGTCAGAGGGGAGTGGCCGTTCCACAGAACTAAGGCCTATCTCCTTTCCGTGGGTCGAATCGTAATCCAACCGTCAAATCTCAGTCAAGGCCAACAAATCCGAGTTTGCCGGCGAATCATTCGCTAACTTCCCACGCCGCAGCCTACACGCGTTCTTTTCGCATTTCGCGACGGTCAATCGGAAGCCATTGGACCGCAAGAAGTTGCGGTGCACGATAGGATTGCAATCCATTGGCGACTGATTTTGAATGTGAAGCCCATAAGATCTAACTCAAGCTTTTCCTCGAAGTGACCATTTATGTGCTCGACGCAAGTCATAGCTATGCGCGGCGTGCGCGTTCACAACTTGCGCGGCATCGACGTGCAAATTCCAATCGGGAAACTCACCGTACTCACCGGCGTAAGCGGCGCGGGCAAAAGCAGCCTGGCGTTTGACGCGCTCTACGCAGAGGCCCAGCGCCGCTACCTGCAAAGCCAGTCAGCGCGCACGCGCCAATCCCTCGAACGCTTCGATAAGCCGGATGCGGAAACCATCAGCGCTTTGCCGCCGGCCATTGCCGTTCGCGCGGAGCGGTCGCCGCTTGGGAAGCGCGCCACGGTCGGCACGCTTTCCGAATTGTCGCAACAGTTGGCGCTACTGTTCGCGACTTGCGGCGACGTGTTCTGTCCACAATGCCAAACATCGATCCAGGCGCACTCGACCAACGACGTCGTCCACGCTCTTGCGAGTTGGCCGAGCGGCACGCTGGTCAGCGTTGCCTTTCCCTTTCTGCCGCGCGGGGAGAAGGCAAAAGAAGCGCATGCCGCGGAACTGCGCGAACAAGGCTTTGTCCGCGTGCAAGTGGGCGCGGATATCGTCAGACTCGGCGAGCAGCCTCTACCGCAATGGAAAAACGGCGCGCGCGCATGGGTCATCGTCGATCGGCTTGAAACGGGCAAGACGCCGCAAGAGCGCTGTGCCGAAGCAGTGGAATTGGCTTTCGCGCGCGGCGACGGACGCATCGCGCTCCTGACAACGGACAAGGAAGCGCTCTTCGAGCGCCGCTGGATTTGCCCGAGCTGCGCTTATCTTTATCCCACGCCGACGCCGGCCCTCTTTCGACCCGAACATGCAAATGGCACGGCCCATTGGTCCAAGGACGCTTTGTGCGTACGCTTGGCCGGCGCGACTATTGCCGACCTTAGCTCATTGCCAAGTACCCGGCTGTCCGAGTTTCTGGCGGACAAGGCCGATACAGCGGCACGGTCAGAGCAGCGCCTGTTGGGAAGCGGAACACTCATAGAACTCATGAGGGCTCGACTGGAACTCTTGGCCCGGCTGCGATTGGGATACCTCTCCCTCGACCGGCCGGCGAACTCGCTGTCTGCGGGCGAGATGCGCCGTCTGCGCCTCGCATCCGTGTTGGCAGCGGGTTTGAATCAAGCTTTGTACATTCTGGAGGAACCGACGCGAGGACTGCACGTGTCCGAAATTCCAGGAATGATCGATGAGCTGCTGCGCTTGCGCGACCGAGGCGCCACGCTCGTCGTCATCGAGCAGGCGTCGCAAGTCATCCAAGCCGCGGACCAGGTAATCGAGCTGGGTCCAGGCGCGGGCGAAGAGGGCGGACAGGTGACTTTTGTAGGACAGGTTTCCAACCTGTCCGCTCTGGCTGGCAGTGGCGGACGACTTATCCCCGCGCCCTTGGGGGGGAGGGGTGGTGGGGATGAGCCGGCCGGAGGACGGGTGGAAAACCTGCCCTCCGAAACGAAACCGTGGCGTTCGGCCCAGCATTGGCTGCGGCTGTCCGGCGCGAACACGCACAATTTAGAGAACCTCGATGTCGACTTTCCACTTGGAGTTTTGTGCGTGGTTTCCGGCGTCAGCGGCGCCGGCAAGAGCTCGCTTCTGGAGCACACGCTTTTTCCAGCACTCTGCCGGGCCAAAGGCAAGAAAAACGAATACAACGGCGAGTTGAGCGACTTGAGCGGCGTCGAGCACGTGGGCGATGTCGTGCTGGTGGACCATATCCCGCCGCCGCGATCCGCACGCGGCAATCCTGCGTCTTTCCTCAAAATCTTTGACGATATTCGCAACCTTTTCGCGCAAACTGCCGAGGCTCAGACCCGCAACTTCGATCCTGGTCATTTCAGTTTCCATCAACCCGGCGGCCGCTGTGAAACCTGCCAAGGCCAGGGCACGCTGGCCGTGGACATGCAGTTTCTCGCCGACGTGGCCATGACCTGTCCGGATTGCCAAGGCGCTCGCTTTCGCAAGGAGATTCTGGCCGTCACCTATCGGCATCTGAGCATCGCCGAGGTGTTGAACCTGACGGCACGGGAGGCCTTCCGCTTTTTCCGCACGCAACCAGCAATGCAGCGCCGTCTCAAACCGTTGCTCGATGTGGGCTTGGACTATCTGCGACTGGGCCAGCCGCTGGAAACGCTGTCGACCGGCGAAGGCCAGCGCCTGAAGCTTGCCGCACACCTGGCTTCAAGCCGCAAGCCGCGCTGCCTTTACATACTGCTGGAGCCGACTGCCGGTTTGCATGCAAAGGACGTTCAAACTCTGCTGGCTTGTTTCGATCGCTTGCTCGAAAGCGGACATTCCTTGATCGTTGAAGAGCATCACTTGGACGTTATCCGAGCCGCGGATTACGTGATCGATCTGGACCCAGGTATCGGCGAGAGCAGAGGTGTCGGTCAGGCGCGGGCAAACAAGAATGTTCGCCCCACTGTGATTCACGGCACACCGGAAGAAATCATGCGGCATGCCGATTCGATTACAGGCAAATGCTTGCGTGCGCTGCAAAGTGGCATGAATGCGCCTGGTACGATAACATAGAAACCAACTCAAGATGGAGATTCAAGCAACATGGGCGCGGCCAAGGCCAAGTGCATCGGCATCCTCACCTCGGGTGGCGATTGCCCCGGACTGAATGCGGCCATTCGCGGCGTGGCCAAGCCCGCCCTCAGCGACTTTCACGTCGAAGTCATCGGCATCGAGAAAGGCTTCCGCGGACTGGTGGAGAACAACTCGCGCATCCTGCACCAGCACGACGTGTCCGGCATCCTCTCTTTGGGAGGCACCATCCTCGGCACCAGCCGCGAAAAACCCTACAAGATGCCGCTGCCCAACGGCGAAACCGTGGACCTCACCTCGCGAGCCGTCGAGACTTACAGCCGACTTGGCCTCGATTGCCTGGTCGTGCTCGGCGGCAACGGCACCCACAAAGTCGCCTACACGCTCGTCAAGCACGGTCTCAACGTCATTGGACTTCCGAAAACGATCGACAATGACCTTGTGGAAACCGACATCACTTTTGGCCACGACTCCGCGGTCAACACGGCCGCCCAAGCGCTCGACAAGCTGTATTCGACAGCGGAGGCGCATTTGCGCGTCATGGTCGTGGAGGTCATGGGCCACGACGCCGGTTGGCTGGCGCTTAACGCCGGCCTCGCGGGCGGGGCGGACATTATCCTTATTCCCGAAATCCCGTATGACATGGACAGCATCTGCAAGCACCTAACGGAACGGCGGCGGCGCGGCAAATGGTTCAGCATTGTCGCCGTCGCCGAGGGCGCCCGGCCGAAGGCCAAAGAGCCGCTTCCCAATCAACAGCCCGAATCGGACAAGGACCGCAAGAAAAGAAAAAAGGCCGACAAGAAGGAGCTAAAAAAAGACAAGAAGGATAAAAGGAGGGACAATGGCGGCAACGGCGAATTCGCCGACGGCCGGGCCAGCTCGCAAGTCGCCAAACTCATCAGCGAGCGCCTCGGCATGGAGACGCGCGTCACCGTGCTCGGCCACCTGCAGCGCGGCGGCATCCCAACGCCGTTCGACCGCATCCTGGCCACCCGATTCGGCACCTACGCAGCCGAAATGCTGGCCGAAGGCGTCTACAATCACATGGTCTGCCTCAAAGGCTCCGATGTGAACCATGTGCCCTTGGAGCAAGTCGCCGGCAAAATCAAGCTGGTGCCGCGCGACCACGCGCTCATTCGCGCCGCCCGCCGCGTGGGCACGAACTTCGGCGACTAACGGATTCGCAACAAGTCAGTCTTGACCCTTCCTACGTCACGCTCACTTGGAAGAATCGCCAAATGCGCCGGTTGCTCTGCAGATTCACGTCGCTGGCTTCGATCAATGCCCAAAAGTCACCCACGTAAGTCACCACGGTAGAGATGACTGCGTTGCTGCCGCTCAGGCTGACTTCGAATTGCCCCGCAAGGGCCGAGTGCAACCGATCAAGCTCGGTGTGGTAGATGGGGTCGAGGCTCGCCACCAGCGCACCCGTTTGAGTGAAGAACTGCCCGGTCGGCCTGATGTAGAACCAGGCGCCGCCCGTGCCGCGCAGCCAGCGCTCGCCGAGACCGAGGAAGTTCTCAAAAGTGCCGTTCGGATCGACGAACAAGCCAAGCCGCTGATCGAGGGACCGCGCCAGGTCGCCGGCCACCGGGTTATACAACATCTCAATGTAGCGGTGGTAACCCGGATCCAAATCGGAGATGAGGGCGCCGCTCGCTGACGACGTGCCGTCCCAGGCGAAGAAGTCGCCGCTCGGCAGGATGAAGTACCACTGATTGTGGAAGTCGTTGTCCACGCCCTTGAGCCATTTCTCACCCTGCCCGAACAAGTTTTGCAAGAAGCCTGGCGTCGGCGAAGTCACGGCCGGACGCAAGTCGTACAAGCGATCGAGCAGAAGGCCGAGATGGCCCGTCTGAGCGAAATAACTCACCACGTCGCCCTGGTCGGGGTCGGTCCCGTTGAGCGGCACATTGAGCGTGTCCTGCGCGCCTGGCATGGTTTGATCGGAAATCGGCGGCAATTCGGGCAAGTACTGCTTCACCGCGACCGAGAACTGTTCGGTGCCCTGGAACGACATGTCGTCCGTCCCGAGCTCGAGCACCCATTGGCCGACAAAGCCGGCGACCGGATCGACTTCCAAGCGTGCCGTCGCAGTGCCTTGCTCTAAGACCGCCGCGGCGATCTGGCCAGGCTGCGCGTTGTGCAAACGAGAGATCTCGGTGTAGTAGAACGGATCGAGCGTCGCGAGGAACTGGCCGTCCGCGCCGCTGGCGCCATTCCATGCAAACAACCGGCCTTGTGGAGTAAGGAAATACCATGGATTGCCGAATTGGTTGTTCACGCCGCGCAGCCAACGCTCGTGCCGGCCGCCTGAGTTTTCGAACAGTCCGCCCGGAGCAACCGCCAGCCCCAGTGCCTGATCGATGACGCGGGCCAGGTGTTCCGGCGACGAGTCATGCAAGAGTTGCGGGAAAGCCCAGAAAATCGGCTCCAGTGCCGCTAACTGTGTCCCGGCAGCTTGATTCGGCGTTCCATTCCAGGCGAAGAACTGTCCGCTCGGCTTGATGAAGTACCACGGGTTGTTGAAGGCGTTGGTGACGCCGCGAATCCACTTTTCGTTTTGGCCGCCGAAGTTCTGCGAATACGAGCCGCTGAAGGTCAGCCCCAAATCTTGATCGAGGAACGAGGCCTGACTGCCGGCTTGACGCAGCGTGTATGTCCCAGTGGGCGACAGGTTGATTGTGAGCTTGTCCTCGGCATAGGACATCTCGCGATTGCCGATCCCGTCGTTCACGTTGACGACGGTGATGACGAAGTTCTTTTCAAAGATTTCGCCGTCGGCGTCGGTCGTTCGCACGCGGATGGTGTGGCTGGTGTTGACCTCATAGTCCAAAAGGCTGCCGACGTCGACCTGCACCTGGCTGCCCACGATCATGAAGCGGCCTTCGGCGCTGTCGATCAACGTATAGGTGTGCGAATCGCCCTCATGCGCGAGGTCCACGTCCGCGGTCGTCAGGTCGCCGACGACGGTCCCCGAGGCGCTATTCTCGACTACGCTTGATCCGGACAGGACGATGTCAGTGGGCAGATCGTTGACCGCGTCGACGGTGACGGTTGCGTGCGCAAATCCGCCGCCCAGGCCGCCGAGCGTGTCGCCGATGGATGCTTGCACATCGAAGCCGAACACGTCGCCGGCCGCGTCGTTGAGGTTGGCGTCCGGCAGGAAGCGGAGGCCGGCGTTGCCTTGTGCCAGCGTGATGAAATCGCCGCTGTTGATGACCGTTAGTCCGTCGTTCTGGAACAGCGTGCCGCCCGTGATGCCGGTGATCCTGAAGTGCGTCACCTCAGAGCCATCGCCCGGATGACGCGAAATCACCAGGCCCGACG
>JAKEFD010000093.1 GCA_022616245.1 Gemmataceae bacterium
ACCGAGCTGCGACAATGCAATATTTCCTCGCGAGGATCCCAATCTGCGTGCGACTTTGTGTTTGCCGGAGTTTTCCCGGTATCCACCCAAAAAAGGAAAAGAAGTGTGGACAAGCGTGGAATAGCGTGGTACATTGTGGAAAACCGATGGGGGCGACGATGTCAGATCCAAACAAGAAAATCGCTGACTTCCTGACCAAGGCGGCTCAGGTTTCCACGGAGGCGGCAGACCTCGCGCGGCGCGGAAAAGTTGAGAAAGCCTTGGAACTGGAGCGCCGAGCTGAGGAGCTGCGGGCTCTCGCGCGCAGTGACCGAACTGCCAAACCCAAGAAGCCAAGGACAGCCAAACCTACACAAAACGGCGAACAAGAATCAAAAACGGAGGGCGGGGAGAGCACGAGAAGTTTGACTATCGCGTCTCTGGTGGAAATTGGCGTTCCGGTATCGCCAAGGGCCGTGGCGGAGTATGCCTTAGTCCGCTTTGGGAAACTGATTGCCCACCGCGCGCTTGCCTCAATGCGGCGCGACGAGCAACGGGCCTGGACTTCACCGAAATCTGCTCGTGCCGTTTATGTCGTACCAGCGTTAGAGGGTACGCGGTTTTTCCCGTTCCGCGGAAAGGTGGCTCTATCTAACTGGGCAATCGGACGCCGACTTATCGGTCCTTGGAGCGATCGTGTCGATCACCTGATCGCGACCAAGAATCTGGCTCGGCAGCTCGTATGGCTCAAGGGGGCAGATCCAGTGGTTGGGGAAGCCGTGTCCCGGCTCGTTGGCGCATATGCCTCGACAGTGCCTGGTGCGCTGACTGCGGCTGGCGAAGTGTACCCAGAGCTGGTGCAGCGAGCAGTGGACACCGAGCTAGACGCCATTCGGCCGCACGACGAAAAGTGGCGAGCCGAAGCCGGCGAACATGCCATCGAGGTTCTGAACGAGAACGAACAGCTTTGGGGCACGCGAGCCCCTGGCTTGGTGACGGACACCAGCGCGTGAGCACAGGGGGAAGAAATCGTGCATAGGCCCATCATTAGAACTGTTTCTGCGCACGTTCAGCGGCACCTGGAGGAGATCCGCGGTGATGCTCCACGCCGTTCCAAGAACGTTCGTGCGTTGGCGGCTTACGCCGATCATAGCGACTGCAACTTGGCCACATTGGCCTTTGCTTCCGACGTCGATCTGGACCGCCTGCTGCTCAAAACACAGTTTGAAGCGCCGTTTGGCCAATCGCCGTTCGCCTTCCGCCGCGGACTGACGTTCGAGCAAATTCTTCGCAATAGGAACTACGCGGCGGTCATCGACATTCTCCGCAAAGAGATGGGCTTTCCCGTTGCAGACGTTAAGATTGTGAATCTTCGGGATGGCTATCCCAAGACAAGCGTGGGGATGCTCCTTCGCGCGCAAGAAACGCGTGGTCAGTTGGAGCGAATCCTCAAGGCGGACCCTGCCGCCGCCAATCTCATCGATGGCGCTGTGCTACAAGCCTCGGTTGGCGGAGTTCGGGCATTTTTCGAGGCTGACGCCTTGGCAGCACGCTCCGCCGCTCAACTGCATGTAGCAGAGGTGAAGTCCTTTCCAAAGGTCGATGATCGTATCGACCGTGACAAGTTGGCGTCTGCCCTTGACCAGGTGGCCGTTTATATCTTGCTTGTCCAGTAGACCATCCTGCAGCTGGGCGGTGATCCGGACCGGTTCGTGTCGGACCTTGCGCTCCTCATCACGCCCAAGAACGTGGGCATGACGCCTACCCTTTCTCAGAAACGGATTGGCGACCGCATCGCTCGCGTCAAGAAGCTGTTGGGTGCAGTTCCGCCTGTTGCGGATGTCGCCGCAGACGCCCCCGCGGGCAAATCGTTCGGGCCGGTTGCCGACACCACGGCGCCTGAAATGCGAAGGTTGTCTTCCCTTCATGTACTCGCTGACACCGTGGGCACGGCCTTTAAGGAAAGCTGCTTGGTGAGTTGCGGCAATGCCAGGTTTTGCCGGGAACGTGCTTTCGGCCAGAGCTCGCCGTGTCTGGTGGGCGCGGCCGGAGCCCGCCTGCTTCCGGGAGTTCCTTCTTTGGATCGGGCCGCCGACTTAAGCAATGCTGCTCCCGTCGCTTCTTCAGAGGAGCAACCGGTCGCCGAACGGCTGGCATGGGTGGGGCGTTTGTACGATGACTTGGCCGCCCAGGCACAGGCCAGGAGACGCGCATGAACCATCTTGACATTGCATTGGCGGCCCGCGCGCACCAGGCCGGTCGCGCCCTCCGTTCTAGTTCGCTCCGTCACCGCCGCCTCGTCGCGGATCCGTTGGCTGTCGTGATTTGGCAATTAGGCGCCGAGCCATTTTCGGCGGCAGCGATTGCTTGGGGTTCGCGCCCTGACCGATTCACGCTTGCAGTAGCCGGGGAGCCGCGCAACCGCGACCTGGCTTTTGCCGCAACCTTGAAGTTTGCCCGTTGGTTTAACGTCCGCTTCGAGGCTCATGCAGCCCAGCGAGAGGATGTAACCAAAGGGACATATTCGTTTTCCCGCGCCCAAACGGCCCCTCAAGTCTTGGTCGCGAACGCGGCCACGGCGGCGATGCTTGACCGTCTCGGTCGCCGCCTTGCCTACCTAACGGCCGCCGGCGGCATTCAACCTGACCCCGAATTAGTGAAACTTGGCAAGCACCTTCTATTCCTTTCTGATCATTGGCCGACGGCCGGCCAGCAACAGATGCTGGCGTTGACGGACCTCTTGAACAGCCATTGGGCCACCCCGCAATCACCCACGGAGCGCCAGTCCTTGCCGGCTCTCGATGCTTATATCGAACCACGCGCTGGGTTGCATGGCTTTTTTAGCGCCGCCAAAGCGGAGCAAACGCCGGCCGGACCCGTGCCGGCGGTCAGGGACGACGAGCGTTTAGACCCATTGGTCGATGAATTCAATGCCCGGAGACTCGGCAGCACGGACCCGACGATCGTCGGTCCGCTCTTGGCGCCTATGGAAAACCACTACCGGGAACTGACGCGTCCAGTCTGGGAATTGATTTGGCGCTGCCGAGACCGCGAGCTTGCCTATTCCGAAGCCCCGTCAGTCGGGCGACGTTGGGACGAAGATCGGCGAGCCTACACTACCCACATGGATTGGATGGCTGTGGGCGGGTTGCGGCGCACTCGCCACACGCCGAGGCGGGCAGCGGTGACTCTACGAACACTGGAGGACGCCCAACAGCGCACCGAAGCCGAAGAGACGCTGGACGATCCACTCCGAATGATCCCTTATTTGCTGGACAACAAGGCGGTGCGCGGACGCGTGATTCGCGTCAATCGCGATTACAAAGAAATAGCGGTGAAGCGCCTCGTAAAACGCCCATTGGTGGAATTATTATCGGCTGATCCCTGCTGCATGCCACGCGGCAAAGAGCTGTTCTGGACAGAGAAACCTGACAGTGTCGAGTTCGTTGTCCATGCAATTGAGCGCTCAGCGGTTGGTTTCAAGGTTACTCTCAAATTGATGACGAG
>JAKEFD010000094.1 GCA_022616245.1 Gemmataceae bacterium
CGCCGGAAGTAGCCGGTGCCGCCGCAGTGCTCGCAAGTGGACGGCTGCTGTCCGTCTTCGTCCCCGGCCTCGTTGTCCGCATCGGCTTCGTCCGGCGGCCGATAAAAGAACTTGATTTTCTCCGCCGGCAAGTTGGCTTTGCGCAATAGATCGGGATTCGGCTTGTACTTCACCTTGCACTGTGGACACAACAGCCGCACCAAGCGCTGTCCGAGGACCGCTGAGAGCGCGCTGGCGATCATGAAGGGCTGGACGCCCAAGTCGATGAGCCGGCCAATGGCGGTCACGGTGTCGTTGGCGTGCAAGGTGCTAAACACCATGTGGCCGGTCTGCGCAGCCTGGCAGGCGATCTCCGCGGTTTCCTGATCGCGGATTTCGCCGATCATGATAACATCGGGGTCTTGTCGTAAAATGCTGCGCAATTCCGAGGCGAAGGTCTTGCCCGCCTTGGGATTGATTTCGATTTGCGTCACATGGCTTAGTTGGTACTCAACGGGATTCTCGACGGTGATGATGTTGAGCTGAAAGCGGTCGATTTCGTTCAGACCCGCATAAAGCGTGGTGCTCTTGCCCGCGCCGGTTGGGCCGCACACGATGAGCATGCCGTGCGGCTGCGTGACGATGTTGTGGATCTGCTCGCGCATCTTGTCGCGCATACCGAGCTGTGTCAGATCGACGATTTGCTGCGACTTGTCGAGGATGCGCATGACCATTTTCTCGCCGGCGACGCTGCCCGCGGTGGCCACGCGGAAATCCGCGAGCCGGTCTTCGACCTGGGCGGAAAAGCTGCCATCCTGCGGCTTGCGCTTTTCCGCGATGTCCATGTTGCTGAGGACCTTGAAGATATTGATGACCGCGTCGCCCATGGCCCGGCTGAAGGGCGTGACGGCGACAAGTATGCCGTCGATGCGGATGCGAACCGACATTTCCTCGCGGGTCGGCTCCAAGTGAATGTCGGTGGCGCGGCGCTTCACGGCCTCATAGACCATTTCCTGAGCGCCTTTGTATCCCTTGGAGTCTTGCGCCCGTTTGACGCGCGTAGGATCCTCGTTTTTCTGGTCCACGCTCCGGCCAATGAAGCGCACCGGCACACCCGCAGCTTTTTGCCCCTCTGCTTTCTTGCCGCGGCGCAACAAACGCGCCAACAGATCGCGGAGATGCTTTTCCGAAAAGACACGCTCGTCCGGGCCCACTTTCTTATTGCGCAAGTTCACATAGGAAAAACCCGCGGCGGCGAACAGGATTGCGAACAAGAGGAACCCAAGCCAGAAGGACGGCAGTATCCAGATGGCAGCCAAGCCGCCCAATCCGGCGGCCAGCATGAGTGGATTCCAGGTTTCGGTGGGCAGTCTCAGATCGCGGGCATCCTGATCGACCCAACCGCAGGCAGCGACCCAGCAAACATAGCCCAACACGAGGAGAATGAGCTTGACAGGACTGTAGTAGAATCCTTCGCCGCGCGGAAAGGACGTCGCCGCCCACAGCAGTTGGTTCTCGGCGAGAACCAGGGCTAGGGCGACCACGGCGAGCAGCGTTTCCTTCTTGGTTCCCTGCATGAGCATTGGCAAAAGCAAAGCGGCGAAGCCCTCCGGCCCCACCGCTGTAAGATACTATCGTCTCGCGGAGCAAGACGAGGTCTCCGGCTAGAGAATACCCGGCGCCGACACCTTGATGCCTTTGAGATACATCTTGAGCTGATCGGGGTTCGGCGACACTTCCAGCGCGATCGCGCGATCCACGTCGCCGCGTTCGACCAATTGCTTGAGGTTTTCGTTGAAATCGATCATGCCTTCCAAGTAGCCGATGCGGATGGCGTCGGGTATCTTCTTGTCCTCGCCCTTGGAAATCAACTCGCGGATGGTTGGATTGACGATCATGATCTCGTTGGTGGGCACACGGCTAACACCAGGCTTGATGCTTTTGATCAGCTTTTGCGCCACAACCGATTTCAAGTTATTGGCCATTGCCTGCCGGATGGCGATATGCTTGTCCGGCGGGAACAAGTCAAGAATGCGGTTGATCGTGGTCGCCGAGCTGGAGGCATGGATGGTGCCGAACACCAGGTGGCCTGTTTCGGCGGCGTGAATGGCGGCCTCGAAGGTGTCGACGTCGCGCAACTCGCCGACCAGGATGACGTCAGGATCTTGACGGACCGCATCCTTAAGTGCCTTGTGCCAGTCGCGAGAATCGAGGCCGATCTCGCGTTGATTGATGTAGGCCTTGCGGTCGGTAAAGACGAATTCGATGGGGTCTTCGATGGTGAGAATGTGCAATGGCTCGCGGGCATTGATGTAATCCAGCATGGATGCGATGGTCGTGCTTTTGCCGCTGCCCGTGACACCGGCCAATATCACCATGCCTTCGCTGTAGTGGCACAGTTTCTCGATGCTTTCGGGCAGTCCAAGTGTTTTGAAGTCGGGGATAACGTTGTTGACGCGCCGCGACACCAGCGACAGCCGGCCGCGCTGCTTGAACAAGCTGACGCGGAATCGGCCTTCATCATTGCCCACTACCCAGGAAAAGTCCACGCCGCCTTCGTCTTCAAGGATATTCCGGTGCCGTTCCTTCAATATGGGGAAAAAGAGCCGCTCCATGTCCTCGTGCGTCAGCGGCCGCATCTGCGTGCGCACGATGTCGCCCTTGAGACGCATCATCGGCGGCTGGCCAACCTTCAGGTGCAAGTCCGACGCCTGGTGTTTCATGACCAGGCGAAAGAGCTTGTTGACTTCCGGCTCTTTCTTGACCTCCGCGTGCACCGGTTCCATGATTTCAATGGCTTCTTCCACTTCTGATATCGCCATAACGATCTCCACAGGAGCATTGCTCAAACTATACGCACCGGCACGCCGCGCTGGGCAAGGTACTCTTTGGTGGCGCGAATGCCGTATTCATTGTAATGAAAAATGCTGGCGGCCAAGGCGGCATCCGCCTTGCCGTCCGTCAATGCCCGAAACAAGTGCTCGGGCGAGCCCGCGCCGCCGCTGGCCACCACCGGGATGTTGATTGCCTCCGACACGGTCCGCGTCATCTCCAGATCATACCCGGCTTTGGTGCCGTCCGCATCCATAGAAGTCAAAACAATCTCTCCGGCGCCCAGTTCCTCGACCTTTTTCGCCCAAGCCACTGCTTCCAGGCCGGTTGGGACGCGCCCGCCGTTGACATGCACTTCCCAAATGATGTCGCCATTGTGGCGCACGCGGCGCGGATCGATGTTCACCACGGTGGCGCAGCGTCCAAACTTCAAGGCCACGTCGACGACCACCTGCGGGTTCTTGACGGCCGCCGAGTTGATGCTTACCTTTTCCGCGCCTGCTTGAATGAGCCGGGTCGCGTCCTCCAAGGTGCGGATGCCGCCGCCTACGGTAAATGGCATGAAGATCTGCTCGGAAACACGGCGCACCACGTCGAGCATGATGTCCCGGCCTTCGTGACTGGCGCTGATGTCGAGAAAGACCAGTTCATCCGCTCCTTCGTCCTCGTAGCGCCGCGCCACCTCGACGGGATCGCCGGCGTCGCGCAAATTGACGAAGTTGGTCCCCTTGACCACGCGGCCGCGATCGACATCGAGACAGGGAATGATTCGTTTGGTGAGCAACGAGACTTGTCCCCTGAAAACCTGTCCTTCCAATCTAAACCGGCTCGTCATCAGGGTCAACGGTTCGTCGCCAGAGAGCGGCGAGGGATGAAAACGAAAGTAGGACGGCTCTCCAGGGCCGTCCCTTCGTTCCGGTCGAAGAGGACGGGCCTGGAGACCCGTCCTACAAGTTGGGTCGGCGAGAGCAGTGGATAAAAAAACAGAGGCCCCACCGAGCCGAAGCGCGAATGAGAACCTCTGTCTCGGTGGAGGATGCCGCTCCGTCGTGGAGCCGTCTTCGCCAGCTACCGAGTTCGCGGGCGAGAATGAAGGATGAACCGGAGAAATAATGGCTTGGGGAAGGAGGGGAGGCAATACCCGCGGAAAAGTAGACTCACGGTCCACGAGAGGATGCTCGTGACTACACCGGGAGTGTGAGGCCTACTTCTCCGGCTGGATTGGGTTAATCACTCGATCCGTTGGCGACCACCCACAGCATGTACGCGATTCGTTCGCGCAGTGTCCGCTGCTTGTGAATCAGGCGTTCATGGTAGGAGCGCCAGCCGTAGAACAGGGTAGCGACCGCCAAAGCGGCCACGCCACAGACAACCGTGGGAGGCATGGCTTTCTCTCTCTTCTCTTGGACGGGATGGTCTTGTTGTTCCTTGCCAAAACCTAGCTTGCTTTTTCCGTAGTGGCAACCTTTGCGGTGCTTGATTTTTGCGATTAAACAGTGCAAGACTGATGGCCCCAAGCGCAAACAGGCGCATTGCGCGAAGCGGAATTCGCAAGAATTCTGGGAGTTTTGTGGTCGGAACTCTGGCGAGTTCCGCTACACAATGGTGAGACGCCATGTAGCGTCGGCTAACATTGGCCGGCGCAATCGGCTGCGGTACAAATACATCGCATGTTGGAATCCGCCAGTTTGCTCTTGAAACCTTGGTCCAGCGCGGACTCGTTGGCGTGGACCAATGCCAAACCGATAGTAGGTCCTTGGACGCGCGCGATCGTCGATCCGGCGACCGACGCGCCGCTCGGCTTCGCGAGTTGGGATAAGCCGGCCAATCGCGGACTGCTGTTCCCGCTCGCCGGCAAAGCGCTGCGTGTTTTCGAAACCGAGGACGCCTCGCTGCTCATGAGCATGCGCCGCCCGTGGGGCTTATGGCGCATGTGGGAGATAATGGATGCCGAAGAGCATTGGATCGGCAGTCTCTACGCGGACGTCCTCTTCGACCGCGGCGGCGCTCGATTGGCTCGCAGGCAACAGAGCGCCGACAACCGTGACAACGCGTGGATCGGAGAGCGCGGCCTGGAGCTCGCCTCCTGGCAGACCATCGCGGGCCAGGATGTAGTCTTCCGCTTCGGGGAATCGCAAGAGGACAGTCCCTTCTTGCGGATGGCTACGCTCGCCGGCGTCTTGCTGCTGCCGCCCTGGCCGGTCTAGCGATTTTCATTCGTAGCGGAACTCGCCAGAGTTCCGCTAGCGATAGGCCCGGAATTCTGGCGAATTCCGCTACGTAGCCGCATTCGCAAGAATGCGGGGGCGACCGGAATTCTGGCAAATTCCGCTACGGTGGCCGGCGCGCGGCGTCTATTCAGGGACAAATGACACGCTGACGCAGGGCCTTTGACAGTCCCTTGCTTGCGCGTCGGGCTAGTGTTCACACCATGCCGACCTCTCCCGCCATACCCGTTCGTCCAAAGCCGCGTCGCAAGCGCCGGCGCATCCTCCTCATTTTCGCCCTCCTGATCACAGCGCTCGCCGGCTATTTCCTCTACAGTTTTCTTGCGGCCGGCTGGGAATTGGACGCGGCGCTGGCCGAGACGGACCGGCTCGACCCCGGATGGCGAATGCTCACGCCGCACGTGCCGCTTCCGGATGCGAACAACTCTGCATTGCAAATCTTGGCAGTCGACAAGCGGTTGGGCGGTTTCGCCTGGTGGAAGCGCTGGCCGGAAGGTCCGGACGCGCTTTTCCGCAATCTGTCGCCGCAAGCGCCTTTACCCAACAAAACGGAGGCCGCGCTCCGCGCGGCGCTCTTGGCGGACCTGGTCGCGGTCAAGGAAGCGCGCAAGCTCAAGGACATGCCGGCGGGCGTCTTTCCCGCGCCCAAAGGCCCGCCGCCTTACCTCAGCTTCCACTTCGAAGGCGAATGGGCCCGGGTCGTTTTTCTCTTGTACGGCGACGCACTCTTGCGCTTGACGGACGAGAATGCCGACGCCGCCTTGGAGTCATGTCTGGCTTACGGCCACGCCGTGCTGGCCGTGAAAGGTGATCCCGCGCCTGTCTGCTACATTTTGCGGTGGGGTCGGTCGCGCGAATGGTGCCGGGCCATCGAGTGGGTGCTCGCGCACGGCGAAGCCAGCACCGAAAGGCTGCAACCCTTGCAAGCGCTGCTGCAGCGTCAGATCGAAGGGCCGAGCCTGGAGGAAATGGTGCGCGCATTGCGGTTCGACGTGCATCACATGATGGAAGCATTCGCGGAGGGGCGGGTCGACGCGGCTGAGCTGAGCCTCTTTGGCGACAATTCGTTGGGCAAACTGGAAATCGGCATCGCGGACACGATCCGCGGCTCAGTCAAGTCGAGCCACGCCGCACTGATTCGACACTACACGCGTCTCGTGGAGGCGATGAAGCTGCCGGAAGAGGAACGCCAACAAGCGCTGGCTGCGATTGAATCCGCGCGGCAGGACCTGCCGAGGCTGGCTCAAGCGCTGGCGCTGCGCCCGGGAAACCTCCTCCTGCAGGATCAAGGAATGCGGGCGTACCTTGCTTCCACCCACGTGGGCCTGGCGGCCGAACGCTTTCGCCTGGAACGCGGCCATTGGCCCGAAACCTTGGCGGCTCTTGTCGACTCCAAGCACTTGGCGAAAGTCCCCCTCGATCCCTACGATGGCAAAACGCTGCGCTGGAAAAAACTGGCCGACGGCGTTATGGTCTATTCCGTCGGTCCGGACGGCAACGACGACGGCGGCCAGCTCGACCGCACCGACCAGAATCGCGCCGGCATGGACATCGGCATGCAGCTTTGGAACCCGGACGCGCGACGCCGCAACAATTAATTCACTAGCCCGACGCGCGAGCGAGGGTTAATGACACAGGAGCATCACCATGAAACTCGGCTTGATCAATTCCGCCTGGGCCCAATCCGGCCGCGACACCGCCTTCGGCATCCGCATGACCAAGGAAATCGGCTTTGACACCATCGACATCTTCGCCGACCCCTTGGACATCAACGTCAAGGAGCGACGTCTGATCAAACGCGAATGCGACAAGGCCGGCCTGCCAATCGTCAGCATTGCTTGCGTCGCGGTCGGCCTCATCGATTTCAACCCGAGCGTACAGCTCTTTCACATGCAGCGCAGCAAAGCGTATCTCGACCTGGCCTATGAGTACGAAGCGAAAAACGTTTTGCTCGTGATCGGCGAATACATCTGGGAGCGGCAAGTCATCCCGCCCAAGGAGCAATGGCAGACCGGCGTCAACAACCTGCGCGAGCTAGGCAAGTATGCCGAGGGTTTGGGGGTGCAAATCGCGCTGGAACTGGAGCCGTTCAAGCTGTCGCTTGTCAACAACGTCGATACCATGGTGCGCTTCATCGACGACGTGAATCATCCTGCTGTCCGCGCCAACATCGACATTTCGCACTTAGAGCTTTCCAAGACCGCCCCGGAGGAATTGCGCCGGCTCAAAGGTAAAGCGATTCACGTCCACCTCAGCGATTGCGACGGGAAAGTGCACGGCGACCTGCCCCCCGGCCGCGGCGTGGTCAACTTCGGACCTTACCTTCGCGAGATCAAAGCACTGAGCATCGACGGCGCCCTCAGCATCGAGCTGGAGTATTCGCCGCAGCCGGACAAGATCGTTGATTGGGTACGCGAGGCGTATCAGGCCACGGATCGGCTGATGCAAGAGGCAGGGCTGCGCGGATAGGGTTAATGGTCTAAAGGCGACGTCACTTGGCCCGTTTGAGTGTCACGGCGTGAACGAATAGGTTGCGGTCGAACTCGTTCTCCTTATACACGTCATTGGTGAACGCGATGGCCAACTTGCGCGGGCCAGATTGAAGCTTCGCGGGAAGCTTGTACTCCTTCGGCTCGTCGGCCGTCAAAAGCGTCTCCTTGCCGAGCGCTTTGCCGTCGATCGACACCTTGAACTTGGCCCGCTCGCCCTGGGCCGAATCGCAGGAGGCCTTGATGACGACCTCGTAGTCGCCATCTGTCGGGACCTTGACCGCCGCCTCCGCCGTGCCGTTGGTGTAGAAGAACAGCTTGGGCTCGTCCTCGTTGAGCCCGAAGAGGTTGGCATGTTCTTCCTTGACCTTGAACTCGAAGGACTTTAACTCGACCGGAATCGAATCTGTGTCCGACGCCGTTCCTTGCAGGGCCACGGCCAGGAAGCAAACCACTCCGACGATGCATGGAAAGGTGAGCTTTCGCATGACGTTCTCCTTGGAAAAACTCGTGGGCCAGTGTCACTTCGCAGGAGTTGCCAATCTACCACAGCGCGTTGCGACTTTGCAACCAGCGGACCTGGGGCTAGAGCAGATTTCATGTTGGTGTAGCGGAACTCGCCAGAGTTCCGACGCAGAACCCGTGGGAATTCTGGCGAATTCCGCTACAGGAATCTGCAAAGCGCCCTGACGTCACCGACTATGCTGATCGGCGAATGCGCTTGAGTTGTTATCCCGCTTGAAGACGTGGGGTATTTCGCTACGGTGACGAAGGAACGAGGGAGACCCCGCATGGGCGCGACCACACCGGCGCCGCAGCCGCGCGACGAGTGGAAAGAGCGACTGCAGAATGAGCTGAAAAAGGGCAGGCCGCGTCGTTGGCGGATCGCGTTCGTCGTGCTGGCCTTGGCGGCAGCGGTGGCGGCATTGGTATTGTGGCTGATGTCCCCGGGCGCTGAGCCGCCGCGCCTGGCCATGGTGGCGTTCGACCAACTGTCGCCGCGCGGCGCGGAAGTCGAGCTGCAGGCCCGCCTCGAGCTTGCCGAACCGGGAACGCGGCGCTTACAGGGGTTGGACATCCACTTTCTTGACGGCAAAATCGTTGTCACGCCCAAAGAGGATCCCAAGAAAGTCACGGTGCAGTCGGGACCGGGAGGCGAGGCCTCGTGCCCTTGGACCTTCCCGGCCGCTGCCAAGTCGGCGGAGTTTGTGGCCCGGCACGTGGGCGACAAGCATCGGCCGCCCGCCGAAGACCGCGCCCTTGTGTACATGCCGCCGCCGGCAGCGCCCATGTGCCTCGTGCAAATCGAGGAGACGCTGACACAGGCCGGCGAAGAGAATTGGCGCAAGGACAACCTGCTCGACATTCAGGCGGTTTCCGATGCGGGGGGCGTTCTGCAGGCGCTCAAGAAGAAAGGCTTTCAAATCGTCTATCTCGCGCTGGGAGCAGAGCGCCCGCTCGCCTACCAGAAAATGCGCGGCTGGATCCGCCATCAGCAAACGCAGCCGGCCGGCTTTCCGCCCGGACCCGTCCTGGGGCGGTTCGCGCCGCTGAAGGATCAAGGCGGCAAGGTCTGGCAAACGGCAGCGGAGCGTGTCAAGGAGCAGTTTCCGGAGGATAAAGCGCGGCCGCACATCGCCATTGCCGGCAGCATAGACGTGGCCCAGCAACTGCACGCCGCAGGAATAGGTGTCTACTATTTAGGCGAAGGGCGCGACCTTCCCGCCGACGTGCGCCGCGCGCCAAACTGGGCAGAACTGCGCCTACTGCTCGAAAGGTGACTTGCCTTGTGTCGTGCGGCTGTTGGATGGATTGCATTGCAACTCAGGGCACCGACATGCAATCCATTTTGGGCAGTACACCAGCTAGTCCTTTCAGAGTCTGTACTTGCGGCGAAGCACTGAATTCGGCGCGATGTGCAATCCATTTCCGAATCGGAATTCGTTCAGGTCTTGGAATTGCGTTTCATGTCAGGCATTTCGTAAGGCTCAATCGGGGTACTTGGGAACAGATATCGGATGACAACCAGGAGCATGCCGATAACGTTGACGGTTGTTGTAGCAAGCAACGCGACTAGAACAGCGTCCGGCATTCTTGCATCTTTTTCAATTGCGCCCTGCCAAATCATGATTCCGACGACGATTACCAACCAAACGCAGACAATTACGAATATGGTTATGCCAGCACGGATTCGAAAGGTGTGCTCTGACTTCATGCGTTTTGTTTCTTGTTCATATCGATTCCGTATCAGCGTTTCACGCTTTGCGAAGTGGAGAAGCTCGTTTTTTGCCTTTTTTTCTGGCTTTGGCGCATGAATTGGCGGGCCAATGTCATCGACGCTTGGCTTTTTCGGCTCATCCATTTTTAGCCCGTCGCTGGTTTGTCAAATCAACGTAGTGCTGCTTTATTTCCTCATTGGGGATTGGAACTTGCTTAACTCCCGATTGCACGGCACCGCTCCAAGGCGTGCCGGGTGCGTGCGTCATGGCGGATAGTTGAAGGGAAGAAAAATCCTTGTATTGTTCCCAAGTTTTGTCCAGAATCCTCTTTGCTTGGGCCAATTCTTCTGGCGATGCGCGAAAGTCCTCCAACTGCATCGGCTTGTATTTTCCAGTTGTTGGGTCGGCATGCATCGCCCGTCCAGTTATTGGCTGCATGCCGTATGATTTGAATTCGTGGTAAACGTCTGGAATCACAGGACCATTCGCCCACGCTTGGATTTGATTGGTAAAAAGCGGGCTGTTGGTGATGGCAAGATGCCAACCATGGGCCACGTAGATTAACTTTTGAAGAGCAAGGTGGTCAAGCGGTCGGCCTTCTCCTGCGGCTTTGTCGAGAAAGTAATTGGCAACTGCTCTGGCATCGAATGGCATGGCGCACCTCTCTAGTCAGACACTTCTGCCAATTGACAAGTTCGCCTTTTAGCAGCCCCCTTTCCGTCCACCAATGCCATCTTAGTCGATTTTTTTCGCCGCGTCCCAAAAAACCGGCTCAATACCCAACTCGTGCTGCTCTTGAATCTGGCAGCATAGGCAAAGCATCTAGCACAAGACTTCGTTGACCATCGCCGTATCCGTCTTGCTCCGAACCGAATCTCCGAATTTGCGTTTAGGGCGCTGAAAACGCGGTCCCTGAGGGCATCAGCCAGTTCGTTCGTCTCCGGAAACGATAACGAAATCTCACTTCCATCTACTTGGCTGAAACGGAACTGGTTCTGTCCGCTGAGGGGAAATTCGAGGGCAATGGGATGGAGACTTTGCCGGTAGCGGCCCATTCCGTGCCGCGCAGCAACGTGGCCACGAAACCGACGCAGCGCATGCCGTTAAGATCGTGCCCCATCGGCGTGTGGAAAACACGGCCTTTGCCATAGCTTATGGTGAAGATCATGGGTTCGTGCACGCCGGTGCCCTTGCCGCCCGGAGCATAGCCGGTCGCCAGGACGTGCACGTTTTCGATTGGGCCGCGCAGGTTGTCGTAGAGTTCATCCTGGGCGTGCATCCATTCGAGCGGCATCCCTTTGGTGACGGGGTGATTCGGGTCGCGCACCACGATTTTGAACGGGCCCGTGTAACGATGTCCGGTGTCCAGGTCCAGCCCCGCGTCAACGAGGACTGCTTTGCCCGCGTCGTCGTATTTGAGACGTTTGCCGTAGCTTTTGCCGCGCCAGCCCATGCCGATCATGAGGTTGTATTCCTTCCAGCCGCCGAACGAGTTGTTGGCGGCGTGGACAATGACCAGGCCGATGCGTCCGGACTTCAAAGCATCGTCCAGCTGGTCGTTGAATTCCTTGGGCCAGTTGCCGCCGTTGTAGTTGCTGACGATCACGTCGTACTTGCGCAAATCCGGCGGGAAATTGACGTTTTTCAGGCCTTCGTAGCGTTTGTCTTTCGGATTGATGTTGGTGGAATACTCTACGGTAAAACGACCGGAATCCTCAAGAACCTGCTTCAAAAAGGGAGAAGTGACCTCCCATTTGTGATTGTTCTGGCCGTCGAGAAGCACGACGCGGAGTTTTCTGTCGCCGGCAACGGCAGCAGTGGAAAAAACGACGACGAGCAACGTGCAAACCAGGTGTTTCTTCATGGCAGTTCTCAAAAGGAGAGTATGGAAACACAGAAGCACAAAGACACAGAAATCATGGAACCAAGGTGAGCCGACATAGACGCCAAGCCCGCCCTTTCCGTTTCGATGATTTCGCTGTGCCTTTGTGCCTCGCATTAGAAGGCGCGAAAAGGGCTTACTTGACCATTTCTTTGAGGGCCTTCAAGGCCAGACACTTCACCACAGTGCGTTTGGGTTTCGCCTTGATCATCATCGGCTCGCCGGTGGCCGGATTGCGGCCCGGACGCGCGGGCGTGGCCGGTTTCTCGACACGCTTGATCTTGAGCAGGCCGGGCAGCGTGAAGATGCCGGGGCCCTTCTTGCTGATTTGACTGTGAATGAAATTGACCATCTCATCAAACACCGCTGCCACTTGCTTGCGGGACAAGCCGGTCTTGTCGGCCAGCTCGGAGAAGATAGTGCTCTTGGTCGCCGCCTTCACCTTGTTCATTGATCTGCCCTCAGAGAGCTGTGGTTTCCTTCGGACTTAATGTCCACTTCAAGAGGGCAGGTTAGAAACAGCAACGACGATTGTCAATCAAAAAAAATCACAAAATAGCGGATTTTTCGCGTTTTTTGCAGCTGACGATTCGGGATACTAACCACAGAGACACAGAGTCACAGAGAAGAAATGAAATGGGAGAAGGCGGATTCACTCTTTTGACTTTGTGATGTCCTCTGTGTCTCTGTGGTTCCCATCTAACCTGAGGAAGCGAGCAAATGAAGGCGGTGGTTTTCGAACGATTCGGCAATCCGGATGAGGTGCTGCAGGTGCGCGATGCGCCGGAGCCGACGCCGGGCAAGAACCAGGTGCGCGTCCGCATGCGCGCCAGCCCGGTGAATCCTTCCGACCTCTTGGTGGTGCGCGGACAGTATGGCCGCCTGCCTTCGCTGCCCGCGACGCCTGGGTTTGAAGGCGTCGGCGTCATCGACGCGCTCGGCGGCGGACTGCTCAAGTATCTGCGCGGCTTGCGGCCCGGCCGCCGCGTCGCCGTGCTTAACGGTCCCGGCGGCAACTGGCAAGAAAAAGTCGTTGTCTCCGCACGCCACGTCGTGCAATTGCCGGACGACGTGGCTGACGAGCAAGGCGCTTCTTTCTTCGTCAATCCCGCGACCGCCCTCGTCATGACGCGGCGCGTGCTCGCCGTGCCCAAAGGCGGCTGGCTGCTGCAAACGGCGGCCGCGAGCGCGCTGGGCCGCATGATCATCCGCCTGGGCAAGTTCGACGGTTTTCGCACAATCAATCTCGTGCGCCGGCGCGAACAGGCCGATGAGCTTCGCGCCCTGGGCGCCGACGAGGTCCTATCCACGCAAGCCGACGATGTGGTATCCAAAGTGAAGGCGTTCACCGGGGGCGAAGGCGTTCGCTATGCCGTCGATGCCGTGGGCGCTGATACGGGACTCACCGCCGTCCGCTGTATGGGCTCAGGCGGACGCTTGCTCGTTTATGGCACACTGGCCGGCCAACCGATTCCGCTTGATCCGCGCCTGCTCATCGCCGGCCAAAAGCGCATCGAGGGCTTTTGGCTTTCCGACTGGGTACGCCAACAGGGTGCGCTTACCATGCTGCGGCTGTTTCGCCAGATCATCAGCCTGATGCGGTCCGGCGTGCTGACCACGGTTGTGCAAGCCGCATTTCCTTTGGACCAGATTCGCGAAGCAGTGCGCCTGGCGGAACAGCCGGGAAGAACGGGAAAGGTGCTTTTGCGTTGCTAGAACGCATTGCACACTGGTGTAGCGGAACTCGCCAGAGTTCCGACGCGGAATCCGCCGGAATTCCGCTACAAGAATCTGCCCTACCCTCTATTTGGGCTCCCCGGCCGGCGGCAATTCCCAAACACCTAGCAGCTTGTCCGCGCCGGCGGTGAGGAGGCGCGTGCCGTCGGGCGAAACAGCCACTGCATACACGCCGGCCTTGTGCTCTTGCAGGCAAGCCAGTTCGCAGCCGTTTTCGAGGTTCCACAACCGAACGATATGATCCTGTCCGGCGGATACAAAACGGGTTTCGTCCGGCGTCAGCGTCACGGCCGAGACCATTTGCTTGTGCCCAAGGAAGCGTCGAATCTCCTGTCCCGTTCGCAAATCCCAGAGCCGGCATACCGTGTCGAAGTGGCCGGAGAGGGCCAATTCGCCGTCGCGACTGACAGCGAGACCAAACACCGCGCCGCCGCGCGTGGCGATCGCGCTCGTTTCCTGGCCGCTGCGCAGGTCCCAAAGGCGGATGGTCTGATCACGACTGCCGGAGGCAAGTGAGTCTTCGCCCATGGCGCACAGGGCCGCGACTTCACCGGTATGCCGGGCCAAGCGCTGAACGGTTTGCCCCGATTGCAACTCCCAGACTCGAATAGTCTTGTCCTTGCCGGCGGAGGCGAAGCGCCTGCCATCGGCCAAGACAGCCAAGCCGGCTACGGCGCCGGCGTGGCCGCTGAAGCGGCGCATCTCCTGACCGGTGTGCAAGTCCCAGAGTCGCACGGTAATGCCGCTGGCCGTCAAGAGTCCAGCGCCGTCGCGGAGAAAGGCCACAGCGCGAACTTCCTGGGGCAAGGCGAGAGTGCGTCGGATCGTCCCCGTGCCTGCATCCCATAGGATGACGCGCCGGTCTTTGCCGCCGGATGCGATCGTCTTGCCGTCGGGCGAATAGGCGGCGCACAGCACCGCGTCGTCGTGGCCCGTTAGCCGCATGACGGGCTCGAGCGACGGGACTTGGGCGCTGGTTTCGCCATAGCCGCCGCGGGTGAGTTGCTCCAAGCCGCGCGCCACTTCGGCGGGGTTGCGAAAACGATCCTCGGGCCGTTTCGCCATCAGCCGCTGCACAAGCGTGACCAGCGCGCCGGGCACATTATCCCGAAGCTGATGGATCGACGTCGGGCTTTCCCAGCGATGTTTGTCGAGTTTGGAGATGAGCGTGCCGCCGGGAAACGGCACGCGCCCGGTCAAGAGGAAGTAAAAGGTGCAGCCGAGGCTATAAAGGTCGGCGCGAATGTCGGCCGCGTGCGGATTTTCCAGCTGCTCCGGTGCGACATAGTCCGCCGTGCCGATTACGGAGCCACCCTGGGTCAGCGTGCTCAGCGATTCGGGCGTCTGCCCCGCGAGCTGGTGCAACCGGGCCACGCCCAGGTCGAGGATCTTGATCTGATGGCCGCGTCCGTAGACGCCACGCTCCCCACTGTAGACCCCACGCTCCGTGTGGGGCACATCCCCCACACGCGGAGCGTGGGGTCTACTCTGGTCCGGAACGGGCGTCACCATCAGGTTGGAAGGCTTGACATCGCGGTGGACGAGAGCCATCTCATGCGCGTGTTGCAGGCCAAGCGCCGTTTGCCGCACAAAATCGCAGGCACGTTCAGGCGAAAGCGGCCCCTGCAGCTCGACCAAACGCTCGAGTGTCACGCCGTCCACAAACTCCATGACCAGGTAATGCAACTCACCCGCGTGGTCGGAATCGAATACCTGCACGATGTTGGGGTGGCGCATGCGGGCGGCGGCTTGGGCCTCGCGGCGAAAGCGGCGCACCGCTTCCTCATGTTGCAGCCGGTCCTTGCGGATTACTTTGACCGCGACGATCTGGCCGGTTTGCAGCTTGCGGGCCTTGTACACCACGCCCATGCCGCCGCGCCCCAATTCGCCCAGGATTTCGACATCGGGAATCGCGGGCGGGGTGCGGTCGCCGAACAAGGGCGGCATCTGTTGCCAGCTGGAAGTTTCTTGAAAAGTGGACTCGGGGGATTCGTTCGGCGGGCCGCTTTCCTTTGGCATGCATCGCTCCCCCGATACGGGACGGTTGTTCATCATATGGCAGCGCGAGGAAGTTGCAAGGCTGGCGCCTATCATGTGAATCATGGACCACCAGACCGTCATTGGCGACACGCGCCGCTGGATCGCGTCTTTCGTCATTGAGCTGAATCTTTGCCCATTCGCCAAGCGTGTGTTTGATGCCGACACCATTCGCTATTCCGTCAGCGACGCTCGAGATGAGGCCTCTTTACTTGTCGATCTCGCCGCGGAGCTGAAAACCCTGGCCGCAACACCCATCGCGAACGTCGAAACCACTCTGCTCATTCACCCGCATGCTTTCTTGAACTTCTTGGACTATAACGATTTCCTCGATCCCGCCGAGCAACTCGTGGCGGACCTTGGAATGGAAGGCGTGGTGCAAATCGCTAGCTTTCATCCGGAGTATCAGTTCGCGGAGACTGATCCCGACGCGGTCGAGAATTACACGAACCGCTCGCCCTACACCATGCTGCACTTGCTGCGCGAGGAAAGCGTGAGCGCGGTCGCCGGCGATCCGGACGAGCTGCTCGAAATCCCACGCCGCAACATGGAAACGCTACGACGCTTGGGTTTGGCCGAGGTTCAAAAGAGACTGCAACCGCCTTGACGTGGTACGATAGGAGCCATGCGGCGCATCGTGGGGAAGTACTGGCTGACCTTGACGCTCGCGTTTCTTGCGGGGCTCGTGTGCTGGCATTTCTTGCCGCCCGAGCCGCGCTGGCTCATTCCGCCGCTCATGTCCAAACCGGATTGGGAACGGCTCTGTTTGTCCCAAGACGGCGAACTCCTCGTAACGTATCAGCCCACCAACAAAGACAATGACCTGCGCAAGATGCGCCTCTGGGAGACTGCCGCGGGCAAACTCTTGGGCGTTCTGCACGACGGGCCGGGCCAGCTGGAAAGCCTGGCCATCGCGCCGGACAAACGCAGCCTCGCCGTCTGGTGGCACGACCGCCGCATCGACGTCTGGGACCTCGCCGGCGACGTGTTCAACTCCCCTCGCCCAGATGGGAGAGGGGATGGGGGTGAGGGAAATATTGTGCGCCCCAAGCATTGCTTTCGCGCCCCGGACGGCTGGTACCCGCACGTGCAAGTGGTCTATCAACCCGACGGCCGGCTGGTTCATTACGGGCCGGAAATCACCTCCGGCAAAGTGTGGGACGCGGCCACCAGGGAGCTTGTCCGCGAGTTCGTCTTCAAAGAAGCCGACTACAACGGCTGGACTTCTGGGTTTTCGGAATACCTCGTCGGCTCATCGCCCAAGTGGATCCATCTATGGCGTTTGGATACCGGGAAGAAAGAAGTGGTTCCGCATGGCGGCAGCATTGTCTCGGCGCGGGCCACTGCTACCGGCGGTATCGTGGTGGGTTTTCGCCCGGATGATTTCGACCAAACCCAGGTCTTTTGCTTTTACGAAAGCGAATCGGGCGCGGTCCACACGCTGCCTACCAATCGCATAGACTGGCCTCAGTTCGAGCTCTCCATGGACGGACGCATTGCGGCGATGCCCATGCGCGACGAGCGGCCGGTAAGGAACTGGCTTTTTCGCTTTCTGGGTGGAAGTAAAAGCGATCCTTCAGCGCGGCGCGTGGACTTCGTCGATATTCGCTCGGGAAGCGTCCTCAGTAGTCTCGCGGACGCCCAGCGCCCGCGGTTTGCGCCGGACCAGCGCAGCATCGCCGTAGTCGGCGGTCAGGGGGACATTCGGGTTTACGATTGGCCCTTGCGGTCGCCCTGGCTTTGGATCCTGGGGGTGGCAGTGGCGGCGGGTTGCGGCTGGAGAGTGCTCGCGTTCGTGTGGTCGCGCATCAGACAGCGCAAGCCAATTGCCAACGGACCGCAAGTCAGTTCTTCAACGCTTTGAACTTCAGATTCTTGAACTCGATGAAGTAAAACTCCGCTTGCAGACCGACGTATCCCTTCAGCACTTTGCAGTCATTCCACGCCGTCGCAGGTTTGCCGTTGACCGCCACGCTGATTTTCGAGCCGCTGCAAGTAATATCGTAGATGTTCCATTCACCGGGTGGATGAGCAAGCTTCGCGCCTGTTCCTTCCGCAAGGAATTTCGTGGTTTTGTTGTCCACCAGCGTGTCGCCGAAGAGGTCCGCGTAGCGCGGCGGCTTATCCTGGTGCGCGACCTGGGCCTGGTGCCAGACCTTGCCGTCGAGCGACGTGCGCACGTAGACGCCGCCGTTGTAATCGTTCTTGTCATTTACCTTGCGGAAGCGCCATTTGACGTGGAAGACGCCGTTCGTGCGCTCGGTTTCATGAAGCAACATTTCCTTGATGCCGATGCCGTCGCATTCGAGAATGTCTCCGGCGACTTTCCACGGATTCTTATCCGCGAGCTTTGTGTCCGGAGCGATGGGGACGCGTTTCCAACCTTGAAGGTCCTTGCCGGGCATGAGATTGACCCAGGTTGTCTCGCCCGCGTCCGCGCTGCGAAACAGCAACAGGGACGCGAACAAGAAAAGAAGCGACCACGCCCGCAAGCAGGAAAGGAACATGCGAATCTCCTGGCGAAAAACGATTGCATCGGCATCATTGTAGGATGTAGATTAGCGCGAGACTTCTACAATTGCGAATTCCTATGAGGAGACCATGGCGAAGAAGATATTCCGCTTCGGCGTGCATCCCGCTGTCGCAATGGTGCAAAAGTGCATCGCCGAACTCAAAGAAAAGACCGGCCGTTCCTTAGAGGAGTGGCAAGCCTTCATCAAGAAGAACGGCCCCGCGACCGAGGAGGCGCGTCGCGCTTGGCTTAAAGGCGATCTCGGGCTTGGAACCAACTACGCCGGCTGGATCGCGGCACGCTCGGTCGGCAAGGGCGAAGACGAAACTCCGGAAGGTTATCTCAAGGCGGCCGGCCAATATGTTGAGACGATGTTCTCCGGAAAAAAAGAGGGTCTGCGGCCGATTTACGAAGCGCTCATGGAATTGAGCTACAGCATCGCCAAGGACGTGAAGGCGTGCCCGTGCACCACCATGGTGCCTATCTACCGCAATCACGTGATCGCGCAGATAAAGCCGACGACGAATACGCGCGTGGATTTTGGCTTCGCGCTCAAAGATACCAAAGCGACCCGCCGGCTAATCGATACCGGCGGCTTCGAGAAGAAAGACCGCATCTCGCACCGCATCGGCATCACCAGCGTCAAAGAGATTGACGCCGAAGTGAAAAAGTGGCTCAAGAAGGCCTACGACATGGATGGATAGAGCGTAGCGGAACTCGCCAGAGTTCCGACACGGAAATCATCGGAATTCTTGCGAATTCCGCTACAGCTTTTTCTACTTCGGAAACTGCAAGTGTTTCTTCAAGAACGCCAGTGTGCCGCGCAGGTTGATTTCATGGCCGCCGCTGAACCACTCGATCTCTGTCCGGTCGGCGATGCCTAGTTGCGCGTAGAAGCGCCGCACCTTGGCGAATTCAAACGCCACGTACTCATCCAGGCCCACCGGGTCCGCGTGGCCGCGCTCGACCATGAAGGGCCTCGGGGCAATCAAGGCGGCCATCTCCGCGTAGTTGAAGGTGTTGCCCAGGTCAAATTCATACATTTCATACTCGCCGGAGAACATGTAGCTGTTGCTCCATTCCAGCGTGATGTTTTTCCAGATCCATTCGTTGAAATCGCCGGAACAAATCGACAGGCAATAGTCGAGCAAGATGGCCGGGATGCGCATGGCCACCTTGCCGCCGTACGAGAGGCCGTAGTAGGCGATGCGGCTGCCGTCGACGAAATCGAGCGTCTTGAGCCAATCGAGGATGCGCTGATGCTGGCGGACGATGAACGAATACAGCGTCAGTTGCATCGGATTAGCCTTGCGCACGACCTGGCGAAAGTCGTTCTTGAAGATGTACGGGTTCTGCGGCGCGAACACGACGAAACCCTGGTCGGCGAGCTGAGCGCCGAACGAATTGTAGTATTGCGTTTTCTTGGTGGGATCGCAAACGTCGGTGGGCCGGCCTTCGAGCCCGTGCTGGCAGACGATGCACGGCCGCTTTTCACTTGGCTTCATGCCCTTCGGCACGAGCAAGATGCCGTAGCTGATCACTTCCTCATAGACGTCGAGGACGACTTCATAGCCGCTCCACTTGGGTGTGTCATAAAGCAAGCGCGTGCGCGGATTGGGCGGCACGTTTGGCTCGGGCAGTTGGCCGATGATTTCCTTCGAGAAGTAATCGCGCAAGGGTTCTTGCGATTTCTTAAACTTGTCCAAGGAAGACGTGTCGAGCTTGGACCAGAAGAACTCTTGGCGGCGGTGTTTCGATTCGGGCAGCAGCTTCTGCGTGAATTCGACGAGCTGGTCGAATTGGCGTTTTTGCCGCGCGTCGGGATCGAACGATTTGCGCCTCACCTCGATCGGTTTCCCCAATTCCTTTTTGAAATCGGTGCGGAGCTGCTTGAGAAAAGCGGTGTAAGTGCCATCGAAGCCGGGCCCTCGGAATACGTTCGCATCTGTGATATTGCCTTTGGCGGAAACCTCCCACCAGAAGCCGACGGACTGGCGCGGAAAATTGGGCTCCTTGGGGACGGTGGACATCACGCGGTCTATTTCGTTGACGACGCTTTTCATCGGCGCGACTGCAAAAGTCCCCGGCGCCGCTCCGCTACGGCCCTGCCGCGCTGCCGGAGGATCGCCCGTCGCGAACGCCGCTTGCTCGACTTGCAAGCCGCGCGGCACGATCAGGCGAATGACGTCGCCGTCGCCGAAGTGCTTAAGTTGGCTCCAGACGTTGCGATAGATCGACTCGTTGTGCACATCCTCGCGCGGGCCGAAGTGGCCGCTGACCACGGTGGATTGAATGCGCGTGTCCAATGCGGCGCTGTAGAGAGCGATCGAACCGCCCTCGCCGTAGCCGAAGACGCCGATCGGGAGCCGGTCTTTCTTCTGAGCAAACCAATCAACGCCGGCGAGCACCTTCTGCACTTCGTACCCGATGATGTGCCGGCCCATCTGGTAGGCCATGCGGTAGACGAATTCGCGGTGCGTCTGATTGGTGAAGCGTTTGTGTTGTTCGCTCTGGGAGTGCTTGTCTTGTCGATTAATCAGCGTCGGCACCAGGACACGGCAGCCCTGCTCGGCGAGCACGCGTGCAAATTGCGCATCGGGATCAAGACCCGGCGCGAGACCCGCGATCAATTCCGGGGTCTGGTCCGCATCCGGAATGGCGACCACCGCTGCGACCGTCTTGCCCTTGGGTTCAAGCAGCAATCCTTCGCCGTAGACCCCCGGCAGCACGGGCCAGCGCACGGCCTGCACGCGATAGGCATCCGTTTCCGCGAGCAACGCCGGCTGCGACTCGGTGGCGACATACTCCATTGTGACCGGTACGCGGGCATCGACGACGCCCAGGATCTTCTTGAGTCGATCGCGATTGGTCTTTACGGATACGTCATAAGCGCCTGCCGAGGAGTAATCCGGGTTCCAATACTTTTCACGCTCCTTGGCAACGATCGCAATCTGACGCGTAAGGTATTTGTCGATGCCGTTCAGCATGTGGCGGGCGAGGTCGCCCTTCATTTCGAGCGGCTGCGTGCCGGGCAGGGATTGGGCGCTGACGTTGGAAGCCGCCAGCCAACAAATCACAAGGGCGCAGGCGCGTCGCATAGCGTTCTCCTCTCGTTGTGGAATCGACTATAAGGCTGCTCAGTGGAATTGCAAACGAAAACGTTGGTCGCCATACTGTAGCTAGTTCCGTCGCACCCTGACCGGAGACTACCATGTCGCGCATACCTCTTGCACTTTGCGTCGCGTTGACGATTCCCGCCTTTGCCGCGGGTCAAGACGCAAAGAAAATCGACATCGCTCAGCTCAAGCCGCTCACCGAGCTGGGACTGGGCGAATACCAAGGCTTCAAAGGCGGCCTCTATCCCGGCGGCACGAACGAGCGGCCCAAAGAGCATGAAGCCGCGGGACTGCGCTTGGCCAAGGAAGTGCGCCCGCTCGACAGCGCCGGCGAACCCGATCAGGCGGGCAAGATCGTGTTTTTGTCGGTGGGCATGAGCAACACGTCGCAAATGTCACAGGGGTTTCAAAAGCTATTTGGGGCGGACAAGGACAAAAACCCGCGGCTTGTCTTCGTCAACGGCGCCCAGGGCGGCATGACCGCTGCCGCGATCAAGGACCCCAACGACGGCGGCAAAGGCGCAAAGTATTGGGCGACTGTGGACGAACGATTGCAAGCCGCGGGCGTCAGCCGCGAACAGGTGCAAGTCGTCTGGATCAAGCAAGCCAATGCCGGGCCGAGCGAAGGTTTTCCCGCTTACGCCAAGAAACTGCAAATGGAGCTGACCAAGATCGTGCAATTGTTGCCCAAACGCGTTCCCAATGTGAAACTCGTCTACCTTTCCAGCAGGACTTATGGCGGCTACGCCCAGACGCGCTTGAACCCGGAACCCTACGCCTACGAATCCGCGTTCTCGGTGCAATGGCTCATCGAGCAGCAGCTAAACGGCAATGCAGAGCTCAATTACGATCCAAGTAAGGGCGCTGTGAAGGCGCCCTGGCTCTCTTGGGGGCCGTACCTTTGGGCTAATGGAACAACCAAACGCGCCGATGGCTTCTGGTACACCCAAAGCGATTTCGCCAAAGACGGCACGCACCACTCGCCGGCGGGACAGGAAAAGACTGGACGGTTGCTTTTGGATTTCTTGAAGACCGATTCGACGGCACGGCCTTGGTTTCTGGCAATGGACCGAAACCGATAACCTGTGCTTCACCGCGACCCAGCTCCGAGTCGCGGCTAAGCGGGAATCGATCGCGGACGACTATTAGTAGCGATACCATTCGCTCTTGAACGGCCCCTCGTTCTTGACACCGATATAGCCGGCCTGCTTCTCGGTCAGCTTCGTCAGCTTGGCGCCCAGTTGCTCGAGGTGCAGGCGGGCCACTTCCTCATCTAACTCCTTGGGTAGGACGAAGACTTTCTTTTCCATGGTTTTGCCGTCCTTCCACAGCTTCATCTGAGCCAGCACCTGGTTCGAGAAGCTGTTGGACATGACAAAGCTAGGATGGCCGGTGGCGCAGCCGAGGTTAACCAGGCGGCCCTTGGCGAGCACGATGATGCGTTTGCCGTTGGGCCAGATGACGTGGTCCACGGGGATCTTGGTCTGGATCGCCTCCCATTTCAGCGTCTTATCTTTTTCCAGCGAGGCGATTTGGATTTCGCTGTCGAAGTGGCCTATGTTGCAAACGATGGCGTTGTGCTTCATCTGGTCCATGTGCTCGCGCTTGATGACGTCGACGTTGCCGGTGGCGGTGACGAAGATGTCGCCGAACTTGCAGGCTTCGTCCACAGTCACGACCTGGAAGCCTTCCATGCATGCTTGCAGGGCGCAGATGGGGTCGATCTCGGTGACGAACACGGTAGCGCCCGCGCCGCGGAAGGCTTGCGCGCAGCCTTTACCCACGTCGCCGTAGCCGCACACGACTGCCTTTTTGCCGCTGATCATGACGTCAGTGGCCCGCTTGATGCCGTCGATCAAGCTCTCGCGGCAGCCGTACAGGTTGTCGAACTTGCTCTTGGTGACGCAGTCATTGACGTTGATGGCCGGGAAAAGCAGTTTGCCCTCGGCGGCGAACTTGTAGAGGCGCTTGACGCCGGTCGTGGTCTCTTCGCTAACGCCGACAATGTTCGTGGCAATGCGACTGTAGAAGTTTTTGTCATCGGACAGCTTGTGGCGAATGGACTGGAAGAGAATGCCTTCTTCTTCCGATTCGCCTTCCCCTTTAACGACGGAAATATCTTTCTCCGCTGCACAGCCAAGGTGCAGGAGCAAGGTGGCGTCGCCGCCGTCGTCGAGGATGAGGTTGGGGCCGCCGCCATTGGGCCAATCCAGGATGCGGTGGGTGTAGTCCCAGTATTCTTCGAGGGTCTCGCCTTTCTTGGCGAAGACCGGCGTTTCCTTTTTGGCAATGGCGGCAGCGGCGTGATCCTGCGTCGAGAAGATATTACAGCTCGCCCAGCGGATCTCGGCGCCCAGAGCTTGCAGAGTTTCGATCAGCACCGCCGTCTGGATTGTCATGTGCAGACTGCCGGCGACGCGCGCGCCTTTGAGCGGCTGCTGGGGCGCGTATTTCTTGCGAATGGCCATGAGACCGGGCATCTCATGCTCGGCGATGGCGATCTCCTTGCGGCCCCAATCGGCGAGCGACAGGTCCGCGACCGCGTAGTCGGGGGTCGAGTAGCCGGACATCTTGGGTTCCTTGGCGTGGGACTTTTTGGCGGTTGCCGTCATTGCAATTTGCTCCTCTAACGGATTGAGAATTCATGCCAATAAAGAAAAACCGCAGAGGCGCAGAGAAACGCAGAGTAAAGAGAAACAAGAATGCTTTGGTCCGTTTTTCTCTCTGCGTTCCTCTGCGCCTCCGCGGTTGAAACTACTCTGAATTCAATACGAGGCGCTCGGCGGAAGGTTCGCTCCTCGACACTGCTACCCAATATTAGACGAGAAAGGGGGCGGCGGGCAATATGTAGCAGGCACACTCCGTGCCGTCCACTTGCAACGGCACACGGAGTGTGCCTGCTACTTTGCTCCGTGCACTACTCCGCGGCTTCGACAAATACTCCGCCGTTTTCGAAAAGATCGTCGGCAACCGCACAGGTCCAGAGAATGCGCACAGTCATCTTGCACTGCAGCTGCGACTCACCAAGCGGCAGCGCGATCTGCACTTTCTGCCCAAGCAGTCCTTTGGTGCCCAAGAGCCGGATGCCGGTGTTGGACAGGTCGCGCGAAAGGAGCTTGAATTCTTTGCCGTCTTCGGTGCTAACGGTCACGGGCTGAATGAAGTCGACGCGCGGCGTGCCGCGGCGCTCCTGGCGCTTCGACGCCGCACGATGCGCTTTCAGCAATTTGCGAATGATCTTCTCGATGCGCTGTTGTTGTTCCTTTTCCCGTTGTAATCGAGGACTAACCGCAGTCAGCGGGTAATAGCGGCCTTGTCGATAGTGCAGCCTATCTTTGGCGATGTTGGCAACGCGCTTCCAATCCTCCTCGGACAATTCCGCGAGGCGCAGAGCGGTGCGAATGTCCTTGGGCACCACGTATCCTTGCCGCTGCGCCTGGCGAACCACGGCGGCGGCCACTTCGGGCAACGTAGAACTTGGCATTCCGACCCCCACGTTGCAGAATGCGGATTTGCGATAGCGGATGGGAGATTGTACGCCATTTCCCGCACCATTCAAGCCGCCATTTCCTTAAGGTTTGTTCATTTATCGAACCAACTCTAATACACTCCAAAGACTTGGATCCTCCCAAAACGGAAACTCCGGGCCAACGCTCAACACCTGCTCGCCTAGCTCCTCGTCCTTCACGGAATAATAGAAACCCAGGCGCGGATGTTGCTCGGGATCGTAGCCGTTCAAGAC
>JAKEFD010000008.1 GCA_022616245.1 Gemmataceae bacterium
ATAGCGCGAGGCTTCTCCTCGAAAGAGGAACAAGAAGACGCCCGGCTTCCGCCCAGGAGCCGGGCGTTCGCGTTTTGTACCTTGCCTTGGTATGATGTCTGTCACTTCGTAGGACAGGTTTTCAACCTGTCCGCTTTCAGGCTCCGATGGACGGGAACAAGACCTGTCTAGATCCGAACACGAGCATCGCCATGCGCATCGCTGTTGCCGGTTTCATGCACGAGTCGAACACCTTCAACCCATTGCCAACCGATCGGGCGGCGTTCGAATCGCAATGCCTCGCGTTCGGCCCGGCCCTCGTCGACGAATGGCGCGACGCCCATCACGAAATGGGCGGCTTCATCGAAGGCGTGGTACAACACGGCGCGGAGCTTTTGCCGATTGTGATGGCTTGGGCCACGCCCTCCGGACCGGTGCGTCAAGACGTCTTCGACGAAATCGTCAGCCATCTCATCGCGAAACTACAAGAGCTCCGGCCCGACGGCTTGCTCCTGGCTTTGCACGGCGCCATGGTGTGCGACGCCTATCCCGACGGCGACGGCGAAGTCCTCGCTCGGCTTCGATCCGCCCTCGGGCCCGACTTTCCTATCGTGCTTACCGTCGACTTGCACGGCAACCTGTCCCAGGGCCTCATCGACCTCTCCACCGCCGCCATCGCTTATCGCACTTGCCCGCACGTGGATCAGCGTGCCCGCGGCCTGGACGCGGCGTCCCTCCTGGTGCGCACGTTGCGCGGCGAGATTCGGCCTCGGCAAGCGCTCGCCAAGCCGCCCGTCATCGTCAACATCATGGCGCACGACACCAGCCTGCCGCCTTTGTGCACCATACTTGACGAGGCGCGCCGCCTCGAACAAGAACCAGGCATCCTATCGGTCAGTGTGCTGCCTGGTTTCGCCTACGCCGACGTGCCGCAAATGGGCCCGTCGATCATCGTCGTGGAGGATGACGCAGTCCGAGCCGCGACCGTGAGGGAGCGGAAAAGCGCCAGGGACGCTGCCCCGCTCCCTCACGGTCGCGGCTCGGACGCCGCGCACCGTTTAGGCCAAATGCTCTGGGACATGCGCGACGAACTGGTGCGGCCGCTGCCCGGCCCCAAGGAAGCGGTCGCACAGGCAATCTCGTCCAGCAAGCGACCCGTCGTTCTTGTGGACACCGGCGATAATGTCGGCGGCGGCTCAGCGGGCGACGGCACTATCCTACTCTCCGAGATTCTCGAACAAGAGGGCAGGGACTGCGTCGTGAGTTTGTACGCTCCGAACGAAGCGATTCAGTGCCTGATGGCCGGCATCGGCGGCCGCGTGCGCTTCAGCGTCGGCGGCAAAGTCGACAACCTGCATGGCGAACCTGTGGAGGTCCGCGGCACCGTTCGCCGCGTGACCGACGGCAGCTACATCGAAACGTCGCCTCGACATGGCGGCCGCCGCCAGAATCACATGGGCATTACCGCACTGGTGGAAATGCCGGGCCGGAATTGGCTGGTGCTAAACTCGGAGCGGCATCCGCCCTTCAGCCTGGGCCAGCTCACCTCGATGGGCATTCAGCCGGAGAAGCAACGCATCCTGGTTGTGAAAGCCGCGATAGCCTATAAGGCGGCCTATCAACTGATCGCCGGCACGATCATCGAAGTGGACACGCCCGGCCTGACCGCGGTCAACCCGCGCCGCTTCGAGTATCGGAACATTCGCAAGCTGTATCCCTTGCATCCGGCTTCCGAGTGCACGAGCGGGGTCTGACATGAAGACTCTATGGTTGGCGCTGCTTGGTGCAAATTCGGCACTTCGTCGGCGGCGCGTGCTGATTCTTGCACTGCTCGCCGGCCTTTTGACGGCGTTTGTGTGCTGGCTCAGTATGAACCCTTTGCCGCGAGAAAGGATCGCGTTGCCCGCGGGCAGCTACGACAAGGCCGTTTCGCCGGATGGACGCTATCTCGCCGTAGCTGTCGGCCGCTGGGACCAAAAGAAACTAGAAGGCCAGCGGCAAGACGAGAAGACGCTGGAATGGAAAAAGTGGAACTTCACGTACGAGTATTGGCGAGAGGACATCACATTCTGGGATTTGTCCAATAGGCAGCCTCTTGGGTCCTTCATTCACGATCAACTGCCTCGCATGGTGGAAGCGTGGCCGTGGCGCGAAGAGTACTCAAGCAAGCGCCATTTTCCATTTTCCGAACGTCGCCACGATTTTGCCTTTGTGCGCGACGGCCGACAATTCGCAGTCAGGGTATCGTCGTTCGCATTCTTCTATGACGTCCGCACGGGCGCGCGCCTCCCGGAACTCGAATGTCCGGCTTCTGAAGTTGATTTCGGGCTCAGTCCGCATTGGGCAAGCTTCGTCTGGGGACCGACCGGCCTGCATTTGGTGGTCCGCGACCGGCAAAAGGGGTGGTTTCTGATCGAGGATCTTTCACCGGAGTTGTCGCGATTCATACATCTTTTGGGTGATTTTTCTTTGCCGGGATCTTCGCCGGGGGTGCTTTGTCGTCTTGCCGTCAGCCTGTTCGAACGGCGCGAAATCCCCACGGGAAACGTGCGCCACAAGATGGCGCTCGATAGGCCGGAGTGGCGCATTGGCACGGAAACTGCCCTGTCCCACGACGGCGACACACTGGTTCTCGCTGAATGTGTAGCCGTCAAAAACATCATCCGTGTCTGGCAATTACGCAACTGCGAGTCGCGGGACTTGGAGATCGATGCCAAGAATCCGGTCGTCTCACCGCAAGGCCGTTTTTTGGCATTCCATAGTAAAAGGGATGTGCACTACCATCCGATCCTGGAGCGTGTCGGCGGCTGGCTGGGTCTGGATCTATCCGACAAGAAAGTCGATTCCTTGTTTCTCTATGACTTGCATGCGTGGCACGACGTGATATCGTGGGACGGCGCGGCTTGCGCGTACTTCTCAACTGACGGCAACACCATGCTGGTGCGCACCGCCGACGCCATGCTGGTTTATGATCTGCCGCTCGGTCCGCCGTGGCGCCTCATCGTGCTCAACGGATTCCTGGCAGCCGTTTTTGTGCTCCTCGTTCGTATTTACTATCGTTCGCGCCCACGCGCATCTTCTCCCCTCGCCCCTGTGGGAGAGGGGTCGGGGGTGAGTGGGCCGCGGGATCACGCGCCCGAGTCCACAAAATGAAGGCAATTCCGCGCCGCACCTTGTTCTGGTCCGTTGCGCTCGGCTTGGTGACTGCCGCCGCGGCCTGGTGGCTATTGCTGCCCACGCCGCGCCAGACGCTGCGCTTTGCCGAGGCGCAATCCGGTCTCACCTTCTCGCGTGACTTCCGCTTCCTCGCGTGTTCTGCCGGCAAGCACACGTCGAAGCGCACCTGGGAGGGGCATCTCCACGTTTGGGATGTGGCAGAGCGCCAGCGCCTGTTTTCCATCCCCGATAGCAAAATATTCCTGCCCGGCGAGGTGCACTCTGTTCAATTCCTCGGCAATCACAAGCTGGCCGTCTGCGACAATCACTCGATTCGGTTTTGGGAACTGCCCGATGGCCGAGAGTGGCGCCCGCCCGAAGGCCGGGCAGCGCCGGTTCCCGACCGGGACTTCCACGGCCGTGAGCTGGTGCCCGGCTCAGACGGCACGCTGTACCTGCTCACACGCCAGCCCGGACGGATCACGGTGCATGATGTTGAAAGCGGCAAACTGCAATCGGAAAGGCGCTTCGAGGAACCCGGTGGCTATTTCAATGAGTTCTTTCCGGGAGGAATAATCACATTCGAGCGCGAAACGTATCATATGCGTTCCGTGCCGGCGCTGGACGTCGCCGCCAAGTTCGCGCGCGGGCAAACCAAATTCACGCATTACTGGGCGGTTTCGCCGGACCTCAAGACGATTGCGCGCGTTCTGGGACCGGAGCTATACATCTGGCGGCCGGCGGGCGAGAAGACCAAGGAATTCCCCGGCAGCCAACTGCAATTCCCGTCCCTCTCCGCCGACGGCAAGCACTTCGCGGCCCTGGCGCATAATCCTTCGTCGCTGCCTGGCTGGCTCGTCTCCATCGGCGACCGGCTTGGCCTGAACCTGGGCGCTTCGGGCAGCGGCGTCATCGTCGTGGACTTGGAGAGCGACGCACAGACAGCCTCGTTCAAAGGCGCATCCTACGGCCGCTTCTCGCCCGACGGCCGCTCGCTCGCCGTGGTCTACGAAGAGAGCGTGGACCTCTACGATGTGCCGCTGGGAACGCCGTGGGGCCGAATCGCGCTGGCGGCGGTGATTGCGGCAAGCGTGCCGATTGTGTTTAGCACCGCGCGGCGCTTGCTGGCGAAAAAGCGAAAACCGGCGTGTAAATCAGTCCGCACGATTCGGAACGATTTGGCTGTTCCACAATGATATGATGGAGGATTGGGAACTGTTGCAAGCTGGATAGGTCCCTTTGGCTATCGATCCTTTGGAGGGAGGAAAATGACCACTCCGCATCCGATTCATCGCGTTCGATCTTTCGAGATTGTCGCGCCCTACACGCTTCGTGTGCAATTTGACGACCACACCGAGCAGACCATCAATTTTGAACCGACCTTGGCCGGAGAGCTCTATCGTCCCTTGCGCGACCTTTCGTTGTTCAATCAAGTCCGAATCGATCCCGAAGTGAAAACACTGGTCTGGCCCAACGGCGCCGATTTCGACCCGGCGACGCTTCATGATTGGCCGGCGTTCGCCCCAGCATTGGCGGCACGCGCTCGCCAGTGGGAACTCACGCCGGCTTGATCTTTCTGAAGCTTCCAAGTGCAACGAAGTCATCGACAGACGTGAACACACTTTGGCGAATCCTGAAACACCGCACCGTGCGCTGGTCGCTGGTATTGGCCGGCCTGGCCGGCGTCGCCGCCTGGTGGTGGCTGCCGGTCCGCGTCTCGCTGCGGCGAACGGTCGCGCTGCCGGCAATGCATTACGACAAGGCGATTTCGCCCGATGGTCGCTTCTTGGCCCTGGCTACACAACGTGAAGGCAATTTGAAGTCCGACGATTGGTCGGAAACGGTCACGTTTTGGGATTTGCAATTGGACGAGCGCCTTGGCGCGTTCTCTCACGAAATCAATCGCTCGGATATACTTACTAAGCAAGGGGTTCGATCGCCTATTCCGACTTTGTCGCCGCCGCGCAGATTCCACTTTCCCTTCTCCTACTTCGCTTCGCGAATGGCATTCTTTCCGTCCGAACGCAAGCTCCTGCGTATTACTCCAAACAAAGCCTACATTCACGACATCGCAACCGGCGAATCGAATTGCCACGAGACGGACATCCACTTTGGCACTCTGCAACATGACGCGACTGGGCGAATCTTGATTCTGCGACCCATAGACGGTCGGCTGGAAATTCAAGATTTTGTTTCCGGTCTAACAAATTCGCTCTCGGGTTTTCCCGAGTGCTTCCCCAGCGGCGCATTGGAGACACGACCGCTGGACGAGAAGCAATTCAAAAACAACGGCCTCCTTAGCGAGAAATTGGCAATCACGCTGCGCGATTTGTCCACCGGCAAGGCTCGCCACGAGGCCACTCTAACGAAACCACTTTGGGTGAGGAATCAGCTCTGGCATTTGGAAGATGTCAATCGCTGGGCGCTTTCCAACGACGGGAACACGCTCGTCCATGTCCAGGTCGATGTGCAGGTATTGGACTTGGCAAAGAATCGGTCATGGAACTTGAATGTTTCGCGTCCGAAAAACCCGGTGTTGTCGCCGGACGGCCGGTTCCTCGCGGTGCATGGCAGCTGGGCGCGCACGCACCCGGCTTATCTGAAGCGGATTCTGGGCTGGCTGGGCATCACGTTGTCCGAGCAACCCAAAGAAGCTTTGCATCTGTTCGATCTGGCCAGCGGCAACCAAATCATGTCGTGGGACATCGGCGTTTACGCGTACTTCACTTTCGATGGCGCGAGCCTCTTGGTGCGCGACGATTACAACATGTCGGTGTACGATAACCCGGGCCGGCCGTGGGGAAGAATCGGCATGGCCGCGGTTATCGCCGCGTGCGTGCCGCCGTTGCTCCTGGGACTAGGCGCAGCGCGGCGGCGCTGGTTATCGAGCAAGCGGAAAGCAGCGTGAGATAGTCGCGACCGGTATCGGCGCTACGACGCTTCCGTTACGATATTCAATCACATGTCCGCCAACGAACTCCCTTGCAGCCATTGTGGCACGTTCTATAGCCGACGTCGGCTGCATTGCCCCAAATGCCACCTGCCGCGCGAAGACACCGGTGGCAGCCTGCCATTCAAAGACCGCGTGCTCGGCCTCATCCTGCTCGGCGTCGGCATCGTGATCGCGGTCGCGCTCTGTTATTTCATCTATCGAACCAGATTCGGTCGTCATGCCATCTTGCTGTTCGCGCCGCTGTGGCTGATGTTGCACGGCACGCTGCTTCTTTTGGGGATTCACTTTCGTGATTTCCGGGCCTGGTGGAATCAACTCAGGCCGCTGCCGCGCATTGCGCTCCAAGCGCTAGGCATCTTGGCCCTTGCCTTAGTTGTCTGGTTCTTGCTGACAGCGCGGCCAGGTTGAAAATCCCTCGCTCGCGCGTCGGGCTAGTGTTGAAAACCAGGCGATACTTGAAACCCGCCGCCGACTTCGTCCACTGTTCGTGTGAAAATCACCGGCATCACGATCACCGGTTTGCGCGGCGGCAGCCGACACCTGCAAAACAGAATTAGTTCTGACCGTCATGCCGACAGCCGCAGCGTCATTTCCGGCGCGCCGTGGTCGCGGACGTAGCGCAACAGGCGCTCCCAGGCTTCGGAGTTGGCGGGGATGCCCGCGCCGGCGCGGTCCAGGTCTTCGAGCAATTCCGCGGCGCTCGAATAACCAGGTTCCGTGTCGGCGGTCAGCCGATAGAGAATGGTCACCAAGGAGTCCGGCAGCGGTTTGGCCTTGGCCCCTTTGCGCACGCCGTTCGGAGTGCACCAGTTGGAGACGATGCGTCCCAGCGCGCGCAAGTCGCCCGCCGGCTCGGTGGTTTCTTCCGCCGTTGATCCCAAAAGCCAGGGCGGCTCGCCGATGCCGGCGATTTTAAGGATGCCTTCGGGCGTGAGAAAGAGGTGGCTGTCCTCCAGGTGCCCGTGCACGAGCCCGCTCTTGTGCAAACACGACAAGCCCAGCGCGGCTTGCGTGAACAGGCGATAGCACACGCCCG
>JAKEFD010000483.1 GCA_022616245.1 Gemmataceae bacterium
AGGTTCCAGAGTTGATCAAGGTAGCCGGCGGGTGCGGGATCAGGAGACCCGCGCACAACGGGTGCGGCGTGTGCGGGGTCAGGAGACCCGCGCACAACGCCATCGCGTGGTTTCTTGACCGGCTGCGCTGGCTGAGTTAGCCTGCTGGTTGATCCCACCTTTGCCTTTTCTCCCCCGCAGGCGTCCATGTCCCCACTCCGCTGGTCGAGCGCACTTGCGCTATTTTTGTTCGCGGTCAGCCTAGCGTCAGCACAAGAGCAGTCCGCTGTCCCCGCCGGTCACTCGATGCACGGCGAGGCCTTTAACGCGGGACCACGGCAGGCGGCGTACCTGCTGGGCGGAACGGGCAAGGTGAAGTTCCCCATCACTGCCAAGAGCCCCTTCGCTCAGCGATTCTTCGACCAAGGTCTTGGGCAGCTTCACGGCTTTTGGTACTGGGAGGCGGAGCGGTCGTTCCGCCAGATTGCGGCGCTTGATCCCGATTGTGCGATGGCCTATTGGGGAATGGCGATGGCGAACACCAACAACGCCGAGCGCGCGCTTAAGTTTATTCGCGAGGCCAAGAAACGGGACGCTAACATCACGCCTCGCGAGTCGCAGTATATCGCAGCCCTGAGCGAATACTACGAGGACTGGGACAAAGCAAAGTCCACTGAACCAACGAAGAAAGATGATTCGCAAGCGCCGCCCACCGGCGAGTCGGACAAGCCTGCGGAACCGGCTAAAATTAAGGAGCCGGCGGAGACTAAGGCGCCAACCGACACGCCCGCCGAAGAATCAGAAAAGAGCAAATCGGAAGGCAGCAAATCGAAGGGCAATCGCCAACGCCGCCGCGCCGCGGCCGACGACCCCAAGAAGGCTGCCGAGAAGAAGCGGAAACAAGAATTCCTGGACAGCCTGCAAGCAATCACCAAGGTTTTCCCGGACGATCTTGAGGCCAAGGCGTTTTTGGCCTACTACCGCTGGAATTGGCGGGACGACGTGCCGATTAATGACCGCGAGGAAGTGAATGCACTTTTGCAGCAGGTCTTCGACGCCGAGCCGTTGCACCCGGCGCATCACTACCGGATTCACCTCTGGGACGATCCAGAGCCGAAGCGGGCGCTTGAAAGCGCGGCGCTGTGCGGTCCGGCGGCGCCGGCCATCGCGCATATGTGGCACATGCCCGGTCACATCTAGTCGAAGCTGCACCGCTATGCCGATGCAGTTTACCAGCAAGAAGCCTCGGCCCGCGTAGATCACCTGCACATGATGCGCGATCGGGTGATGCCCTATCAGATCCACAACTACGCGCACAACAACGAGTGGCTGGCGCGAAATCTCGTGTACGTCGGTCGCGTGCGCGAGGCGGTGGATGTCGCCCGCAACCTGATCGAAGCGCCGCGACATCCCAAGCTGAATTCGCCAAAGGAGAACTCAAGCGCCGCCGGCTACGGCCGCCAGAAGCTCTTCGATACGCTCATCGTTTACGAGCTGTGGCACGACTACATCCAGTTGGCCACAACCGCGTATTTCGATCCGCCAGACTCGGAGGCCGATGAGATACGCCACCTTCGCTGGCTGGCCGCGGCGCACCTCTCGATCGGCAACAGGATCCAAGGCGGCGAACAAACGGACAAGCTCGTCAAGCTGCAGGCGAAGCTCAAGACTGAGCAGGACGCCGCCGGTCAGGCCGCCGAAGACAAAGCCCGCGAAGAAAAAAAAGCCGACGCCGACGTTGACAAGGCGCGCGACGAAGCACGCAAGCGTTTCGACAGCCGTGTGCAGTCGATCGAAAAGGCGCTTGCGCATTTGGAGGGGCTTCAAGCGGCCGCGAAAGGCGATTCCGCCGCGGCCGTCAAGCTGTTCGAAAAAGCCGGCGACCTGTCGAAACCACAATTGGCGCGGGCGTACCTTCGCGCGGGCGAAATGGAGAAGGCTGAAAAGCTCGCCCGCGAGGCCATGGATGGCGCCAAGAACCAGGTCTATCCGCTAGCGAGCCTGGTCGAGATCCTCTACGAAGTTCAAAAGTACGACGACGCCAGAAGCTCCTTCGACGAGCTGCGCAAACTGGCCGGCACAAGCGACCTGCGCGCGCCGATCTTCGACCGTCTGGCCGCGATCGCGCGGGACTTCAAGTACCCCTACCGATGGCAAATCCCGCCGGCCCCGGCGGCCGACGTCGGTGCGCGGCCGGAGCTGGCGACTTTGGGTCCATTCCGCTGGCAGCCGATGCCGGCCGTGCCGTGGACGCTGCACAATGCCGACGGTCAACCGGTGTCGCTGTACGACTACTCAGGCAAGCCGGTCGTGGTGCTTTTTTACTTAGGCTATGGATGCCTGCACTGTGCCGAGCAGCTTCAGGCGTTCGTGCCCTTGGCCGACGATTTCAAAGAAGCGGGGATTTCGCTGGTCGCGATCAGCACCGACACGGTGGAGGATTTGAAGAAATCGATGGAGGGTTCAGGGTTCGGGGTTCAGGGTTCAGCTGGTCCCATCTCCCAAGTCCCAGGTCCCAAGTTGGACGCTGTGGATGCTGCTGCGCCAGTCAATGAGGCTGAGCTCCAGGCGGTGAGCTTTCCGTTCACGCCGGTTTCGAACAGTGACCTGCGCGCGTTTAAAGCGTATCGCTGTTTCGACGATTTCGAAGGCCGGCCATTGCACGGCGCTTTCCTGATAGACAAAGACGGCCTGGTTCGTTGGCAAGAGATCGGCGCCTATCCTTTCAAAGACGCGGAGTTTCTCTTGAAGGAAGCCAAGCGCCTCGTCGCGATTCAACGCTAGGGGTTTCTGGTCCGCGGGTTCACGTGGCCGCCGCCGCTGCCTGGCACAGCGGCGCGCGGGCAGCATGCGGGCTGAAGGTCAGACAACCATTTGCTCAGGCCCGTCGATCATTTGTCAACCACGTAAAACAGATTGCCGTTATTCTGGCGTAGCAAAAGTGAATCCAAGGTCTTGGCTACCATCAATTCAAAACAGCTCTTCGATCACGGCGCCTGAGTCGATCGCCGGGACGGGGCGGCCGGCGTG
>JAKEFD010000484.1 GCA_022616245.1 Gemmataceae bacterium
ATGTGTCGACGCGACTCGCCTGCAAAAAGCGTGATCGGTTCGTTACAATACGGTCAACATCTTAGGCAAGAGGCCTTCGAGAATTGCCATGCAACGCACCAAAGATCTGCTCGCGAAGAAAAAGAAAGAGATTCTGGCATGCGACGACGGGTTCTCCACGATGCGCAAGGGTTGTAGAATTAGTAAACTCAGCGGAGTCTCCTTATGGACAAAATCGAGTTGCCAGGTACGATTGACGCGGTTCAAGGTTTGACGGTGGAGCTTCCACCCGATGTGAAACCGGGTCCTGTCAAAGTCACATTGGAATGGATTGATGAAGATGAGCAAGCTTGGGCCAAATGGGTAAGCGACTCTTGGAGTCGCGAGTGGAACGATCCGAGAGAGGACATTTACGGCCTTGAGGACGGAAAGCCAATCAATGAACCGCGGTGAGATATGTCTCGGGTCATTTCCATTTGGCGGAAAAGTCGGCTCGAAACTGCGCCCTGTGCTGGTGTTGGCTGGACCGCTTGGTCCGGTGCCGGAGTTCTTGGTGGCGTATATGACATCGGTCACTCCGCCGAGCATGTTGCCAACTGACATTCTTCTTGATCCCAAGCTTCCAGAATATGCGACTACAAACCTGAAGGCATTGACGCTCTTGCGTTTACACAAACTGGCCACTATTCATGGATCGGATTTGGTCCGCTCACTGGGCATCGTTTCGTCCAAGACACTGACCGAAGTGGACGCAAAGTTGCGAACAATGCTCAATCTCTAAGGGAACGGAAACCCATGTCCGCCGCCGCAGCCAAATACACCGCCAAAGACATCCAGGTCCTCGAAGGCCTCGAGCCGGTCCGCAAGCGCCCGTCGATGTACATCGGCGATCCGGACAAGAAGGGCCTGCACCATCTCGTTTGGGAAATCGTCGATAACGCCGTCGATGAATACTTGAACGGCTACGCGGACTCCATCACGCTCACGCTGCACAAAGCGGGCGACGCGGTCACCGTGAGCGACAATGGCCGGGGCATTCCGGTCGACAAGCATCCCAAGTACAAGAAGCCCGCGCTTGAGCTGATCCTGACCACGCTGCACTCCGGCGCCAAGTTTGGCGAAGGCGGCAACTACATCCACTCCGGCGGCCTGCACGGCGTCGGTTCCTCCGTCGTCAACGCCCTTTCCAAGAAACTCGTCGCCAACATCAAGCGCGACGGCTACGAGTGGGAGCAAACCTTCAAGCGCGGCAATGCGGCCACTGCCCTCGAAAAGGTCGGACCCTTCCGCGGCCACGGCACGACGATTTATTTCGAGCCCGACCCCGACGTCTTCAAGACCACACACTTCGACCCCGAATGGATCAAGTCGCACCTCGACGACATGGCCTACATCCATCACGGCCTGTCAATCACTTTCAAGAACGAAGTAACCAAGGAGACCTTCGACCTGTCGCATCCGGGCGGCATTCCGGAGTTCTTGCAGCGCCTCGTGCAGGACGGACAGAAACCGACGGTCACCGAGCAGCCCTTCTACCTCAAGAAAGAGGGCGCGGACAAAGCGGAAATCGCTCTGCAATGGACGGAATCGACCGAGGAAACCTTCCGCTCCTACGTCAACGGCATCCGCACCATCGCCGGCGGCACGCATGAATCCGGCTTCAAAGCCGGCATCGGCAAAGCCATCCGCAGCTTCATGGAAACCCACAACGTCAACCTGAAAGGCGTGCAGATCACCGCCGAGGACATTCGCGAAGGCGTGGTCGGCATCCTGTCGATCTTCGTGCGCGAGCCGATGTTTCAGGGGCAAACCAAGGAGAAGCTGAACAATCCGGAAATGACGGCAATGGTGGACAACTTCGTCCGGCCCGCTCTGGAAGCCTGGCTCAATAGCAACAGTACCGCCGCTGACCAGATCGTGGGCCGGATCGTGCTGGCGGCCAAGGCGCGCATGGCGTCGCGCGAAGCAGCCGCCGAGATCAAGCGCAAATCGCCCACGCAGCGCAAGCTCAACCTGCCGGGCAAGCTCGCCGACTGCAGATCGACCGACCTCGAGGAAACCGAACTGTTCATTGTCGAAGGCGATTCCGCCGGCGGTTCGGCCAAACAGGGACGCAACAACAATACGCAGGCCGTGCTTCCCCTACGCGGGAAGGTCCTTAATTCCGAAGGACTGGTGATCAACAAAGTGCTCGCCAATCAGGAGCTGGCCGACCTCGTCACCGCGGTCGGCGCCGGCGCGGGGGAGAAGTTCAACATCAACAATCTGCGTTACGGCAAGATTATTTTGCTCATGGATGCCGACGCCGACGGCCACCACATCACCACGCTCCTTTTGACGTTTTTCTTCCGCTATATGACCGAGCTCATCCGCAAGGGCCACCTCTATATCGCCCAGCCGCCGCTGTACCGGATCGACGTGGGCAAGGAGACACATTGGGCCAAAGACGACGCCCACAAAGAAGAGATCCTCGCCAACCTGCGCGCTAACGCCAAAGTGGAGATCACTCGCTTCAAAGGCCTGGGCGAAATGGACGCGAAGGTCCTCGCCGAAACGACGCTCGACGTCCGCAAACGCACACTGTTGCAGGTAGGCATTGACTCGAATCTGGAAGCGGACAAGACCTTCGTGGAGCTCTTAGGCAAAGAGGCGGCGTCGCGCTATAAGTTCATCATGGAATCAGCGGCGCAATTGGCGGCGGAGGAGTTGGATGTATAGCACGCACGGCTATACCGGGCAAGTTCGGCTGGTATCACCCTCAGCACCCGATTAGAGTGAAGGAAGGATGCTGCCATGGCTGACGTCGCGCTGATCGAGCGTGAATGGGTGCAAGAGCTTGCACCCGAACTGGCGCGACTTCGCTGCCGGTATCAGCGACGCGGAAAGCGCCTCCTTGAATACACAGTACAGTTGGAGATACCATATCAGGGAAAGTGGCGGGCCGTGGTTCGCTATGACAATGCGCACGGCTTTTGCCACCGCGACGATATCCACGCCGATGGCACGCAAGACAAGACCGCTACTTTCGTGGGAGATGCCAACGAGACCTTTACGCGTGCCATCGAAGAAGTTCAAACCCACTGGGAAAGCCACCGGAATCGATTCCTCCGGGAGATTGAATAATGATGAATCCGCATGAATTTGCGCGCAAGCAAATGGAGTTGACGGCCGAGTTTGCCCGGTATGTTGTCGAACATCCGGAAGTGGACGAGCTGTTGCCCGAGCAGTCTTACATCTATTTTGAGGTTTCGGGTGAAGTGGAATTTAATCGCTTCAGCCGCGAGCTCGCCGAAAAACAACTCCGCGCGGAGGGCGTCCCGATTGTTTGCGTGCGCACAAAAGGACTGAGCCCGCCGCAGGGATCACGCTTGATTGACCCGCAGATTTCGCCAACAGTTGTGCCGGCATAATTCCAATGCGACGCACTCATTTGTTCTCTTCCAAACCCACGTCCCCTTCTCCCTCGGGCGGTTTCTCAAACTCGAGATTGATCTTCTTTAAGAGTTCGTCCATTTCCAAATTGCCTTCTTCCCATTTTTCCTCCCCCGGCTTCTGCTCTGCCGCTTTTTCTGCTACTGGCGGCGCGGGGGGAGCGGACGGCGCTTGCGCAAAAGCGGGCGCAGGGGTTGGAGGCAACGGCGGCGGCGCGGCCGCAGGCGAAGGAGACTGCGCCGCGGCGTGAAACTCCGGTGGCAACGGCGGCGGCATGGCCCGGGGCTTGGACGCGAAGATGTCCTCCGTCGGCGGCCGGGCCGGCGCGGGAGAGGACGCTCCCAGAGGCTTCAGCGTCGAAGGCTTCGACTGCGCGGCGAATACGTCGTGCACCGGCTTAGAAGCTGGAGTTGGCGGCGCATAGGTCGGCGGTGGTGCGGCGGGCAATTCCCCAAGCGACTGAGTGATGCGCTGACCGTTCACTTCCAGCGTGAAGTTCGTCGAGCCGGGCGGCAACTCGAACGTCAACATCGCCGGCAATCCCGTGTCCGAGTAATTGCGCACCACGTGGCCCGCGGAGTCGAGGATTCGGCCGTTGTCGGCGACGCGGGCGTTGCGATCGACCACTTCCGCGAAAATGTCTTGCAGTTGCCGCATTTCCGCCGCGAGCTTGTGATCCCACAAGTCAACGTCGGTGCCGGTGTCGAGGTCGTCGAGATCTTCCATTTGTTTTTCGTTGACGTCGGGTCCCAGGCCAATGAGCACGAACTTGAGCGGATTGCGGCGGCGGGCGGCAACCTCACGCGCCAGGCGCGTGCTATATTCCTTCACGGCGTCGAGGTCGAACAGTTCGCCGTCGGTGATGAAGACGTAGAAACCCCAAGGCGCATTGGAAAAGCGATCGACAAAGTAGCGCACCGCGGGCAGGAGTTGCGTGCCGGTGCCGAAGTCTTGCGGACCGCGGAAATCATAGCGCTCGGCCTGGTCCGCGGTGAGGTCGCCGACAACTTCGACGTTTCGGCCGTCGGCGCCGGTCGCCCAATAAATACAGGTGGTGCCGTGATCGGCGTCGATCGTGCGCGCGAGATAGGCGCACAGGCTCTGCGCGACTGGAGCCATTTCATTCGCCAGCGTGGGCTTCTTGAAGATCGAGGAAACTACGCCGCCGCCCGTGGCCTGGCCATAGAGCTTGCGCATGGAGCCGGAGCCGTCGAGCGCGATGCCCGTTTGCGCTCCTTCGCGATGCGGCTCCATCAGGATGGTCGCCGTCACGCGCAGACCGCTATGGCTGGGATAGACGTTGACTTCGCCGAAAGGTTCGACGACTTTCTTGAGTTGGGTCATGATGCTCTCCACAATCCCGCTTGCGTTTCGCGCTCGCAGCATGCCATGCCGCAGCAGGTCATTCGGCGAGCGCGAAACGTAAACGGTTACTGCAAGTTCTGCTGAATCCTCTGTCCCTCAACTTCCAATACGAAATAGGGCGTGCCGGCGGCGACTTCGAATTCGAACTTCGCCGGGACGCCGCTGTCGGAGAAATTCTTCACGACGCGGTCTTGATGATCGAGGATGCGGCCCTTGTCGGCGACGCGGGCGTTCTTGTCCACCACTTCGGCAAAGATCTCCTGGAGAACGCGCATCTGGCTGGCGATCTTGTGGTCCCACAAATCGACTTCGGTGCCGGTGTCGAGGTCGTCCAACTCTTCCATTTGTTCTTCGTTGACGCTGTCGCCCACGCCGATCAGGACGAACTTCACCGGCTTGTGACGGCTGGCAGCCACGTCGCGCGCGAGCTGCGTGCTGTAGCGCTTGACCGCGTCCAGATCATGCAATTCGCCGTCGGTGATGAATGCGTAAAAGCCCCATGGCGCGTCCTTAAAGCGATCGACGAAGTAGCGGACCGCCGGCAAGAGTTGGGTGCCGGTGCCGAAAGTTTTTGGCTCGCCGAAAAAGTGCTTCTCTGCATCGTCCGCGGTCAGGTCGCCGACTTCTTCGATCTGGCTCCCGCCCGGTCCAGTAGCCCAATAGATGCATGTTGTGCCGCCGTCGGAATCGATCTTGCGAGCGAGGTACGCGCAGATTTTCTGGGCGACCGGCGTGATCTCATTGCGCGGCGGTTTCTTGCCGCCGAACAGGCTGGAGAAAAACCCTTCCTTCTGTTGATTGGCGTAGAGTCCCGCCATGGAGCCAGAGCCGTCGAGCGCAATGCCGGTCTGCGTGCCCTCGCGGCGCGGCTCCATCAAAATCGTGGCGACGACGCGCACCTTGCCCCCCGGCTGTGGGTGCACATTCACTTCGCCGAAAGGATCGACCACCTTTTTCAGTTGCGCCATACGCACTCCCAACGTGGGGCAGACATTCCTGTCTGCCAGGCAGGCAGGAATGCCTGCCCCACGATCTACGAGTTATTCGCCACTCGCCATCACTTATTGCTTTGTGCGCCTTGCAACGCCTTCGTTTCTACAAGTCCCTGTTGCGCATGAGCGGTCAGCACAAAGCCCGGATATTTCTCCACCACGATTTGGAAGCTCGCCACGGCCTTGTCATATTCCTTCTTATGCTGGTGATGCAGGCCGTTCCAGAAATGGCAATACTTGGCGAGTTTGCTGTCGGGCCAGCGCTTGACCACGTCGAAAGTGTCGCCGCAAAACGCATCGGTTGCATAGTTGCTCCATGGAATGTGATGAATGCGATCGACCGGGCCCCATTCGGCATCTTCTTTGGCGGCCCGGCGCACTGTCAGCGAGAACGCCGGCGACCGATGCGTCTTTCCTTGATACTGGATCACGCATTCCACGGTGAACTCACCTTGGCCCGGGAACTCGAACCATTCCAAGAGGTCGTAGACCTGGGTCGTCGTTTTGCCGTTGGCGGGCGGCGTCAGGGGCAGCGGTTTGGCGCCCTTGCGGGGCTTGAGCGTAGGCTTGACGGCAAAGCCAACGGTCGGCGCTGAATTGTCCGCCGACGCCGGTGTCGGGATCGACGGCGTCGCGGGCAGCGACGGGATCAACGTCTTATCCGCCGTAACCGTGACAAGAATCGGTTCGAGAGTGAGAAACTCCTTTTGCGACAGCTTTAGTGATACACCGTTCGACTCGCCGGCATGCAATACGGCAAAGACGAATCCGCCGGTCATAATGGTGACTGCCAATGTGCGAATCATGGAATCCCCCCTTTCGTTTCTGACGTATCACATGAAAACTAGGAGCATTGTATCAGGGTCGTCGTTGGCGCTCTCCTAAAATCCAAAAGCTGGGACGAGTACCAGCACTCCAGATTAGTTGCATTTCGTGCGCACTAATTGCGCCGCCACGCGCGCGGCTTCAACCAAGGGGCGGTGATCGGCAATCCCCTTGCCGGCGATGTCGTAGGCGGTGCCGTGGGCCACGCTGGTGCGGACAATGGGCAAACCGAGGGTGATGTTGACCGCCGTCAGACCGCTCAGAAGTTTCATCGGAATGTGGCCCTGATCGTGGTACATGGCGACGATGCCGTCGAACTCGCCGCGCGCCGCCCGCACGAAGAGCGTGTCGCTCGGCAGCGGGCCGATCACGGATACGCCTTCTTGCTGCGCTTGCTGCACCGCCGGGCCAATGACAAGCCTCTCCTCGTCGCCGAACAGGCCGCCGTCGCTGGCGTGCGGGTTGAGGGCTGCGACGGCAAGGCGCGGCGCATGCTCGGACAGCCGGCGCAACACGGCGTCGAGCAAACGAATCTTCTCGAGCACGGCGGATGTGGTGATGTGTTGAAACACATCGTGCAACGACATGTGCAACGTGACGTGGACGACACCGAGGCCGCCATCTCGCCCCTCGCCCTTTGGGTGAAAGGGGTTGGGGGTGAGGGGGCCTCCCCAGCGTGCGTACAGCATCATGCCATATTCGCGCACACCGGCCTTTTCGGCGAGAATCTCCGTGTGCCCTGGATACGGCAGGCCGGCCGCGCGCAGGCCCTCTTTGTGCAACGGTAACGTGACTATGGCGTCGGCTTCGCCGTGTCGCACGGACGCGATGGCCGTGCACAGAAAGTCGTAGGCCGCTTTGCCCGCCGCGGCGCTGAGTTGCCCCGGGGCGACTTCGCGCAGATCCTGTTCACTGCCGCGTACACAAGTGATGCGTCCGGTTTCGGACGTAATGTCAAGCGGCGACGATGCTTCCACGACCGCGACAGGGGATTGCACAAGCCGCGCCGCCCAGCGCAGCCAATTCGGATCACCGACGACGGCTGGGCGCGAGAACTGAACGAGGTGGGGCCATGCTTTGACGACGATTTCGGGGCCGATGCCGGCAACATCTCCTAGTGTTATCAGTAGTCTCGGTGAATTCTTCAGCGATGCAGTCATTGTCTAGGACACGTGCTTAGATGGATTGCATCATTGGTGTGTGTGTCTGCAATGCAATCCAAAACCAAAGATGCCGTCCTATGCCTCGTGGCGCGCCTCACAGTGCGGTTTACTTAAATAATAGGGGCTGCGTCTCGCTAGGGCGACGAAAAGCAGCGGTGGAAAGCTTCGGCCTGCCGTCCAAGCCGAGTTGTCGCCGCGTCTTGGTGAAAACCTGCTGGATCATGTCCGCGAAAATGCCTTCGCCTTTCATGCGATTGCCGAAGCGCGGATCGTTCAGTTTGCCGTCGCGCGAGGCGCGAATACGGCCCAGCACTTTGTCTTTCCGGTCCGGATAATGCTGCTCCAGCCAGGTTTCGAACATCGCACCCAGTCCGTACGGCAAACGCAAAAGGACGAAGCCCGCGTAGTGCGCGCCGACGTCTTTCGCCGCCTCCAGGATCGCCGGGATTTCGTGGTCAGTCAGTCCCGGGATGACGGGCGCGACCAGCACGCCGACCGGCACGCCGGCCTGGGCCAATTCGCGGATCGCCTGTAATCGGCCGTGCGGCGCGGTGGCGCGCGGCTCCATGCGTCGTGCCAATTCGGTGTCCAAAGTCGTGACCGCGACCGATGCCGACGCCGCTCGATGCCGCGCCAATTCCGCGAGCAAGTCGGCGTCGCGCGTAACGAGATGGTTCTTCGTGATGAGGGCGACCGGATTGCGAAACTCCGCCAACACTTCCAGGCAACGGCGCGTTATTCCAAGTCGCCGCTCGATCGGCTGATACGGATCAGTCACGCCGCAGATGCCGAGGATCTTTGGCTGCCAGCGCGGCGACGACAGCTCTTTTCGCAAAAGTTCCGGTGCATTTTCCTTCACGAAAATCTTTGTCTCGAAGTCCAATCCGGCGGAGAGACCCAAATACTCGTGATAGGGCCGCGCGTAGCAATACACGCAACCGTGCTCGCAGCCGCGATAGGGATTGATGCTGGCGTCGAAGAAAATGTCCGGGCTTTCGTTGGTCGCGATGATCGAGCGCGTGGCGTCTTTGAAAAACTGCGTCGCGGGCGCGGGACGATCCTCAAGCGGAGTCTCCTCATCCGCTTCGTAGCAAATCAACTCGAAGCGATTGGCAGGATTGCCGCTCGCTCCGCGTCCATGAATCCGTTCGTCCGCCATCATGAGATCCCC
>JAKEFD010000485.1 GCA_022616245.1 Gemmataceae bacterium
GAAGAGATACCCATCAAGCCACATAAGCCGCACAAAAGCCCTCGCGAAACCGATCACAGCCGACCGAACGACACCAAAGAAAGTTCTTGAATGTGTCGGGTTGGGAAACCTGTCCTACTTCTTTTGCGCTTGGAACAACCAATATAGTATGGTCTTCATTTCGAATGGCTTGAGTTGCGGCCGCAAGGAAAGAAGTCGCGCGGCTATGCCGGCCAGGTGCGGGGCGGCCCAACTGGTCGCTGGTTCCTGCGCGAACGGCCCCAGATAGCCGCGGCCATGCGCTTGAAACTCCACCTGATCACAGAGCTCATACGCGAAGTGCAATGGATCGGCAAAGAGCTTTTTGTCGACGCTGATGAGCGGCGGCGAAAACAACGCGGGATAGCTGCGCGTCAGTGGATGATCGTTATGCGCCGCCGCGAAAATGAGCACGTCTTTGTAATAACCATCTTCAACGGCGCGTAGAAACTGCTGCCTCTTGGGCAACTGCTGCAGGCGCTGCTCGGTCACTCCCAGTGAGAGATTGATCACTTTACAATGCCAAACGTCAATCGCCCAGTGCAATGCCTTGATGACGACATCTACCTCGCAGCTCCCCTGTGGGCCGAAGATGTCCGCGGAAAACAGTTGCACGCGCGGCGCCAGCGTCAGGATGATGTCCGCCACAGTCGTGCCATGCGGCGTGCTCTGTTTTCCTTCGTAGGGCAAAGGCTCGGTTCGGTCGGCGACGAAGATGCCGCCTTCGACGGGAACTATCGCCTGCCCGATTTGACGGAACTTTTCTTCCAGAACCGCCCGTTCCACGCCGCTGTCGATCACGGCGAGCCGGACGCCTTCGCCAGTTGCGCGCGGATCGCGCAACAAGCGCTCAGGATCAAGGAGGGCAAAGATTTCGTCGAAGACGTCAGGCATGCCGATTCCGTTAATTCCCCGTCGCCTTGTCGAGCAGGCGGCCCACGTTGTCGATGAGGGTCAAGCAGTGCTCCAATGCAGGACGGCCGTGCCGGCGCGCCAGAACGCGGATTGCTTCCGCCACGCGCAAGCTGAGATCGGCGTGGGCGTCATCGCCGGCCGCGGCGCGCAGACCCTGACGCAACTGGTCGAGCACCTGTTCGGGCGGCGGTTGCTCAAGCGGCCGTTCCGACACGCCGCCTAACGACTGCGATACGTGTTCGCTCGCCGTCAGGGCCGCGCTCACGCTGTCAATGAGCAGTTGCTCGGTTTGCTTTCGCCCGAGAGCCTGCCGAAGCAAGTCGGCGCCAAGCTCCGCGGCGGCGCCGGCCAAGAGTTGGTCGTTCGGCGTAAATCCGTCCGGTTTGTCAAACAACTCCAGGACCGCCTGCAAGCCCGTCGCCACCGGCAGATGGGCCGCCAGTACGCAGCGCCGCCCTTTCTCGAAAGGCTGCAAGTCAAACGCCCGGGTCGCCTTGTGCAGGTCGTTCGAGACCGCCGCTTGCTGGAGACTGATGACCGTACCCGCCACCGAGCGCGCGAAGGGCAGCAGCGTCATCTCCAGGTGCTTACCGTCGGAGTCATAGACGCGAATCGTCTCCGCCGGAGTCTTGGTCGAGTCGTAATGCCGCACCAGTAAGACGCCGTCTTTGGCCTCCGTCACTTGAATCAAGAAGCGCATCAGGCCGCGAATCGCATCGGGCAAGGGCACGGGATCGTTGAGCGCGGCCGCCGACTGCACGAGCGGCAAGATCTTCTCCACCGCCTGGCGAAACGCCAACAGGCTCTGCTGCAAGCCGCGGGCGCGCTTGGCGGGGCGAATGAGCGCAAGCTGCTTCTTCACCGCTTGCAAAAAGGTTTCCCGGGAGAGGTCGTGGTTCTTGTCCAGATAATCGCGCACGCCCATGCGCATGGCGTCGAGCGGCGTCGCCTGGTTCGCGTAACCGGTCACCATGATGGCAATCACATTCGGGTGAAAGGCATACAAGTCCTGCAAGAGCTGCAAGCCGTCGTCGCCCGCCCCCAGGTGCCAATCGAGTACGGCCAGGTCGATGGCCGCGCGGTTGGCCAAATCCAGTGCCCGTTCGGCGTCCGGAGCGGCGAGCACCTGGCAGCCCAATCCCGCCCCTTCCAGCCATTCCTGAAACGTCCGCCGCACCGGCTCTTCGTCGTCCACAATCAAGATGGTTTCCACGGGTTCGTCGGCTTTAGCCATGGTCGGTTCCTCGTCGGCAACCCTTTTCCCCTTTGTTGTTATAACAGGACTTGCCGATAGGATGAAAGGCAAACAGAAGTGCGCGGAACAAAGGTCCAACTATGAATAATGACGGGGCGCGGACGCAGCACGAGTTGGTTTTTCTCAGCCCGTATCGATTTCCCGGCCAAAGCGCCATGGTGCTTGCCAATGAGGACATGGCCTGTTGGCTCAACGGCTACACGGCGCTGTGGCACCCGGCATTGCTTTGGAACGCCAAAGGGCCGCCGCGCTGCGACGGGCAATACGATCACGAGCAGCCGCAAGCCGGCTTTGTATACGCGTTGCCGGAATCGCCGCCCCTGTACTTGCCCGACGACTGGGAAGAGCGCGTGCGTGCGGCGGGCGCGGTCGCTTTCAAGGCGACGACCGACCGCGCGACGACGTTGCAGAATCTGCGCGCCGCTTTGGCGAATGTCGCATTGGGCTGGCCCGGCGGCTTGGACTTACCGATTGAGAAAGCGACGCCTTTCTTCGGCATCGGCTGGGGTCACTTGATGCAATCGACCCTGGCCGAGGCGATGGAGCATGAAAACTTGCTCGAAAGCGCCGGCTTTTGGGACGACGTGCAAGCCGCGGTGGCTAGGCTCGCGGGCTTCGAAATTGCCACAGCGCCGGCAGCCGCGCTTCCCAGCGACGACCAGAACGGCGCCGACCTCGGCGCGGGAGGATTCACAAGTTCGTCTGAAGCCCAAGATTGGGACACCGATCCGGCGCCGCATTTGGAAACTTATGATCAATCGACTGCAACGGAGGTCGAACAAGCTGCACTTCTAGTGCAAGAGCCAACGAGCAACACGGCACCGGGTGAACCAAGCGCCGCGGCCGAGCCTGTCGACGCTTCCGAAACTCCGGCGGAGGCTTGGCGCGAATCCTTGCGCCATGCGGCGCTAAAGCTGCTTTCCGCCCGCGAAGTTCTCTATCCCGTGGCGATCCACTGGCTCGACATCTGCCTTCTCGACGACAACAATCTCGAACAACCATGGCCGGGCAGTGGCCCGCTTCCTAACGGGCGCGGCTCGGACAGTGTCTCGCCGTTGAATGTCGTAGTGTCGGCGAGCTTGCTGGAAAAGTTGGCGAGCGCCCAGCCGGACAAATGGCAAGCACTGCGAGATAAACTACAGCGCGACGAGGCGGAGGTCTGCGGCGGCTGTTACGTCGAGCGCGAAGATCCTTTGTTGCCGCTCGAGTCGCAGCTATGGAACCTGAAGCGCGGCCTGGCCGTTTCGCGCGAACTTTTGGGCGTCGACGTGCGCGTCTTTGCCCGCAAGCGCTTTGGCTTCCACCCGCAGATTCCCTTGCTACTGACAACCAACGGCCTCACAAAAGCGCTGTTCTTGTGCTGGGATGAAACCAGCGGCATTCCGCATTACTCCGCCACGGTCGTGTCTTGGCCGTCGCCCGACGGCAAACAGGTGGACGCGTTCGTCCGTGCCCCGCATCCCGCCGACAACCCGGCGACTTACTTCAACCTGGCGCATTATTGGTTTAAGACAACGCGCGAGGACCACGCCGCCACCGTGGGATTTCTACACTCCGGCCAGCCGCCCGCGCCATGGTATGAGGACTTGATGGAGCTCCATCGCCTCGCGCCGGTGCTCGGCAATTGGACCACCTTTTCGCGCTACTTCAACGATGTGATGGCCGGCGAACATCCGCCCTCGCTGGCCGCGGACGAATTCCATTCCGATTACTTAAACGAGCGCGTTACTGCGAAAGTGCCCGGACCGGTCAGTGGTTTTTCCAAACACGCCCGTTTGCGCCGCCGCGTCGACGCTTGTTGGACATTCGCAGGCCTCCATCGCGGTTTGGCCGGCGTCAATGACACGCTTTCAGTGGAGGAAGAACTTAAGAAGCTGGAAGAGAACCTTGAGTCGTCCCCAAATCCTGGGATTGCGGTTCCCGGATTGGAGGACATGGAGAAAAGGATTGCTTCGGCACTGGCGGCGCGGCTGCAGGCCCGCGCCGGGGACAATCAGCCGGGCTACATGCTGCTCAACCCCTGTGCATTCGCGCGACGGGTGGCGCTGGAGCTGGAAGGCGCGAACCGTCCACTGCCCATCGGCGGCGCGGTTAAAGCCTGCCAGCTCGACGGCAACCTCCTGCGCGTTGTCGTCGAGGTGCCTGCCCTCGGCTTCGCCTGGATTCCGCGCGAGGGTCCACCCGGCACGGGCCCAATGGCGTCGCGCATGCGTATGGGCGACGCCACGACCTTGACTATTCGCAACGAATTCTTCGAGGCCGAAGTCGACGGCGCGACCGGCGGCCTCAAGGCCATCCGCGATCACAAGACGCACCTCAATCGGCTCGGCCAACGCCTCGTGTTCAATCCCGGCAGCCGCATGGTGGCCAAGACGGTGCGCGTGACGTCGCCCGGACCGGCGCTCGGCGAGATTGTTTCTCAAGGTGTGCTTTTGGGCGAACAGGAGCAGGAGCTGGCGGCATTCACCCAGCGCTTACGACTATGGCTGGGCCGGCCGTTTCTGGAAATGCGCATTGAGCTTCGGCCCGCGCAGCCCGCCGCCGGTTATCCCTGGCACGCCTATTTCGGCAGCCGATTCGCCTGGCGCGATGAGCGCGGTCTACTCCTGCGCGGCATCAACGGCGCCGGCTACCTCACCATACATCCGCGCCCGCAAACACCGGATTACCTCGAGCTGCGCCTGGCCCGGCAAAGCACCGTGCTCTTTCCCGGCGGTCTGCCCTTTCACCAGCGCCAGGAAGGCCGCATGCTCGACGTCATTCTCCAACCCGAAGGCGAGGAGGAAACTGCTTTCGACTTGGGCATCGCGCTCGACCGCGAAATCCCCATGCAAACGGCGCTCGGCTGGATTTCGCCGGCCGCTGTCGTGCCGACGCAGAAAGGCCCGCCGCACGTCGGCGCGTCCGGTTGGCTCTTTCACCTTGACTCGCCGAATCTGCTCTTGTCGCGCTTATCTCCCGGCGGCGTTTACAAGGGTGAACGCGAATCCGCCCCGCGCGACGCCGTCGTCGCCCGCCTCTTGGAATGCGGCGGCCACTCCGGCCACGCCGAATTCCGCTGCGTCCGCAACCCAACCCGCGCCGTCTTCCTCGATGCCCGCGGAGAGTTTCTGCTCGAAGGCCATCCTGCCGGCGATGCGGTCATGGTGGAGGTGACGCCGAACGACTGGGTGCAGTTGCAGGTGGAGTTCAGCTAGAATTTTCGGGAAGTCTTTCAGCAGACGCCAAACCGGTCATCGGCACGCTTGAACGGACTTAACAATGCATCACGAAATCTTGGGTGAGATCAATCGGAACGCAGCCGACGGCGATGGCGTCGCGATGATCGAGTACGATTTACGTAAGATCAAGATTCAGATCATACCGGATGTTCAGCCTTTCGAGACAACTTTGAAAATCGCGGCAGACGTCATCACGCGGCTGGAAGAACTTGACAATGTTGCCAAACGCATCATCGTGGCTGACCTCAGAGACTGCTACAACAGCGCGTGGAGCGAATACGACGAAGTCCAAGAAGATGGTTCATTGAAAACGGTCTCAAACCCGCAACTGTCCGAAAGTGAATTCGAGAAAAAGCTCTCACTCATTGGTGTTGACGTCATTGGCAATTCGGGCGTTGATTTCTTCTACGATGACTCCGGCTTGTTTGCGGGACACAGCGTTGTTGTAATCTCTTTGAATGGAACAGATTTCAGCGATGCACGGGCTGAGTTTTTTGGATAGCAGCAGAAGGCGATGCAAACCGGTCGCTGAACCTCACAGGAGCCACCCTGGAATTGACTCGCCTTTAGTTCACGGCCACACAGCCAGTTCAGTCGTTCGAGCCCGATCACGCGATCACGATTTGACCCGCTGCCCCTTGCGTTGCCGTCGGCGGGCTTTCTTGCGATCCACCTCACGGATTTTCATGGCGTCCGCGAACAGCTCAAGCATTTGCGGGTTGTCGGTGAATATTCCCACCGTCCTGCGCCAGTCCTTTTTTGCGGGACCGTTGACGTGCTCGATCTTGATCTGCGCGACCTGCCGCTCCAAGGCGGCGACACGTTGCTCCAACGAGAATTGAGGCATCGCTATTCGCCTCCACAAGAAAACGCATCCTGCCTCATCAAACTGCTTCGCGAATCGTCGTAGGCGGCACACTCGCATTCACCAATTACCGGAAAGC
>JAKEFD010000486.1 GCA_022616245.1 Gemmataceae bacterium
CCTAACCAATTCGGCCCGCCGCACGGGACCTGGCTGGGCGGGCCGGACGGGCAGGCTTGGAGCTGGCTGGCGCGCCTTTTGCCTCATATCGAACAGGACAACCTTTATCGGCAAGGTGGAATTCCAAACAAGACCCTGTTGGCCAGCGGCATCATGGACCGGCAGATTTCCCTCTTTCTTTGTCCCAGCGACGGCCATTCCAACGCCGGACCGCGCCTCGACGCCGGCAATCTCGCCGATTACCCGACCGGACAGACGAATTACAAAGGCGTGGCCGGCGCCAACTGGGGCGACGACCTGGACGGGGACGGCCCGAACATTCCGACGGATTGGCGCAACAAAGGCGCCAACGGTTCGTTCGACGGCCACGCCCAGGGCGACGGCATCTTCTATCGCCGGGACTTTCTGCGTCACCTGCGCCTGACACACATAAAAGACGGCGCCAGCAACACCTTCATGATCGGTGAGGACTTGCCGTCCAAAACTTGGTGGTGCTCCTGGCCCTACGCCAACAACGCAACTGGGACCTGCGCTATTCCCCCCAACGTCAAGAAGGCCGATGGCAAGGATTACGCGGCTTGGAATTGGCAAAACAACGAGTCCTTCCGTAGCCAGCACCCGGGCGGCCTGCACTTCGCGTTCGCCGACGGTTCAGTCCGCTTTATCTCCGATGGCATCGCTTTGACCACGTACCGCGCTACCGCGACCATCAAGGGTGGGGAAGTGAGCGGACAATGATCTAAAGGATGAACCGGCTCAGGTCTTCCTTTTCGATGATTTCCTGCAACTGCCCGCGAACGTAGGCCCCGTTGATCGTGACGTTTTTCTTCGGCAAATCCGGGCCTTCAAAGCTCACCTTTTCCACGACGCGTTCCAGAATCGTGTGCAGCCGGCGGGCGCCGATGTTCTGCGTCGTCCGGTTCACTTCGAAGGCGATGTCCGCCAAAGCCTCAATGCCGTCCGGCGTATACTCGAGCGATACTCCTTCAGTGGCCAGGAGCTCGGCATATTGCTTCGTCAATGCATGCTTGGGTTCCGTCAGAATGCGGAGAAAATCTTCCTTCTTCAGATCGGTCAGTTCCACGCGGATCGGAAATCGGCCCTGCAGTTCCGGCATCAGGTCCGAGGGCTTCGAAAGGTGAAAGGCCCCCGCGGCGATAAACAGGATGTGGTCCGACTTGACCGGGCCATAGCGCGTGTTGACCGTTGTTCCTTCCACGACCGGCAAAAGGTCGCGCTGCACGCCCTGGCGCGACACGTCCGGGCCGTGCGTCGATTGTGGACCGCAAATCTTGTCCAGTTCATCGACGAAAATCATTCCCTGGTTCTCGACCAGCTCAACGGCTTTCTCAGCGACCACCTGCCGGTCGATCAAGGCTTCGGTTTCTTGCTCGAGCAGAACCTTGCGGGCTTCCTTGATGGGAATCTGCCGTTGCTGATTCTGCTTGGGCATGAGCCGTTCGAACATGTTCTGGAAATCGACATCCATCTGCTCCATGCCGATATTCGAGAAAATCTGCACCGGCACGGCGCGCTGCTCAACGTTCAGCTCGACAAGGCGATCTTCGAGCTCGCCGGCCTCAAGACGGGCGCGCATTTTCTCGCGCGTGCGCTGATGCCTTTCGTTCTCCGCGGTGTTCTCTTCGTCCCATTGGGTGGAACTGGGCACCAACAGGTCGAGCAATCGGTCCGTGACGCGCTCCTTGGCCTTGGTTTCGACCAGGCCGCGCTGCTCCTGCTTCACCATGCCGATGGCAATGTCGGTGAGGTCGCGGATCATGCTTTCGACGTCGCGGCCATGGTAGCCTACCTCGGTGTACTTGGTCGCCTCCACTTTGAGAAACGGCGCCCCGACGAGCTGCGCGAGCCGGCGCGCGATTTCGGTTTTGCCGACGCCGGTGGGGCCGATCATGATGATGTTCTTGGGGGTAACATCTTTGCGCAGATCGGGCGCGAGCTGCTGCCGACGCCAACGATTGCGGATGGCGATGGCGACAGCGCGTTTGGCCGCGTCCTGGCCGACGATGTATTTATCCAGTTCAGCGACGATTTGTCGCGGGGTAAGATCTGGCACGAGTTCACTCCGATGCTACACTTCTTCGACCTCGATATTCCGGTTGGTATAGATGCACAGGTCGCCGGCTATGTTGAGAGCGGCGTGCACGATTTCCTTGGCGCTCATGCTCGAGTGGGCGACAAGTGCGCGGGCGGCGGCGAGGGCGTAAGGCCCACCGGAGCCGATGGCCGCCACGCCGTCCGAAGGCTGCACCACGTCGCCCGTGCCGGACAAGAGCAGCAAGCTGTCCTTGTCCATGGCAATCATCATGGCTTCCAGGCGGCGCAGGCTGCGGTCCATGCGCCAGTCCTTCGCTAGTTCAGTAGAGGCGCGCGGCACGCTCCCTTGAAAGTCTTTGAGCTTCGCCTCGAACCGCTCCAACAGGGCGAAAGCATCGGCCGTGGCGCCGGCGAAACCGACTACGACCTTGTTGCCGTGCAGCCGGCGAATTTTGTGGGCGTCGCCCTTCATCACCACGGCGCCGAGCGTGACCTGGCCGTCGCCGCCGATGGCCGCCGTGCCCTTGTGCCGCACCGCCAGAATCGTCGTGGAGTGCATTTTTTCTTGCATGGCCATGGTTCGCCCTTGTTCGCCATCTCATTGTATAGGACATGGAGAGCTTTTACCTTCGGCCAACGCCCTCACTTTTGTTCATAATGGCCTCATGGACGATTCCTGCTTTTTCTGCCAAAAACTGCGAAGACTAGCCGAATTGCCCGCGGACGAAGTAGTCTGGGAATTCCCGAGTTCCGTCGCGTTTCTGGGACCGTGGCAATACTTCGCCGGCTATTGCATCCTTGTGTCGCGCCGGCATGCCACCGAACTTTTTCAGCTATCCGTCCAGGAGCGGCGGGAGTATTTGGAGGAAATGAACCTGCTCGCCCACGCGATCGCAGACTGTTTCACGCCACGCAAGATGAACTACGAACTGCTCGGCAATCAGGTTGGGCATTTGCACTGGCATTTGTTCCCGCGCCGCGACGACGATCCGGACAAGCTGAAGCCGGTCTGGTTGGCGCTGAACCGCGCCGAGCGCGATGCTGCTGAGAAGACGCGCTTGCAAGCCGCGTCATTGCCGCGCGCGGAAATCGCTGCCAGGCTGCGCGCCTTTCTTCAAAAGCATTTGCCGCGCTGATACAAAGACAAAGGCGCGTTCGATTCATCGTTTCGCGCTCGCGCCTTGCTTCCAAGTGAGAATCCCACACCATGCTCCTCCGCATCGGCACCCGCGGCAGTCCCTTGGCCCTGTGGCAGGCCAATCACGTCGCGGGCCTTTTGCGCGCCGCCAATCATGGACTTGAAACACAACTGGTCGAAATTCAAACCGCCGGCGACGACATTCGCAATGTGCCTCTGCCCGAACTGGGCGGCGAAGGCGTCTTCACCAAGGCGATTCAAGAAGCGCTAAAGGAAAATCGCGTCGACGTGGCGGTGCATAGCTTGAAAGACTTGCCGACGGTCGCGGTTCCGGGGTTGGTGCTCGCCGCCGTGCCGCCGCGCGGACCGACGGGCGACGCCTTCGTTTCGCTCAAGCACGCTCGCTTCGACGATTTGCCGCAAGGAGCTGTCGTTGCCACCGGCAGTTTGCGCCGCAAGGCGCAAGTCCACAATCGCCGACCGGATCTGAAGGTCGTCGATATCCGCGGCAATGTCGAAACCCGATTGCGCAAACTGGCGGAACAAGAACTGGATGCGACGATTCTCGCACAAGCTGGACTCGTCCGACTGGGTTTGCAAGAGCGCATTCGCGAAATCCTGGATGCAAATTGGATGCTGCCCGCGGTCGGCCAGGGCGCGCTGGCCTTGGAATGCAGATTCGATGATGACGCCGCCACTGCAACGTTGCAGAAGATTGACGATCCAAATACCCATGCCGCCGTGTTGGCCGAGCGCGCCTTCTTACGGCAATTAGGCGGCGGTTGCCAGGTTCCCATCGGAGCGGCGGCGACCATCAATGACAGGCGCTTAACCCTGCGCGGCGCCGTGTTGCCGCCAGACGGCAGCCGGCGCGTGGCAGGCGATATCAGCGGCCCACTGGATGCGGCAGAAGCGTTAGGCATAGAGTTGGCCGAAACGGTCAAAAGGCAAGGGGCACGAGCGCTGTTGGGACATCCATGATCCGACCCGCAACTTTAGACGACGTCCCCGCTATCGGCGCACTTATCCGCGCGTTGGCCGATTACGAAAAGCTTGCGCATCAAGTCGTGTTCGACGAGCGCCGTCTCGGCGAGCATCTCTTCGGCCCTACGCGGTTCGCCGAAGTGCTCATGGCTGAGGAGGGCGCAGAGATTGTCGGGTTCGCTTTGTTCTTTCACAACTATTCCACCTTCCTCGGCCGGCCGGGCATGTATCTCGAAGACCTTTTCGTTAAGCCGGAACACCGCGGCAAAGGGCATGGCAAGGCGCTCCTGGTGGAGTTGGCGCGGCTCGCGGTCGAGCGCGGCTGCGGCCGGCTTGAATGGTCCGTGCTCAATTGGAATGAGCCGGCCATTCGCTTTTACCAAGCGCTTGGGGCCGAAGCGATGGACGAGTGGACGGTCTATCGCCTGACCGGCGCTGCACTGCAAAAGCTTGCGGAATCAAAATGAAGACGATAGTCGAAGGCCGGCTGGCGGATGTCGACGGCGTGCGCCACGGGCAGGTCGTGATCGAAGACGGCGTCATTGCCGCGGTGAGCGACAAGCTGGGCCGGGCCGACCACGTATTCGGCGACGATTGCCTCATCTTCGCCGGCATGGGGGACGTGCACATCCACGCGCGCGAAGACGTGACCGGTCATGAGACTCACAAAGAAACCTTCGCGACCGCGTCGGCGGCAGCGCTCGGCGGCGGCGTCGTCCATGTCGCCGACATGCCGAACAACCCGGCCGCACCCATCGACGAGGCCAGCTACACCGCCAAGGAAACGCTGCTCTTAAGCCGGCGCTTGCCGGTCACCTTCACGCTCTACGCCGGCATCGGGCCGGGCACGAGGCCGCTGTCGCGCCAAGTTCCTTACAAGGCGTATATGGGACCGAGCGTCGGCTCGCTGTATTTCTCGACACTGGAAGACTTGGATTGCACGCTCGCGGCCTACGCCGGCCAAAATGTCAGCTTTCATTGCGAAGATCCCATTCTTCTGGAGAAACACAAGCATGCTGCCACGCATGAAGCGCGACGGCCGCCGCAGTGTGAGTTGAGCGCAACCCGCTTCGCCCTGAGCATGATCGAGAAGTATCGCCTTGCCGGCAAACTGTGTCATTACTCCGTGGGCGAAGGCTTGCCGCTCATCCGCGCGGCCAAGGCGAAAGGGCTGGCAGTGACGGCCGAAGTCACGCCGCACCATGTCTTCTTCGACACGGCCATGCTCACCGACGCCAATCGCCCGTGGATGCAGATGAATCCGCCGTTGCGGAGTCCAGCGGACCGGCAAGCCATGCTGGAGGCGCTGCGCGACGGCACGGCGGACTTCTTGGCCACCGACCACGCGCCGCACACTATCCCGGAAAAGGAGAAAGGCATTTCCGGCCAGCCGCACCTGGACACCTACGGACCATTCGCGACCTGGCTAATGGTGGAACAGGGATTTGCGCCCGAGCGCATTGCCGCAGTCTGCTGCGCGAACCCGGGGGCTTTCGTGAATCCTTATCAGCTGAAAAAGTATGGCCGGCTGCTCGAAGGCTACGTCGGCTCTCTCACAGTCCTGGACCTGAAGCGGTCAATGCGCGTTCGGCGCGAGTACTTGAAAACAAAGTGCGGCTGGAGTCCGTTCGAGGGCATGACATTTCCGGGCAACGTGGCGGCGGTGTTCGTGCGTGGCCACAAGATGCCGACGCTGGCAGCGTCGGCTACGTAGCCGACGCTGCCAGCGTCGGCGCCTCGGCCACCACCGCGAACATCGTACTTCCGAGAATCGATCATTCCGCTTTGGCCGCAACGATTTCCAGAATTCTTTGCTCACTGCTTTGCAGCCAAACGCCCTGCCAACCCACGATCCAGCGATAAAGGAAGACCAATCCGGCGCATTCCGCAACCGACAGCACCAGACAAACGGGCAGTGTTTCCGCTTCGAACCATACTTCGAGCCCCAGGGGCAAGAGCGCCGGCGACAGGGCAACCGGCATGGCGAGCAAAAAAGCGAAGTTCAACAGGATTGGCAGCATCCTGGAATTGCTCGGCTTAAGTGTGCCGGCGGCGATCGGCATCGGCGCCAGGATCGACAGGCAATTCCCCATCAAGCAAAACAATAGATACATCGAAACCATCATCGGCAAAACCGACACCAAATGATCGAGCCGCATCGGATACACGATTTGAACAAACACGATCATGAGCAAGCTCATAATGAACGCCAGAGGGGCGATTGCCAGGTTCTTGCCGATGAGGATGTCGCGGCGCGGCGCCGGGCCCAAGACGAACACGCGAAAACCGCTGCGATCGAAGCCAAACTGGTTGCCGACAAGCTGGATAAAGCTGAAGAGAATCATGGCAATGACGCCGGCCGCCACCAAGGGGCGGACCATCAAGTGCATGTCGGAGCTGCCGCGCAAGAAGGTCGCGCCGAAAATCACCAACAAGAATACCGGCGTCAAGAGCAGCATCTTCACTTCGGGCGCGCGCGTCAGCGAGCGCAGGCCGGCGACGGCGATCGCGGAGACATGCTCCGACATCCACGGCAGCTGTTTTTCGACCAGTCCGCCATATACAACAGGCGGCGCACCGGGGGTTTCAGAAACTCCGGCAGCCTGTCTTTCAACGTCGGAGGGCGTTGCTGTACGCGGATCTTGTGGCTTTTTTTGGCCCGCGGTGAATTGCCCTGTATAAAGCCGCAGGGTCGTCCGGTAGGCGCGGCGCAGGCTGGCCGCGCCGAGGAGCCCCATGCCCAAGACGGCCAGCAGCGCGAAATGCCCATTGCCCTCGGCGGCGCCAAGCGCGCCCCAAGCCAGCCAGCCGGGCGGCAGCGCCAAATTCACAATGCGCGCCGTCCATTCCGCATTCTGGAATAACTCCCGGTTGCGCTCTTCGTTTTTCGCCTTATAGCCTTCCGAGAGTTCCTTGCGCTTCCTTTGGTGCTCCTCCCAGGTAATCTCCTTCTCTTTGAGGGCCCGGTCGAGGTCGGCATAATCCTTGGATAGCTGCGTGACCTTGTCGCGCTGGGCGTCCCACGGGCGGAACACGTTGAGCAGGTTGGGCAATTGAAAGACCAGAATGAAGACCATGGTGACCACGACAATAATGGTGCGCCGCCGCCTTTTGTTGACCATGAGCGACGCCAGCCAGCCGCGAAACTGGTAAGTGACGGCGGTTACCATGAAGAGGAACGCGACGACAAGCGGGGCCAAGAGCAGCATTTCCGGACCGCGCGCGAGCAACAGGCCCAGTGACAGCCCCGCCATGGCCGGCACAAACAAGATCAGCGTGAAGCTCAAGAGCGAGCTGAGATAATTTAAGAGAAACACGCCGGCGAGCGAAACCGGCAAGTGCAAAAACTTCTCGAGCGAGATGGCTTCGGCCCGTTGCAAGTCGGTGACGATGCCGATCATCCAAAACATGAGAAAGCCCAGGATCAGGCCGTCCCAGACGAACATGATGATCGCCGGCGCCGCGTCGCCCAATTCGTGGAAGGCGATGAGGAAGAAAATCACAAAGAGCAGGCCGGCCAGGATCACAGCGCCGGCGGCCAAGAGCGCGAGGACGACCATGTTGCCGATGCCGCCGCGCTTGAGCCGATTGACGCGCAGCCGCCAGTGCAGCCAGAAGAAGGCCCGCAGGTGTTCCGCGTTCATGTGCTTTTCCGTAGCCGACGCAGCCTGCGTCGGCGTCGCTTCACCTAATGCCGACGCTGGCAGCGTCGGCTACTCCAGCCACGTGAGCTTCTTGGTCGCTTCAGCGTCGGCGCCCGCCTTTTCCAGAAAGCGATCTTCCAAGGAACTGCCCTGGCGGATCGCGTCCAGGGACGCCTCCTCCACGAGTTCCCCTTTGACGATGATGCCGACGTGCGTGCATAGCTTTTCCACGATTTCCAATACGTGCGACGTGAGGAATACGGTGGAGCCGCGCGCCACATAGCCCGATAGCAAGTCGCGGATGACGCGCGAAGTCACGGCGTCCACGCCCTCGAACGGCTCATCCAGAAACAGCAAGTCGGGATTGGGCAACAGCGCCGCCGCCAGCGCCAGCTTCTTTTTCATGCCGTGCGAATACTCCAGCGTCAGCTTCTTCTCCTCCTCCGCCAAGCCCATCAAAGACAGCAATTCGTCCGTGCGGCTGCGGATTGTGTCGCGCGGCAACAGGTACATCCGGCCGATGAACGTCAAATACTCGCGGCCAGTCAGGTTGTCAAAAAGGGCCAGGTCCTCCGGGATTACGCCGATGCGGCTCTTGGCTTCGAGAGATTCCTTGGGATCGAGCACGTTTTTGCCGAGCACGCGCATCTCGCCCCGAGTGGGCGCCAATAGACCGGTGAGCATCTTGATCGTGGTTGACTTGCCGGCCCCGTTGGGCCCGAGGAAGCCGTAAAAGGTGCCGCGCTCCACAGTCAGGTTCACATTGTCGACCGCGCAAAAACTGTCGAAATAGCGCGTCAGGTTGTGGGTTGCGATCGCGAGCGTCATAGGCGATTTTTCATCAATACTAGCCCGACGCGTGAGCGAGGGATTCCCAGCCCGACGCGCAAGCGAGGGACTCTTAGCCGAGCACTTCCAATCCCAGTATCGTCAAGTCGTCCGTTTGCCGCGTTTGGCCGAAGAGTTCGAAGGCCAGCCGTTCTACCAATTCCTCTATAGGAAGTGTTTGGAATCGGCGGGCGGCGGCGAGGAGGCTGGGGACGCCGACCGCCTCTTGCTCGAAGCCGGCCGCATCCATGCCGTCGGTGTAGAAAAGCAACTTGTCGCCTGGGCAAAGGGTGTGCTCCTGCAAGCGGTATTGTGTTTCGAACACGCCCAGGAGGCTGCCTTCCAGCTGCCACAGGCGTGGCGGTCCCTCACGCGGCAGATACAAGGGGTGCGGATGCCCCGCCCGCGAGAACTGCAAGACGCCGGTTTGGCAATTGAACAGCCCATAGACCATGGTGATGAACGGATTCTCCGACACGGCCTGGTCCAACAGATCGCGGTTGAGCTTCTGCAACACCTCCGGCGGCGGCGCGAGTCGATAGGAGTTGCCGTTGATTTCTTTGGGGCGGACGCCTTTCTTGACGAAAATGGTTAAGAGGCTCGCGGGCACGCCGTGGCCCATGGCGTCGGCCACGTAAAAACCCAGGTGATGCTCATCCAGCCGGAAGACGTCGTAGAAGTCGCCGCCCACCCGATGGTTCGGACGGTACTTGACGGCAAAGCGCACTTCGGGCAGCACGGGCAAACTTTGCGGCAAGAAGCTTGCTTGAATGCGCTGGGCCAGATCCAATTCCATGTCGATTTGCTGATAGGCCGTCTGCAAGCGCTTGTGGATGCGATTCATCTCCGCGGATTTGGAGGACAAGTGGTCGTGCCGTTCCTTGATGCGCAAGAGCGCCTGCACCTGGGCGACCAATTCATCAGGGCCAAAAGGGCGCGGCAGATACGTGTCGGCGCCGCGTTGCAAGCTGGCCAGGCGCTGGGCGCTGTCGGCCAGCTCCGTGATATAGAGGATGGGGATGAACTGCTCGTGCTGCTCGCTGCGCAAGTAATGGCACAATTGCAACGCGCGGTCAGGCTGGTGTGCGCCGTCCACCAAGATCATCCCGACAGACGACATCTCCCCGCGCCCTTGAGGGGGTGAAGGGAGGGGGCCATTGCCGCGCTGCGAATCGGCCAGCGACTGGCAATGCACCGCGTACCCCGCTGCCTCAAGGGTGCGCCGCAATTCTTCGCCTGCTTCGGTACGGATCACAATGGTGAAAGGCGCGGTCATAGGAACCGACACTATAGCACGGAAGCCGATGCGAGAAAAGTGGTGTGTTGGTGAGTGGTGAGTGGTGAGTGGTGAGTGGTGGCGACATGTTCAAAAAAAAGCCGCCGTTCGCATCGTGCGAACGGCGGCGTTAATCACTCACCACTCACTACTCACCACTCACTACTCACTACTCACCACTCACC
>JAKEFD010000095.1 GCA_022616245.1 Gemmataceae bacterium
ATCAAGAGAAACGTCAGTCCGCACGTGGCTGACTTCATGGGAGACTCGCCACGAAAAAGCTTGTTTGAGGCTAGCCGAAGCCGCCGGCGCGATCAAGAAAAAAGTTTAGATTTTTTCGTTGACAGATGCGGGAATAATCGTTCCACTACAAACAGACAGACAGACAGACAGACAGACAGGTGTTCTTTCTTAGTTCCATCGATTCTGGTTGTTTTCAAGCTCGCCTTCTCAGTCGCCCCAAGGGAATCGCGCCATGCCGGAAGCCAGCCAAGCGCCCGGTTCGCGACAACAGCCGCAACAAGCGACCGAGAGCGAGCACTTCCACAGCCACCTTCCGAGCAGTGCACAAAGACCATCATTGCGAATTCCCGTAGTTCGCTGGGCAGCTGCCCTGGTTTTTTTGGGGGCAAGTATCGGCACTGCCTATTTGCTGTCGCGTGGAGATGATTCGACTGAGAGCGGATCACAAAAAAATCCGAAGAACAGTGGTTTGTTCGTCCCGCAAAACTGCCTTAACCTAGGCAACCTGTGGGAAGAAAAGTACTTCAAATGGCCGGTAGTCTTGGAAAATCGCAGCGGAAAAAGTATTGAAATACTTGAGTTTGCAAATACTTGCACGTGTTTGGCAGTTGAGCCCAATTCACTCGTCTTAGCGCCAGGTCAAAGCTGCACGGTTGTATTGTCACTCGATCTTACAAAGCGCTTTGCAGGCCAAGAAAATCAGCAAACACGCGAGTTTTCCGTTCGATTGTTTCCACGGATCAAAGATGCGCCAATACTCCAAGAAGGTTGGAAACTTGTCGGGACCGTAAGCAGTCCCGTCACTGTGGAGCCAAATCCAATTCATCTTGGTGATTCTCTCATTCGTGGTTTCGCTTTTAAGAAAGCGACTGCGGTAATCAGCGTTCACACGCCCGTGGATCGACTTCAAGCTACATGCAGTTTGACTCAAGCCTCAGTCCACCTGAAGCCTTCACCAGATTCGCAAACGCAGTTTCTCTTGGAGGTGACTCCAAATCCTGACCGACCAGCCGGCCATTTTCGATTCGACGTAAAAATCGCATATGCTAGAAACACACTTCAAGAAACGGAACTCAAGGTCGAAGGGATCGTCAAAGATGAGCTGCAGGCGCATCCTTCTCCTGTTGTCTACGGCTCGAAAAGAATTGGGGAAACGGTGAAGGAGACAGTGGTGCTCCAATCAGCATTTGGAAGGCCATTCAAAGTCCAGCGCTGGCAAACAAGCTCGACTGATGTAGTTGTTCGGCGGGCAGCTACCGATGACCAACTAGTTTTCGAAATCGACACTCGAGTGACACAAATTGGGAACCAAACTGGAACTGTAACATTTTTCATTGAACCAAATGAAAATGTCAAACAGAATGTTGTGACGCTGACCTGCAATTATTTTGGCGTCGCAACAAGTCCTTGAATTGCAAAAGGGGCGGTGCTATGACCGGAGTAATATCCTTCCTAACGCCGCTGGCGCTACTGCCCTTCCTAGGTCAAGCGCAGAGCGGTCCAAGTGTCACAATCGACGATATTCTGAGTGCGTGGTCTAAGCGCCAGGACGTTGTCCGCAGCGCCCGTTTTTCCTGGAGCGATCGCAAAACTATGACCAAAGGCACCATCTCCGCGGCGCTTCCCCGTAGTCGAAACAAGGACGAAATATTTCCACCGGAGGATATTACATTCGAAATGCCTCGAGCACTATCATTTACCAATGACAAAATGCGTTATAGCCATGAAGGGAAAAGTTGGTCTATGTTAAAGAATGTGCTCATTGAATCTCCGTTTCAGTGGGTCTATGACGGCGCGTCCAATACGCTTTTCCACCCGATTGGCGAACTAGTCAAGTCCTCTGCGCTAATCAAGACCGGTGAGATCGCGGAAGAAGCGAAGAATATTCACAATTTCCCTATGTTAGTCAATTGTCGACCTTTGCACGCAAAGTTTGGCTCCTTCAAGCGGGGCGATCTAGCTGTCTCCCAGACCAAGGCCATCGTGCAAGGCAAATCCTGCGTCGTTCTCGAACGAGTCGACCTGAAGCCGGGTATGTCGAGGACGTACACAGTCGATCCTGGGCGTGACTTCATAGTTTTGCGCGCAAGCTATGCATACCAAGGAGTCGTCAATACTATCGTCAACATTTCTTATCGCGAAAAACCAGAGAAAGTAGACCGCCAAAACATTTGGATTCCCCAAAACTGGGATATCACCTTTCTCAGCTCTACGGACAAAGTGAGCGAGTCCTACTCCGCAAACTTGCTAGAGTATGCAGTGAATCCTTCATTCTCAGCAGATGAATTCGTCATTCACTTTCCCGTCGGCACGCGCGTTAGAGACATACGGCAGAAGCCGACATTGGATTATATCGTTAGGGCGGAAGGAAAAAAAAGGGACGTGCTCGCCCAGGAATTCGGCGCGACGTATGAGCAGCTTGTGAACAGTGAGCCTGGGCAAGCGCTGAAGTCCAACGAGACACAGCACTCAAGACTGCTTTGGTTGGGCTTGGCGTTTGTCGCAATTGCCGTATTGATTGCAATCACACTCCGATGCAAGCGAGCGACACCACCGATTTCATAGATAAAGGGAGAATCCAATGAAGGTCCAAGATGCCGGACGTTTTCTGCTGGCAATCGTCTTTCTCGTCGCTGGTTTGTTTTTGCTAGCACGGTACGCGATTGCAGACTGCGTTGAAAAAAAATGCATTACAATTCAACACTACGGACACGAAGATAAAGATGGGAAGATATCTTGCTCCGCCTATAAGGAGTTGGATTGTGAAATCTGCACCAACATCGGAGGGAAAAACTGTACAGATAAGGCTGCCCAGGGGGCAGAATGTAAATCGCACACGTCAATGGAGCAGTACATCAAAACGTGCGTTAAAGGGACTTGCATTTTGCAATGTCAATCTGGATTGTGGAGTGTGGAAGCCATATGCACCGAAGTGGAGGGAGATTGGATGGGACCCATAAGCAAAGTGTTTTACTGTACCACAACTTCGAGTCAGCAATGAGGGCGATGAACGGGTTCTCCAACGAAGAGAGCTGTTCATGGCGATTGGTGCGGCGTTCTGTGCTCCAAATCCTGCTTGGGATCGCCATCCGGTGTTTTCTTATTTGCTCCTCAACGTTTGAGTTGTCATTCTGGCTGTGTACGTCGGCGTGCGCTGGCGACGCGAAGGCTTTGCCGTCGTCGAGCGCGCGGTGTATTCTGTGGATCGGTCTGGGGGCCACAAACAATTACCCGTTCGCACCGCGCCAACCGCGAGCTCGAGGACGGCGAAGAGTCGTAGAACTTGATATAGGCGCAGGGCATTCTGCGCCGGATCATTCGGCGTAGCCACGAGGAAGGACTGCATAGTTCTCGGGTCGCAACCGTAGTGCCAGGTACCCAAAGGTAACCAGCATGAAACCAGGTGACGGTAATTAGCGCAGGCGCGTCACAGTCGCCGCAAGCGGAACCTGCACTTCTCACAGGGGTCCTTTGTGAATCATGTTCTTATTCACGAACGATGAATCCTATTCGTGGCGAGTCACCCAGTGTTCCAAAGTGGACCTTCTCGAACGAACTAGCTCGGACGGACACCCACCCCTTTGTTATTTGCTGCTGAAAACTTGGGCTGCTTTGTGGGGTGATTCCACGTTGGCCCTGCGATCACTTTCAGTCGCTTACGCTCTACTTACTGTTTTTTGCGGCTGGCACTTGGCCCGGCGCACATGCCAGGGAGGAACCCCGGTAGCGCAAAATGTCCGGAAAAGGGCCGGCCTTTTCACAGCCCTCTTGGTAGGCCTCCATGCGACAACCGTCGAGCACGCCCTCACGGCCCGCATGTACGCCTTGGGCACACTGTTCGCCGCGCTGACTGCCTTGCTCCTTTGGCGTGCCGTTTATGCCGACAAGCGCCATTTGCTCGCGTGGTCCCTCTACGGCCTCGCCACCGCGGCGTTCGCTTACACCCATTACTTTGCCTTCTTCACGCTGTTTGCGCAGGGCTTGTTTCTCGCGGTCTACCTCGCCGTGCGCTGGCGGCGCGAGGGCTTTGCGGCCGTCGAGCGTTCCATCTTCGGCGTGTGCGTCGCCGCCGGTGTTGCGATCTTGCTTTATGCTCCCTGGATTCCGATCTTGCGCTACCAGATGACCGACGTCCACGCCAGCTTTTGGATTCCGGACGTGACCTGGCACGAAGCGCGCCGCGTCTTTTCCTCCTGGGCGACGGGGCTCGATCTAGCGCCGGACTGGGAAGGCGACGCGTTTCTGCTTGTCTGGCTGGCGTGCGCCGGTTATTTGGTCTTCTACGCCGGCTGGACCGGCTGGTTTTTTCTGGTCCAGGCCGCCGTTCCCTGGGTGATGTGCATTGCCTATTCCGAGCTAACCGGCCGATCCATTTTTCTCGAGCGCTGTCTGGCGTTCGCCAACTTCGCGCTACTTTGTTTCATCGGCATCTCTTGGGCTCGCGTGCCGAATTACATGATTAGAGTTGGACTGGCCGCGTTTTTCGGCGCTACCACCGTCTTTGGACTGTTGAACAAAGTCTCGACCTGGTGCTTCGAGACGCCGGCCATCGCCCAAGCCGCCAAGCACTTGAAAGAGAACTACCGCGAGGGCGACGTGATCTGGGCCGAAGGCGCCGCCGATGTCAACCGGATGCGCTTCTACCTGGCGCAAGAGGGCCTGCGCGAGGTCAACCTGCGCTGCCATTACACCCCGCAGTTTGGCCGGGGCCATGTCGTCCACGTCGCCTCCTTGACTAGCGACGACGTCTTCTGGGGTTCGCATCCGGAAGGTAAACGCATCTGGAAATGCGGGCCGCGCTCGGAACTTGGCGGCCACCTTGTCCCCGGCATGAGCGAGACTTGGCGACGTAGTTATGAGGGACCGAAGGCGACCCATTACGGCCTGATACTATTCGAGCGGGGGAAGAAGTGACGGGTGGACGGGAACGCGAGCCGGTTCATCCTTTTTGTGAAACTGAATTGTTAGTTACTACTAACAGTTCGAAGGGGTATCCCTGTGCAAAACGTGGCGTGCACGGGGTCATTTTTCGACGTAAGTCCTTGGTGCGTATACCTCGCTTCGTTAACGCCAACTATGGGTCGAAAGTTGGCGTGCACGGTCGTGAATGCCAACTCTCGTGAGCCACGGTTAGGTCGGACTAAGTAACGCGCGTCAAGGCTTGAATAAGGTGAGACTACTCGTCAGTGCAGCGGGCAATAATCCAGCGATTGAGATCACGCAGCATGTCGGCGTGCAGCTTGTGCGTGGTCAGATAAGTGTGCATTTCGACGCCCAGTCCCGCGCTATAGAGCAAGCGATAATCCTGGCGGGCCATCGATAGCGGCACGACGGAGTTGGCGATGCCGTGGCCGATGAACACGCTCAGCGAGCGCGTTTCGGGCAGTCGCAGAAGCGGCCGGCGCTCGCGCGGCATGTGGCCGTTGAGCGAGATGACTCCGCCCAGCTTTTCGGGAAAGGTGAGGCCCAGGCGATAGGCCATGGTGGCCCCTTCCGCGAAACCGGCCAGATAAATCCGCTCGCTGTGCACGTGGTAGTTAAGCCGGGTCTGCTGCACGGCGCGGAGCAGATAGTCTTCGATGACCTCCCAGTGTTCTTCGTTGCCCCACGAATAGCCGATCGCGCCGTCGCGGCGCAGCCCGATGTTGACCGGTCCGCGTAAACCGATGGAGATGTAATTGCGCCGGCTGAGGCGCGGCGCCAGGCGCAGGATTTGTTCCTCGTTGCCGCCATGCCCGTGGAGGAAGACCAGGAGGGGATACGGGTAGCGGGGTTCGTAACCCGTCGGCAGAAACGTGCGAACCGGTTGGGGACGCGGCGTGCGCACCTCCGAGGTATAAAAACCCTCGGTTGGTCGAAACGTTTTCCAACTCAGGTCAAGGTAGGCCATGGGTTGCTCGGATTGTTCCAAAAACAACGATTGTGAGGCTTGTAGTGCCGTCCTGGCTTGGCGGGCGTCGCGTTTTGTAAAATCTTCGTTCAAGTCCGGCCAAGTCTACGTTGAGGGGGCGAAAGTGTCAACGCAACTCGCTTGCGGTCTACTGGGAAAATGAGGGTTTTTGGCGGTTTCGCGTAGGAATGCACCGATTGGGGGAAGTAGACAAAAAGGCGCGGACTTGCGCTACGGGTGAGGAAATTCGAGTAGGCGGAGATTGCCAACCCAGGGGCCGTTGCAATCGGAGTTCCGCGCCGACGCGACACACCTTAGAATCGCGAGTCTCACTCCTTGATGATCCCGCGTTGCACCAGGTGTTCCAGGAGCAGCACCGCCGCGTCTTGCGGGCTCGTGCTAGTGGCGTCGATGGTCAATTCGGGGCTGTGCGGTTCTTCGTAAGGGTCCTCGATGCCCGTGAAGTTCTTCAGCTGTCCCGCGCGCGCTTTCTTATAGAGACCTTTCGGGTCGCGCGTCTCGCAGGTGGCGATGGGTGTGTTCACGTAGATCTCGAGGAAAGGCAGCTTGGCTTCCTGATGCAAGGCGCGCACGTTGTCTCGGTCCTTGCGATACGGGCTGATGAAGCTGGTCATCGTCACGACGCCGCAGTCGGCGAACAGCTTGGCCACTTCGCCGATGCGGCGAATGTTCTCCTCGCGGTCGGCGGCGGAGAAGCCGAGATTCTTGTTGAGGCCGTGGCGGATGTTGTCGCCATCGAGCACGTAAGCCAGATGGCCGCGTTGCACGAGAGCGTGCTCGAGGGTAAAGGCGAAAGTGCTCTTGCCCGATCCGGATAGGCCGGTGAACCACAAGGTCGCGCCCTGCTGCTTCAGGAGGGGGCCCCGTTCCTCGCGCGTGACATGGCCTTCGTGCCAGGTGATGTTGGTTGCTTTGATTTCGGACATCTGGTTGCTCCTTCAGTGAACGGGGGGCGCTAACCGGGCGTGTGGCTTGGATTTCGAAAAGAATGTTGTATGCCGAGTAAACGAAATGTCCGCTCAATAGCTCATCTTCTGCGACTGCGCGACGATGCGGATAGGCAGCGACTTCTTGGCCACGCGCTTGTTCTCGGGGATCGTCTCATCAACAACTTGGACGGTGAAAGTGTAGTTGCCCGGCGGCAGAATGGGGACGGGCAAGAAAAAAGAATGGACTAGATCGTGCCGCATTGCGCGATAACGATAGGGTTTCTTGTGGTCCCCGAAATTGTGCTTGAAGAACGGCTCCGACTGGGGATCGGCGTCCTTGGGCCGAATTTCGACAGACGTGTTCAAGCGCGTTTCATATTGCCCGTCGCGCAGCATGCTCGTGAAATTCCTAAGCTCCATGAAGACCATAAAAAACCCGCCCGGCATGTTGCGCGTTGCTGCGGTGAAGCCAAAGTTTTCCGGCAACGGCTGGTAGTCGCCATGGCCGCGGATGTTTTCGCTGAACCACATGTGCTCGATAACGAGCGCCGTTCGCGGCCGCAGCGTGACGAGAAGACCGGAAAGGGTCTCCTGCAAAACGGCGATTTCGCCGGCCGAAAGCTGATCTAGTTTTTTCTGAGTCAACACCGCCAAGACCGGAAAAAGTCGCAGATAGACGTCTTGCGCGGATTGGTCATATTTCTGCAAGTGCTGTAAAGCTTCGGCATTGCGTTTTTCCAGAATGCAAACCAGAGCATCAATGAGCGGCTCACGCTTGGGCGGCTCCGCTTTGATTTCTTGGGGAAGCAACTTGGGCGGTCCCATCTCCGCGCCTGCTAAATGCTGCGCCGGTTTCACCTTGTGGGAAGTTTCTTTGACCTGCCCCGGCATGAGGGGAGCGCGCGTCACCGCCATGTCGATCGGCGGTCCCGGCGGCATCGGCAGCGGAATCACGCGCCGTTCCGCGATTGCCGGCGACGTGCCGGTCGTCTCGTTCGATTGCTGAGGCTGGTGTTTCTTGATGGATGCGGTTTCGCCTGCGGGTCCCCGGAACCACGCGCGTGGCGATTGCAGGCATCCCGATAGACAGGGCAGTCCGCTCGCCAACAGCAACCAAAGTACGTACCGGCGCATCCACACCTCGAACGGGCACTCGCAAGCCTGTGGCGCCACGTGGAGAACTCCGCGCGGAGCGGTAGGCCTACGGTGGCCGCCGCACGTGGCATAGACAAAAGTCTCGCGCCGGTCAATGCCGCGCCCGCCTGAGAAAAACTCGCCGATTTGCCGGTCTATTCTAGAATGACGAAAACTGCATTGCGAAAGAGACGAGAGTAGGCAGTCTCCGTGTCCCCTCCGATCGCCACGGCTCACGGGAATTACTACTTCGCCGCGGGATACATCAGATCATGCCTTCCAGCGTGCCTACCAAACGCCAACTCACCCCCAATTCACTTCCTCCCGGCAAAGGCTTGCTCGCCTGGACCTTGCCTGTTTTCTCCACCACCGTCGGAAGCAAGTTGCTGGTCGGGGTCACCGGCGCCGCGCTCACTGCTTTCGTAATCGTGCACTTGATCGGCAATCTCAAGATCTTCAGCGGCCCCGACTCGATCAACTCTTATGCAAAGTTCTTGAAAGACTTGGGGCCGCTCCTTTGGATCATGCGCTTCGGGTTGCTCTTCCTTTTCGTGCTGCATATTGTCTTGGCAATTCGCCTGAAGTTGCGCTCGCGCAGCGCACGTCCGGTTCCCTACGTTTCGGAAGCCACCATTCAGGCAAGTGTTGCCAGCCGCACCATGATCGTCACCGGCCTTGCCATTCTCGCCTATGTTGTCTTTCACGTCGCCCACTTCACGCTCGGCTGGGTGCAGAGCGTTGAAATCACTCCGGGCATCTACACAAACATGCTGGACCTGCGCGATGTGGAAGGACGCGCCGATGTATACACGATTATGATTTACGGCTTCCGCAATCCGCTCGTATCGATCCTGTATCTGGCCGCCCAGGGCTTCCTGTTCGTTCACTTAAGCCACGGCGTTGCCAGCACCTTTCAGACTTTCGGCGCGAACAGCCCGCGCTGGCAGCCGGCCATCCGCGCACTGGGATGGGCCGTGGCGATATTCGTCTGCGTGGGCAACAGCGCCATCGTGCTCGCGGTCTGGACCGGTTACTTGAAACCTCTGATTTGACCTCTGACAGCTAACACCTGGAAATGAACCTCGACTCGAAAACCCCAACCGGGCCTCTGGACAGCAAATGGACGCGCTACAAGTCCGAGTGCAAGCTCGTGAATCCTGCGAACAAGCGCAAGTACCATGTGCTGGTCGTGGGGACCGGATTGGCCGGGGCGGCGGCGGCGGCGACTTTGGCCGAATTGGGTTATAGCGTCGCCGCGTTTTGCTATCAGGACAGCCCGCGGCGGGCGCACAGCATCGCCGCTCAAGGCGGCATCAACGCGGCCAAGAACTACCAAAACGACGGCGACAGCGTCTGGCGGCTCTTCTACGACACCATCAAGGGCGGCGACTACCGCGCCCGCGAAGCCAACGTGCATCGCCTCGCCGAGGTGAGCACGGCCATCATCGATCAATGCGTGGCCCAGGGCGTGCCCTTCGCGCGCGAATACGGCGGCCTGCTGGATAACCGATCGTTCGGCGGCGCCCAGGTTTCGCGCACCTTTTACTGCCGCGGACAGACGGGTCAGCAGTTGCTCTTGGGCGCGTATCAAGCGCTGAGCCGGCAAATCAGTTACGGCAACGTCAAAATGCATCCGCGCACCGAAATGCTCGACCTGGTTGTGTCGGGCGGCCGGGCCCGCGGCATCGTCACGCGCGATTTGGAGACGGGCAAGATCGAATCCCACACCGGCGACGCGGTGCTCTTGTGCACCGGCGGCTATGCCAACGCCTACTACCTGTCCACCAATGCCGCGGGCTGCAACGTCACTGCCACTTATCGCGCCTATAAAAAGGGCGCCGCCTTTGCCAATCCCTGTTACACGCAGATTCATCCCACCTGCATCCCGGTCGCCGGCGATCATCAATCGAAGCTCACGCTCATGTCCGAGTCCTTGCGCAACGACGGCCGCATCTGGGTGCCGCGGAAAACCGGCGACACGCGCCGGCCCGCGCAGATTCCCGACAGCGAGCGCGACTATTATTTGGAAAGGAAATACCCCAGCTACGGCAACCTCGCGCCGCGCGACATTGCCTCGCGGGCGGCCAAGGAAGTCTGTGACGAGGGCCGCGGCGTCGGGTCGGGCGGCCGCGGAGTTTATCTCGACTTCGCCGACGCCATCCGCCGACTCGGTCAACCGAAAGTCGCGGAAAAGTACGGCAATCTCTTCCAGATGTACGAGCGCATCACCGGCGAGGATGGCTACCAGCAACCGATGCGCATCTACCCGGCCTTGCACTACACCATGGGCGGGCTCTGGGTTGACTACAATCTCATGTCCAACATCCAGGGGCTGTTTGTCTTGGGCGAAGCGAATTTCTCGGACCACGGCGCCAACCGCCTGGGCGCGAGCGCACTCATGCAAGGCCTGGCCGACGGCTACTTCATCATTCCCTATACGCTGGCGAACTATTTCGCTTCCACAAAGCAGGAGCGCTTGCCCGCCGATCATGCCGAATTCCAACGCGCGGAAAAGGACGTGGGCGAGCGCGTGAAGAAAATGCTGACTGTCAAAGGAAAGAAGACCGCGGTCGAGCTGCATCGCGAGCTCGGCCAGACGATGTGGGATAACTGCGGCATGGCACGTACGAAAGACAGCATCCAACGCACGATAAAGCGCGTCGAGGAGCTGCGCGAAGAGTTCTGGAACAACGTCAACGTGACCGGCACGGACGCCAACCTCAATGTCGCTCTGGAACGCGCCGGCCGCGTCGCCGACTTTATGGAATTCGGCGAGTTACTGGCGCGCGACGCCCTGGCGCGTGAAGAGTCGTGCGGCGGCCACTTCCGCGAGGAATATCAATACCCCGACGGCGAAGCCAAACGCGACGACGAACATTTTGCCCACGTCGCCGCCTGGGAATACCAAGGGCCCGACAAGCCGCCCGCGCGCCTCGTCGAGCCGCTCCATTGGGAGTTTGTCAAGCCCACAGTACGCAGCTACAAGTAACGAAACCCCTGACCTCTGACCTCTGACCCCTGACTTCTGACACCTGACTCTTGACCTATGAAACTATTCCTGCACGTTTGGCGACAGAAAGACCGCACCGATCCCGGCCGCATGGAAACCTACAACGCCGAGGACATCAGTCCCGACATGTCGTTTCTGGAAATGCTCGACGAGGTCAACGAAAAGCTGATACAAGAGGGCAACGAGCCGATCGCGTTCGACCACGATTGCCGGGAAGGCATCTGCGGGACGTGTTCGCTGGTGATCAACGGCATGGCGCACGGGCCCGAGCGCGGCACCACAGTCTGCCAGTTGCACATGCGCAAGTTCCAGGACGGCGAGCGCATCGTGATCGAGCCGTGGCGGGCCAAGGCGTTCCCCGTGATCCGCGACCTCATCGTCGATCGCTCGTCGCTGGATCGCATCATCCAGGCGGGCGGCTTTGTGTCGGTCAACACCGGCGGCGCCCACGACGGCAACGCGCTGCCCGTCCCCAAGCCCAACGCCGAAACCGCCATGGACGCGGCGGCCTGCATCGGCTGCGGCGCCTGCGCGGCCGCCTGCAAGAACGCCTCGGCCATGCTCTTCGTCGCGGCCAAGGTGTCCCACCTGGCCCATTTGCCGCAAGGTCAGCCGGAACGGAGTCAGCGCGTCAAGAAAATGGTCGAGCAACACGACCAGGAAGGATTCGGACACTGCTCAAACCAATATGAATGCGAGGCGGCGTGCCCGAAAGAGATCAGCGTGAAGTTCATCACGCAGCTCAACCGGGACTATCTCCGAGCGTGCGTATCGGCCAAGGATTGAACTATGAAACAAGGCAATGAACTGCTGACGAGCGCGGAATCGACATAGGTCATGTCGGAGAATGAAGCCGAATTGTTGGGACTCATCGGCGTTCTGCTGTCCGAGCGCGCGCTTTTGCAGAAAGAGTTGGCCGAGCGCGAGTTGCACCGCGCGCAGGAATATGGCTATTTTCGGGAACAGGCTCGTGCCGAACGTGATCTCCGGACATTGACAGGCAATGGCGCGGCCATGAAATCCGTGCGGCACGCCATTCAGCAGGTTGCCGGGACAGACAGCACCGTCTTGATTCTTGGCGAGACGGGCACGGGCAAAGAGCTGGTGGCCCGCGCCGTTCATCAGTTAAGCCCGCGCCGCAAGCACCTTCTGGTCGCTGTCCATTGCGCGGCGCTCAGCGAGGGCACGCTCACCAGTGAACTTTTCGGCCATGAAAAAGGCGCTTTCACCGGCGCGGTAGAACGGCGCATCGGGCGCTTCGAGTTGGCCCACAAGGGCACGCTGTTTCTGGATGAAATCGCCGAATTGCCGGCGGCGACTCAAGTCATGCTGCTGCGCGTCTTGCAAGAGCGCACCATCGAGCGCGTCGGCGGCAACCAGCCTATCCCGGTCGATGTGCGCATCATTGCCGCCACCCACCAGGATTTGGAAACCGCGGCGGCCGCGGGCCGCTTTCGGGCTGATCTTCTCTATCGATTGAATGTGTTTCCGATTCGCGTGCCGCCTCTGCGCGACCGCGCCGAGGACATCGCCGACCTGGTCAAACACTTCATCCTGCAATTCAATCGGCGCATGCGAAAGAACGTGGTCGCCGTTGCGCCGAACACGCTGCGGCTGTTGCGCGATTACCATTGGCCGGGAAACGTGCGCGAACTGGAAAACCTCATCGAACGGGCCATGATCGTATGCGCCGGCCCGCTGCTGGAAATCGATGCCGGCTGGCTTGCCAAGCCCGTTCCTTCGTCCGCCGACGCCGCGCTCGCATGGCTGGACGTCGAGCGCCGCGCGATTCAGGAAGCGCTCCAGCGCGCCCATGGCAAGATCTACGGCCGCGGCGGCGCTGCCGAGCTGCTCGGACTGAAACCTTCTACACTCTACGGCAAAATGAAAAAGCTCGGCATGGAGCGCAAGCGTACTGGACAACCATAGGTGGTCGCCGGCATCCAATCTTGGATGATTTGCCGCCGCGCACGAATCAATGCCATTCTCTCTTCACGCCTCGAAAGCCCAATCCGCGAACGACTTCCGTCTCAAGCGATCCGCAGGAACAAATCGGCACTTAGTTTGCGATAGACAGCCTGACCCTGACCCCTGACCCCTGACCCCTGACTCCTGACTCCTGACTCCTGACTCCTGACTCCTGACTCCTGACCTCTGACCTCTGACCCCTGACCTCTGACCCCTGACCTCTGACCCCTGACCTCTGACCCCTGACCTCTGACCCCTGACCTCTGACCCCTGACCTCTGTACCCTG
>JAKEFD010000096.1 GCA_022616245.1 Gemmataceae bacterium
GAAATCTTCTCCTTGTCGAGCGCGGCGGCCAGCTTTTCCGGACCGTTCTTGCGAATGAGAAACGCCTCCACCATCGGGGCAGGATCGTCGGCTTCGGTCGCAACGGCGAGCGCTTGGGCCGCCGCAGTTGATCCGGCCTCGAGATCAACCCTGGCGAGCGCCGCGGCGGCGTGAAACCGCAGCGCCAGAGGCTGCGCCGACAGCGCCAGGCCGCGCAGCGTCTTCTGGCTGTCGGCATCGTTGAACGCGGCCAGGCCGTCCAATGCCGCCGAGCGTGCGTCAACCGGGGCGTTGGCATCGCTTGCAAGAGCGCGCAATTCGGTTGCGGTTTCTTTCACTTTCCAGGCAGCGGCCAAACGCACGGTTTCGGCCAGCAGGGCAGGGTCCTTGGAGGCGTTCGCGAGCACTTCCCGGAGCGCCGCGAGCTGTACCTTGGGCTGCGTTCGGCGCGTCGTCGCGGCCTCGGCCAGCCAGGCGTATACCTGGCGGCGCAGCGCCGGCTTTAGGTCCTTGCTCTTGTCCCAAACGACTTGCAGTTCTTTGGGTCCGCCGTGCCGGCAAATCGTCTCCAGTAGAACGGGCTGGCGTTCCGGCGGCACACGCTCCGCGCTTAGCATGCCCAAAAGCGTGGCGGCAATGTTTTTGCGGTCCACCTTGGCGCCGGAGCCCACGCGCCGCTCCAAGGTGTTGAGCGTTTCGTTGAAAGTAAAGCGCAAGTACTCGTCATCCGGGTGCGCGAACATCTCCAGGGCAATGGCGACGGCGGTTTCCCCTTCGCCCTGAACGGACTTCAAATCGGTCCCGCGAGAGACGGGAAAAAAGCTGAGTGCGCGAATCGCCTCGAGCCGGACGCGCGGATGCGGGTCGTTGACCTTTTCGCGCAGCAAGTCAAGCGGATTGGATATGCGGTCGCGCCAGTAGCACAAGACGCGTGTGGCCGCCGCCCGCGCTCGAAAGTCCGGCGAGCGCAGCATTTGCTTGAGCAGCTCCTCGTTCACAACATTGTGCGACTGATGGAGCCACAGCCCTTCCAGCAAGTGGTGTTCGTGTTCGGGGTCCTTGGCGTCGAGCTTGCCCAGCCACTTTTGCATGGCGGCGATCACCTGGCCGGTGTCGCGGCCGCCTAGCTCCATCCGCGTGCGATAGCGGACGCGGTCTTCCGGCTCTTTCAGAAGATCGAGCAGGCGCTCGATCGGCTCGCCGGCGATCTTGATGGGGCTCGACAGTTTCCGGCCTTCATAGGTCACCCGGTAAATCCGCCCATGCTCGCGGCCGCGGCTGGGGTCGCGCAGATTGTGTTGCATGTGGCCGATGATCGGGTTGTGCCAGTCGAGGAAATAGATGGCGCCGTCCGGACCGATGCGCAGATCGGAGGGCCGGAAGTTCGGATCTTTGGAAGAAACGATCGGCTCGACCTCGACGCCTTCAAAGCTCGAGCCCTTGTCCTTGATCTTGTACTGCAGAATGCCGTGGAAACCGATGACATTGCCCACGAGCAGGTTGCCCTGGTTTTCTTCCGGGAAATGGCGGCTGGAGAGGATTTCCATGCCGGGGCAGGGGCGGGTCTTCTGCTGGTAAAGCTGCGGCGGGCGTGCGTGGCGCTGCGGGTACTCGGTCTGCCCGGAGAACAAGGCCGCGTGCCATGGGTTGGCCCCGGTGCCGTCAACGACGAAATCCTGGCCCCAACGGTCGAAGACGTGGCCGTGCGGATTGGCGAAGCCGTAGTTGACGTAGACATCGAACTTGTGGTTGCGCGGCTCGTAGCGGAAGACGCCGGCGTTGGCGCAGCGCGCCGGCGGGCCCCAGGGCGTCTCCACCTGCGTGTGATGGAATGTGCCTTCCTGGAAATACAGCGCCCCGCCCGGATCGAGCACGAAGCTGTTGGCCGTGTGGTGCGTGTCGGCGGAATCAAGCCCGCTCAGGACGCGCACGCGCTGGTCCGCCTTGCCGTCGCCGTTGGTGTCCTTGAGGAAAACGATGTCTGGCGCCTGGGCGACGAGCACGCCGCCGTTGTAGAACTCAAACCCGGTCGGGCAATGCAAATCGTCGGCGAAGACGCTCATCTTGTCGGCCCGGCCGTCGCCGTTGGTGTCCTCGAAGATCAGCAGCTTGTCATTCATCGGCTCCTTGGGTTTCCAGTGCGGATACGTCGGCCAGACGGCGACCCAGAGCCGGCCTTTGGGGTCAAACGACATCTGCACGGGGTTCACCAAATCCGGAAACTCTTTTTCCGAAGCGAAGAGATTGACTTTCATGTTCTTGGCGACGGTCATCAGCCCGATCGCCTCGTTGCCGCCCAGGTAAATATGCTTGCCGCCTACGAGCGGACCGGGCTTGTTGGTCACAACGGGAATGAAATCGGGAGTGTTGCTGTCGTCGGTTGCGGCGGAGTGATCAGGGGGCTTACGCCCCCCGCTCGCCGCGATGGCCCAGATGCGGCGGTCGCGGTTGGCCGTCATTGCGTCGAGGATTTCCATTTCGCGCTGCATGACCACGCGGTTGGTCTGGCCGGCGACGAACTTGAGGTCAGCCCGGCCGCCGTAGATCGAATAGCCGTCCACGGTGCGATAGCGGTTGAACCAGTGGAAGTTCTTGTCGACGACGGCCCGGCGAATCTTGTCCAACAGCTCCGTGTCGCGCGGCCGCGGTTCCTTGGGAAATAACGCCTTGTCGATGCCCTCGGCAAGCAACTCGTTGCCGAGCTCGTTTAGATGGATGCCGTTGATCGTGAGCGGCCGCTCGTTCTGGGCGTAAAGCTTTTGGGATAAGTCGAACAGATCGACGAAGGTCACGTTGTTCGCCTTGGCGACTTTGGCCATCGCGGCGGTGTACAGCGCGAGGCGCTTGTTGTTGTCGCTGCCGTCGGGGAGGTTCGGGTTCTTCAAATCTTCGTGGGCGATGGGCGAGAACAGGACAATGCGCGGCGACGATTGGCCGTTGTATTGTTGCTTCTGCGTTTGTTTCAAAAAGCCGTCGAGATCGCTTTCGAACTTGGCGAGACCCTGTTGACCGGCGAACGATTCGTTGTAGCCGAAGAAGGCGAAGACCACGTCAGTATTGGTGAACTTGAGCCAATGGTCTGGGCTGCCAAAATCCGCGGAGCGCAAGCGCACCTTTAGCTCGTCGCCGGAGAAGCCAAGGTTGCGGAAGACGAGGTCGTGCTTGGGGAAGCGGGCGTAGAGGAAGGTCTCCAGCCAGCCGTCGAGTTGCATGCGGTCGGCGAGCGTGTTGCCGATGATGCCGATGCGGTCGCCGGGGCGTAGTTCGAGCGGCGCGGCGGATTGGCCGGCGGCGAGCGAGGAAGGAAACGTAGAAAGGATGGCGAGCGCGAAAAAAGCGGCAAAGTATTTCATGGGCATGGAAAAGTTGCGTGTGGCGGGGACGAGCGAAACATATTTAGGATACGGAAGAGCGTAATGAATGCCAGACTTTACGCCCACGGCCAGGTTTCGAAGGCTATTCAGCTTTTCGTTTGCGAGGACAAGCAAGATTGTGTAGACTTTTGTTCGGATATGAACTTCCATTCTGTGTCGTCGAGGCGAGAACTCGGCATGGCATCGCGGAAAAAGCACACTTTTGCACCTCGACTGAGGCAGAAGCATGCCCCCCCCCCCAGTGCCCCGTCTGGAACAACGAAACGCACACGCTTTTTTGGCGCGGCGATACCGTCCACCATTTCACTCAGGAAGCGCCGTTTGAGGAGGCGATCCTGCGCGCCTTTGAAAAGCGCGGCTGGCCAGAGTACATCGACGCTTCGGCCGTTTTCCCCTCGCCCTCGGGGGGTAGGGTTGGGGGCAACACCAAGCGACGTCTGCGCGACACGATCGGGAATCTAAACCGCAATGTTCGGCCGTGCCTGCGCTTTCACCAGGAACGGAGCGGCGCCGTCATTCGGTGGCGAGGCTACGGAATTACTACGGAAACGGTACGGAAGAAATCCTCCTTGACAGCGAAAGGACCGAAGCGGAAAAGGAAAGGGAAGCGCGAATAGGCGCTTGATCCCAGGAACTGAAATGCTCCAAACGGAAGAGAAGTCCGATGCCGTAGCCAGGCTCCTCCGAAATGCCGTTGCGGCGGCGTTTCTAGTCGTTCTCGGCGTAATCAGTTTTTGGTTGATGGATAAGACTCAGCAGACCTTGTTGGCAAATCAAGGGTTGATTATTCCGCCATCTGCCCTTGATTTGGGAGAAGTTTGGGAAGACGCCAGCCACTCAATCTCACTTCCTCTACAGAACCCGACCGATAAAGACGTCAACATTCTGGGCTTCTATTCATCGTGCAGCTGCGTTGAGGTCAAACCGGCAAAGGTCTCGTTGCCGGCCAATGCAGAACGGCAAATTCAGCTCACGCTCGACTTACGCACCGGTCGGAAACCGAACCAAATCGCCCATGAATTCTCGGCTCAATTGGTTCCAAAAATCGAAAACGCGATTCCGCAACAGCAAGGTTGGAAAATCCATGGGCGGGTTAAGCGTGCCTTGAGCCTCTCGCCAAGCGTGTTAGTGTTCGGACAAGAGCTAATCGCCGGGGAGCCATTCCCACCTAAGAAGGTGCGGGCAATCGGCCATGTCCTGCTGTCGGATCTACTGCCCGCACAAAAGTCGGCGTGGTATTCGGTAAGTGTGACTGGTCCAGATCCCAAACGAGGCGACTTTGACGTCGCCATTTCTCCAAGCGAAAGTCTGCCGGTCGGCCGCTTTCAATTCGACATCATTCTGCGACCGATTGCAGCCGACGGAGTTGAGTTGCCTTCGGTTGCGCTGGGCGTTGAAGGACGCGTCCTGCCTTTTGTTGAGTGCTTTCCGGAAAGCGTCAACTTTGGCGCCGTCCCAGTCGGTTTTGGTGGGTTTGAGAAGGTCCTGCTACGTTCGCGAACTCAGAAAGACTTTACCGTCCTCTCGTTCCGAACTTCGTCGCCAGAGATAAAAGTTCAAGAAGTGGGCGATGCGGATGGCGGCCGCGCGTTTCGAATTGGCATTGTGCAAGCACGCAAAGGCGCGCAGTCGGCCGACGTGATCTTCGCGCTGCGGTCCGAGCCGGAAGCAAAAGAAGTTGAAGTGCGCCTGCCTGTTGCCTGGCACGGCGTCGAGCAAGACGACGGAATCAAGGAGTAATTTCGTGTTCCGATGCATCTCGATCTTGGCTTGTCTGGCGCTCGTTCCTCAGGTCGGGGGACAAAACAAGGAACAAAAGCCCCCCTTCGATCCGTGGGCCAATCGGCCCAAAGCGATGCCCTTCGTCTGCGAGGTCGAAGGGACGACCCTTCATGCCAAAGGCAGCTTGAATGAGATCACGCCTCCCATGAAACACGACATGCCCGCGCAAGACATGCGCACTCCAACGAAAATCACTTGGACTGTCGATCGGCAAAAAAAGTGGTTTCGAAAGGAGACATTGCGACAGGCATTCATTGGAACACCAATCCTCAAATGGGTGACCGACTATTCCGTCGGACTTTACGATGGAGAAAACTGCAACATTTTCAAGCCGCGCGATAAGAACACGAGCCCAAACTGGACGCCGAGCGAGATGCAGCCAGACTTGTGGATGAGAGAAAAGAACGAAATTGGACTCATTCTGGAATCGACCGATTTGCCCGTTTTCCTCTTCGAAGGGCCAATCGTATCGTATGACCTCGATCGCTTTGATCCGACCGCAAGCAAATCCGCACTAAGTTTCTCCGGAACTGGCAGTGTACGAGACAAGGTCTGTTACGTTTGGAAGTCAGTCCCCCGGTATCACGGCGCCTGGTATCAGCTCTTTTATGTCGATCCTGACGTGGGAACGTCCATCGTGCGCTGGCAGAAATACTCGAGCGACGGCTTGGATTCGCAGATCGACATCGAATACGCAAAGACAGGTAATGACTGGTTCCCCAAGCGCTGGACTACAACGCAGTTCGATGGTCAAAAGCAGGGCGCGATAAAGCACTCGACCGAGCTCAAGGTAATCAAGTTCGAACGGGGCGTAGAACTCGACAAGCGCATGTTTCAGGTTCCTCTCACGCAAGGCATGATCGTCGCAAAAGAGAGAAAGCGTTACCAGGTCACCGAACAGGGACTGGAGCGTATTCCACATCCAAACGATCCCGAGCCAAAAAAGCAAGGCGGTTGGGGGTATCTTTTCGCGTTGATTTCAGTCTTAATTGTCTTTACTGGAATTTGGTTTTACAGATATCGGACCGCCCGCAATGCGTAACCGTCCGACACATTTACGCCCAACTTTGAAAAGGAGACGCGACAATGTTGAATCAAACAGGAAAACTCCTGGCGATTTTGTGGGTGCTTGTCTCAGTCCTTTTCCTTCGGGTCGCGTTCGCCCAAGCCGATGATTGTCCCTTTGGGTGCATCGTCTGGATTTGCGCCTTGCAAAAAGAAAGGACACGACGTGCATCTATGCAAATTGGAATACCTGCGGCGGGGCCACCCAGTTTCCACACGAAGAGCAACTTTTTGCCCAAAATGCCGACCCGACCAAGGAATGCAATGCGCCAAAGACCGCAGTCTCGCAAGACTGGTTTCGGTGCGAGAACTGGGACGGTTTGTGCTTTTACACGCCAAAATATCCGCAGGAGGTGCTCTTGATTGACGGATCGAAGGGCTGCACGAAACAGGCCGGTCAGATACTCAACTGGGTCTGCGAACCGAAGAAATCGAGCGGCCAGGAATAACTCCTCATTCCCTGCAGTGGCACGACCTAAAGCGAGCGCGGACCGTCGACAAGATTCCCATTGCATTTTTTTCGTCGGTTGCCTACACTACCTCTTTAACCAGACAGGTTCCGCCGCACGCCATGGTGTACCGACTCGACACGATCCTTCTGGGCTTGCTTCTACCCCTCTTCGACAGGGGAACGTCCTAGGTACGCCGTCTTCAGAACCTTCAATCTTGCTGAAAACGACCCTGGGACAAACGAGTCCCAGGGTTTTTTTGTTGAGTGGAGCCGACCATGAACGACCGCTTGATTATCTTCGACACGACCCTCCGCGACGGCGAACAGTCCCCCGGCGCCAGCATGAACCTTGCCGAGAAGCTGGAGATCGCCCACGCCCTGAAGGAACTCGGCGTGGATGTGATCGAGGCCGGCTTCCCCATCGCTTCGCCCGGCGACTTCGAAGCGGTGCAAGCCGTATCGCGCGAGGTGCACGGCCCAATCATCTGCGGGCTGGCACGCTGCAACGACGCCGACATCGATCGCGCCTGGGAAGCCCTCAAGGACGCCCCGCGGCCGCGCATCCATGTCTTCTTGGCGACGAGCGCGATCCATCGCGAATTCAAGCTGCACATGGCGAAAGACGAGATCGTCAAGCGGGCGGTGGCCGGCGTCGAACGGGCTCGGAACTATTGCCAGGACGTAGAGTTTTCGCCCGAAGACGCGGCCCGCACCGAATTGGATTTCCTCGCGGAAGTGGTGGAGAACGCCATCGCCGCAGGCGCGACCACGGTCAACATTCCCGATACCGTGGGCTACGCGGTCCCCGAGCAATATGCGGCCGCCATTCGCCATTTGAAGCAAAACGTGCGCGGCATCGA
>JAKEFD010000097.1 GCA_022616245.1 Gemmataceae bacterium
CAGGACCATGTTGCCGAAATCAAAGTCGCCGTCAAAGCGCTTGGCGGCTTGGGCTCCAGCGTGGGCGGCATTCGAATCATCTCGCTCGACAAGGCAAGTTCGGTCAATGTGGCCGACTACTTGGAAAACGCGCTCAAGCAACTGCGGCCGGAAAATCCGATCAAGATCATCCGGCCGACGCTGGAGCCGTCTGTGCCCGAGCGGCGCAAGGAATTCCGCCCGGAGCCAAACGCCAAGCCGCCGCTTGAATCATCGAAGCCGCCGGAGCTTGTAGGTGTCCGCGCGGCGCAATTCGCCGTTGCGCAACAGCCCAAGGAAGAAAAACAAGAAATGCCAAAGGGCAAGGGCGCTCCCATTATCATCACCCCCATTGGCAACAAGATCATCGTTTCGAGCGACGACCCCCAGGCATTGGCAGTGGCTTCCGAGATCATTCGATTCCTCATGAGCAACTCCACTGCGAGCGACTTCGAGATCATTCGGCTCAAGACAGCCGGCGCCGTGGAAACTTCGCGCATCCTGGATGAGTTTTTCAACGGTCCACGAGCCAATCAGCGCGGTCCGCAGGGCGGCCCTGCCGCCATGTTCGGCGGCGGACTACAGGGAATTATCGGCCAGGCCATGGGCCTGGGCGGCAGCCCGGCGCCGTCCGCCCCAAGCACTATCCGCATCGTGGCCGATCCGAGCACGAACTCGCTCCTCGTCAAGGCGAACCCCCTTGACATGATCACCGTGAAAAACCTTGTTAAGTCGATCGACATCTCGCCACCGGAAAATGATTCCGCGATGACGACGCACGTCATCGGCCCATTGAAGCATGCCCACGCCATTGACGTGGCCAACATTATCCGCGACGTCTATCGCGAGAGCATGAGCGGCCGCGGCTTCGTACAGGGCGGCGCTCCGAATCCGTTCAATCCGTTCGGCGGCAGCGGCCAGGTGGGCTCGCGCAACGTCGATCAGTTCGGCAATCCCAAGGGCGTGGCGCTGTCCGTCGGCGTCGATGACCGGACCAATAGCCTGATCGTCTCCTGCAACGCCGGATTGCACGAAGACATCGAATCGCTGGTAAAGCAACTGGAAGCCGCAGCGGCGGATTCCAAGCAAATCGTCAAGGTCGTCAGCGTCAAGGGCATCGATCCCGCGCTGGTTCAGCAGGCCATCGACGCCATCTCCGGCCGAGCGCCCTCAACGTCGAACAACCGCCAGCAAGGCGCCGGCATCTTCGGGCCGGGCGGCAACTTCGGACCCGGCGGCAACTTCGGCGGGAACTTTGGCGGCAACTTCGGCGGCGGCGGCAACCTCGGCGGCGGGGGCAACCAATTCCGCTTCGGCACCGGCGGCGGCGGTCCCACAGGCGGCTTTTTCCAAGGCGCTGGCGGCGCCTTCGGCGGCAATCGCACCTTCACCCCCGGAACCCTGGGCGGCCGCGGTCCAGGAGGCGGCGGTCCAGGCTTGGGCGGCGGCGGCGGACCCGGCGGTAATCGCGGCCCGGCGGGAGGAGGCGGTCAGCGCGGCGGCGGCGGACCTGGACGAGGCAGAGGAGGTGTGGACGCACCTGGAGGGCCCGATTTTTTTGAACAATGGGTCATGGAGGACCCTCAGCCGATCCTGTACGATCCTGCTACCGATCCCACTCCTTTAGACAACATCGATCTTGCGACTTTACTTTACCCTGGTGCGGCGGTTCGTCCGATTCAGAACGCCATTCAACTCGCCGCCGCCCAGGAAAAAGAACAGCCCAAACAAAAGCCAAAAGAGCAACCCAAGGGCAAGATCGCCTTCCAGGAAGACACAGTGGTCGCGCCGCGCCTGCCGGTCGTAGCCCAAGCGCTCGAAGGCTCCGGCTTGCTGGTTTTGCGCACCAACAGTCCGCAGGACTTGGAAGCCGCTCTTAAGATCCTGGAGTATCTCCAGGCTGAGGCTGCCAAGACGCAAGTCGAAGTCAACATCGTTGGCTTGCAAAATGCCGATGCCACTGCGGTGGTCAATACGCTCAACCTGCTCTTTTCGCGCGTTCAGGTGGGCGCCTATGCGACCACCCAGGTTGTGGGCGCGCAGCGCGGCGTGCAACAGCCGCAGTTTCAAGCCATACCCGGCCAGCAGGCAGCGCCGGCCGGGGCCGGCGCGCAGGCCGTCGGCATCGTCTTCATCCCGTTGCCGCGGCAAAACGCCATCCTGATGGCGACGCCCAAGTCACGCGTCGAAGACATCATGAAGGAAATTGAGCGCCTGGATGTGCCGGTCGCCGCTGCCGGTCGCGCCTTGCCTATCCAGCTCAAACGGCAAAACGCGGCGCGCGTGGCTACCCTTTTGACAAACTTCTACGCCACGCGCTTCACGCAAGAAGGCGCAGCCCAGGACCAAATCCGCTTCACCTCCGACGATCTCACCAATAGCGTCTTGGTCCAAGCGGCTCCGGCGGACCTTTTGGAAATCTCAGCCATCATAAAGCACCTCGATACAGTCGAGGCTTTATCTGTAAGCAATATTCGAGTCATCCGCTTGAGCAACGCCGTCGCCGAGGAGCTTTCGTCGCTGCTCTTGCGCTCCATCGCCGACACCATCGGCGGCACAGGCACGGTCGGCGCCCAGCAACCCGGCGTGGGCCAGCAAATCGGCGTCCCCGGCCAGCAGCTTGGCCTGGGCCAGCAGCAGCTCGGCCTGGGTCAGCAGCAGCTTGGGCAGACCGGTCTGGGACAAACCGCCATCCAGGGCCGGCAGACCAAAGTCAGCACGATTCAGTTCAAGGTCGGCGACAAGAACGGCCAGATTTTGAAGTCCGGCATCTTGGAAGACATCCGCATCACGCCGGACCCGCGCACGAACAACCTTATCATCACTGCGCCGGAAAAGACGATGGAATTGATCATCGCTCTGGTGCGCGAGCTCGACGTGCCGCCCACGGCGCAGGCCATCATCAACGTGTTCACGCTCAAGAAAGCCGACGCCGTGCAAACCGCGACGGCGCTGCAAAACCTGTTCCTGGGCCGCACCACGCAAACCGGCGCCCAGGCCGGGCCGATCGCCCAGCAGCAACCGGGCGCCGCCCAGCTTGGCCAGCCGCGGCCTCTGCAATTCACCATCAGCGAGCGCTCGCCCGAAGGCGCCCCCATCATCGACTTGCGCGTCACCGTCGATGAGCGCACCAACAGCCTCATCGTCGGCGGCAGCCGCAACGACCTGGACGTGGTCGATTCCTTGATCGCCAAGCTGGAATCGGCCGACGTGGGCCTGCGCCGCTCGGAAGCGATCAAACTGCGCAACGCTCAGGCGGCAGACGTGGCCACCGCGTTGAACGACCTCTTGTCGAAAGAACTGGCCATCAATCCCAAGTATACCGGATTCCAAACTGGGTTCCGCGGCACGCAAGACGAGGCAGTCGTCACGCCCGAGCCGATCAGCAACACACTCCTCATCAGTGCGACCCCGGTGGTTTTCGAGAAAATCCTGCGCCTGGTCGCCGAGATGGACGTCATGCCCCCGCAAGTGGTCATCCAGGTGCTGATCGCCCAGGTGGACCTCAAGGACTCCAACGAGTTCGGCGTCGAGATCGGCATCCAGGCGCCGATCATCTTCCAGCGCGGCCTTCTCGCAGGCGCCGACGGCGTGTCCTTGAGCACCAGCATCGACCAGACCGTCTCGCCGGGTTTCTTGTTCAACAACGTGCTCATTCCACCCGGCAATAACACGGTCGTAAATCCTGCCAGAGTCGGCGTGCAGGGACTGGGCAATCTGGGTGTCGGCCGTGTGTCCCCGACCAACAGCATCGGCGGTTTTGTGTTTTCCGCCGCCAGCGACAGCTTTAATCTCCTGATCCGTGCCCTGAAGACGCAAGGCCGTCTCGATATCCTGAGCCGGCCGCAAATCATGGCTTTGGACGGACAGACCGCCCTCATCAATGTCGGCCGCGAAGTCCCCATTGTCACGAGCAGCAACGTGACTGCCACGGGCGTGATCTCCAATAACATCGACCGGCGTCTCGTCGGCGTCATCCTCCAGGTCACGCCCAGGATCACACCGGACGGCCGGGTGCTCATGCGCGTGATTCCGGAAGTGTCCTCGGTCGACCCGGTGCCGGTGCCTCTGGGCAACGGCCTCTTGGGTACGGCGCTCAATATCCAGCACATTGAAACGACCGTGACGGCTAGCGACGGCGAGACGGTGGCGCTGGGCGGCCTCATCACCCGCGCCGACGCCAAGAACGAGAACAAGATCCCATGGATCGGCGACCTGCCCGGCGTGGGCGCCCTGTTCCGCTTCCGCACCCAGACCAAGGCGCGCTCGGAATTGATCGTCATCCTGACGCCGCACGTCGTTCGCAGCCGCGACGACGCCGAACGCATCCTGTTTGAGGAAACGAGCCGCATTAACTGGTGCCTGGGCCACGTGACCAAGATGCACGGCCACCTGCCCTACGGGATGTCGGTTCTGAGCGACAACCTGCCGGCGCTGCGGTCCGAACCGATGCTCGACTCCGTTCCGAGCGGCACGAACAGTCCACCGCTGGGAGTCAGCAGTCAGGGCGCAACCTCTGGTGAGTCGATTGCCGCGCCGAAGCAGCTTCGGGGCGGGGCGCCATTGCCCATGCCGACAAAGAACGGGCCGGTAATTATTCTGGATCCATCTGCTTCCCCTCTACCTGGGGGAGAGGGGTCAGGGGTGAGGGGTCCGGCCTTGCCGGGCGTCAATAACTTGAACAAAGTCAATGGGCCGGTATCGTCCGTCTACCCTCCGCCAGGTGCAGAGGTGTCGCGTATGACGGGCCAGGCAGTGCAAACGGTCGGCGGCGTGGCGCCGCCGATGCACCAACCGCTCGGCGGCACTCCCGCCGCCCGCCGCGGGCTGGCCAACCCGCCCCCCGCGCTCTTGCCCGCGATCGTCAACCAGGCCGCTCCGCTCGAGCCCGCATCTTCCAACATGCGCGAAGTTTCCCAAGGAAGGGAGTCCACGCCATGGCCTACCATGCCATAAGCATTCTTTCACGTCCGCTGGCGAACCTTCGAGCCTGCGGGATCGCGTTCCCAAGAACTTTCGTTCTATTGCTCGCGGCCGCCTTGCCCGGCTGCGTGACGCATCAGCCGTTCTTGGCGCTGCGTCCCGCCGAGCCTACGCCGGTGGTCTGCCAAGCGCACGCTTACTGGGAAGGCCGCGTGTTTATCTCGCAAGACACGGAAAACGGCGGCGCGCCGGTGCCGGTGATCGCGGGCCGGCTTTACCTTTTCGGCACCGAAGTGGGCCACCCCTTCAAAGCTCGCGGCAAAGTCATGATCGACTTGCTCGATGTGACCAAGGTGACCCAAGGCGCTCCGCCCGTGTTCATGGACCGCTGGGAGCTAAGCGCGGACACGCTTGAGCGTCTCGCACGCCAGGACACCATCGGCTGGGGCTATACGCTCACGCTGCCCTGGCGTGGCTACCGTCCGGACATCCGCCACGTGCAGCTTCGGCTGTGCTTCACGCCGGAAAAGGGCAACCTGATCTTCGCGCCGCCGTCCACCGTCGCGCTGCGGAGCGATGGCGAAATCCCCATTCAATCGCGCCAAGACACACCCGCGCTCAAGACGCAAGCGCAGACTCCGCCTGTCGCGCCCACCTACACGCGGCACGTTATCACGCCCCGCAACAGCGGGCCGTCGCGCTAGAGCCGAATTCAGATAACCGCAGAGGCGCAGAGAAGCGCAGATTAAAGACAAAAGAATGCTTTGTACGTTTTTTCTCTCTGCGTTCCTCTGCGCCTCCGCGGTTGAATTCTTCGACAGCCTCTGGACTTGATTTGTGTCTCGGTCTATTTCGATGTGACGAGAGGTAAGGCAGTTCCCCACTCGCCGCCAAAAACAAACTCGGCCAGCTTCTTCCGCTTTCTGGGCGCTACGTCACGTTCCCGCAACTTCTCAGGAAGTATGTTCGGATCGGCGGCATAGCCGATGGCCAGGCCGGTCAACGGTTGCACGCCGTCGGGGACGCGGTACAGTTCTCGCACCTTATCGGGCAGGATGCCGATCATCTGATGGACGAACAGACCGCGCGCCGTCGCTTCCAGTGTCAGGTTGGCGCTGGCGAGGCCGAGGTCGTGAACTGCGGCGGCGTTGGGATTGTTGTTGAGGGCGAAGCGCAGACTCGTGCAGCCCAGGGCGAGCACCGGCACCGCCTTGGCCCAGGCCTGGTTCCCTTCGACCAAACACGACAGCACTCGCTCGAATTCCGCGGCGTTCGCCTTTGTCGCCACGATGTAACTCCACGGCTGCTCGTTGTACGAAGACGCCGCCCAGCGAGCCGCCTCGAACAGCGCGCGCAGGTCGTCGTCGGACACGGCCCGGTCCGAGAAAGCGTAAGGGCTCCAGCGTTTTGTAAGGAGTTCGTGAATGGGGTAGTCCGGTTTCGCTTGCTTGGCTGTGTTCATGACTTGGTCCTCCGGCTCGGTTCTCTAGGATGTTTCATTGTCCGTCGACACTTCCGCTCGAATGTCTCGCTTGCCGCCTTCACTGCCGAAATAGCCGATCCAGGCCAGATCGAGCACCTTTGAGGTCAATTCCAGATTCCTGCCTTGAAAGCGGCAGATGTCGCGGGCACGTTCAATGAGGTCGCGCGGCTCGCAGGCGCGCAGTTCTTTGTTCTGTGACCGATAGCGCTCGATCAACCGCTCGACCACCTCGGGAGCGACGCTGGAGCCGACGCGCTGGGCATAGTTCTGAAAAATCCGGGCGTATTGCTCGGCATTGGGCGCTCCCAGGTAGACGCGATAACCCATGCGCCTAAGGAACGCTGGATCGGTGACCCGCGCCGGGTCGAGGTTAGTGGCGATAATGAGCACGTGGCGGAGCGGCACCTGGATCTTCTGGCCCGTGGACAGCGTGAAATAGTCGATGTGATGCTCCATCGGCGTGATGAAGCGATTGAGCAGTTGCTCGGGCGACACGCGCTCGCGGCCAAAGTCATCGACCAGAAACACGCCGCCGTTCGCCTTGAGGTGCGGCGGCGCTTCGTAGTAGCGCAGTGTGGGGCTGTAGATGAGGTCGAGCATGTCGAGCGTCAGTTCGCCGCCGACCACGACCAGCGGGCGGCGAATGCGAACCCAGCGTTGATCGATGGAGGCGTGTCGCTCGCTGCCCTCGACGCGTTGATGGATTTGCTCGTCAAACAGGTTGATGATGTTGCTGCCGATGCTGACGCAATAGGGAATCCAATAATCGCCGGAGAGCGCGCCGTGGATTTGCCGGCCGAGGCTGCTCTTGCCGTTGCCGGACGGGCCATAGACAAACAAGCTTCGACCGGAAGAAATGGCCAGGCCGGCGAGCTGCGCGGCCTTGGACGAAATCACCAGACCAGAAAGGGCGGAGGCCACGTGCTCGGGCAGCACCTGGGGCGTGCTGGCGAATTGCCAGCGCAACATGGCCGCATAAGCGTTCAGATGGACCGGCGCCGGGCCGACATAGGCGCATACCTCCAGCAAGCGCTCGGCGTATTCGCGGCCGCGCTGCGTGATCCGGTAGTGCGACCGGCCCTGCTCGGTCCGCAACGTTTCCTCCGCCAGAGCGTCGCGGCACAGTTGCTCCATGACTTCGGAAGCAAGCGGCAACGACAAGTGCAGCCGTTTGCTCACCCAGTCGGTGGAGAATCGCGCGACTGTGTAGGCGAGCTTCACGGCCAATTCGGTCAGCGCTCCTTCGTCCAGCCCCGCGTTGGCGATGGTTGGCGGCGCCTTGGGCGCAACCAGGTCGCCCACGCGGTGCATGGGCGGCAAGAACGGGTCTTTCGAAGGGACATCAGCGACGGCGACGTTGGGATCCATATGTTCGATCTTACTGCCTGGCACTTGCAGTGGCTAAGAAGTTCGTGCGCGATGATTCACACGGCTTCTTGGATCAAATCGTCAAGTAGCCGGTCGAGAAAAGCATCGGCGAGCGGCGCCGGCACTGACTCGGGCAAGTAAGTCGCCTGAAACTGAAGCCGTCCACGAAACTGGTTGACCAGGAGCGTCAACCCCATTGGGGGCCAGGTCGGCCCGGTGCAGAATACTTCCTCGACGTCCGCACCACAAAAGTTTTCGCCGACGCCGTCGAATGACCCGAAGTACGCATACCAAAGGGAAAAACTCTGGCGCAGGCCCAGACCTAGCGTCCAACGTGTCTCCGATGGCCGCCGGCTAAGAAAAGGCAACAGTTGCAGCATTCCCAGGTCGATCGCGTCTTGGAGACGCCCGCGGAATTGACGGCCCAGAAGGCTCGCCAACTCGTCGCGATTGCCGAGCTCCTCCCGGAAAGTTCGAATCGGCACGATGGAGATGGGGTTACCGAAGAGCGTCCCCGTGCCGCGTCGCAATCCCAGGTCCACGCCAATGCCGGCGACGAAGTTGGCTGCTGTCGTCGGCGGCGCTAGCCGGGCAATCGCACGGAACGCGCTGCCTAGCACAGCCATAGATAGGTTCGGCAAACCGTTCGCCTGCTGCAGTCGCGCTTGCAAGGCGCGGGTCTGGGCTTGCTCCAACCGGCGCACGGCGATGCGCAACTTTGCAGGTCCCGAGCCGGGCGCACTGGGCCGGCCGAGCTGGACCACTCCGCCGTGAAGGCATCGGCCCCAGAGGCGAATGCAGTCGCGCATGGCTTCACGCCGCCGCTTCCGGTCGAAGCGCCGGAGGAGTTCCCTGATGTTTTGACGGCCTCCGTTGTGCCCGGCCGCTGCGTCAGCGTCTGTTCGGCAAAGCTGGTCGAGTTCACTCAACAAGGGGACGGCGACATTGTTGTCCATCAAGACATGGTTGTATTGGAGGATCAATACGTCGCGCCCGTCGGGCCTGTGCAAGAGGTGGAACCGAATTGGGTCGTTGCCTTCGAGAAGATCCGGCGTCGATAGTAGCCTTGCAGCGAAGTCGAGGACCGTTGCGGATTCGGCGGATTCCAGCCACGCCTCCGCGAGCATGCAGCGAGCGCCGGGACGGAAACGCCACCATGATCCGAAACCGTCCTCGGCTTCGCAGAGCCGCGCGACCGCGATGGGGTAACGCGCGCAAAACCGCTCGAGCCCGCTGCGCAGGTCCGCGACGCGAACCCGGCCGGACAGCCAGACCTGCGTTTGCGTCTCGAAGCCGGGACCACCCAGACCACGCACTGTGCGATCCACGGCAAGCAATACGCGGTCGGCTGCGGTCAATCGCTGGCCCGTTTTGATCGCTGCCCGTTCAGCGGACGCGAAAGTCGTCATGGGCTTGCCTCGCTCCTTTGCTCAATGACCCGGTGCAGGACTTTTCCGCTGGCCGTCCGCGGCAATTCACGGACGAACTCAATGCGCTGTGGAATCTTGAAAGCGGCGAGGCGCTGGCGGCAATACCGGAGCAGTTCGGCCTCGGTGGGCGCGGCAGCCGGGTCGGCGGCCACCACGCGCGCGCACGGCGCCTCACCCAGCCGGGCATCGCGCTGGGCAAAGACACTTGCGGCCGACACGCCCGGATGCGACAAAAGCACGGTTTCCACCTCCTGAGGAAAGAACTTGGCGCCCAGTACACTGATGAGGTCTTTGGTGCGGCCGCGCAGGAACAAGCAACCGTCCGCATCCAGTTCGCCGACGTCGCCCGTCCGAAACCAACCATCGGGCATGATCCGCTCCCGCGGACACCACGGCTCGTAGTAGGCGTCGAGGAAGCCCTTGCCGCCGAGCAGCACCTCCTTCAAGTGGGGCCCCAGCCCCGTGTCCTCAAGACGCAGTCGATAGGCGGGCAGTACGCGTCCGACCGCTTCGGGCCGGTCGGCGGCGAAGTCCGTGTTGATGAACGGCAGACCCACCTCGATGATCCCCAGGGCCTGCGTGAGAGACAGGCCGTAGCGCCGACGGAATTTCTCGGCGACGCCGCGCTCCATGGCCGTGCTTGTGGAAATGGCCAGCCGCAAAGACTTCGGCAATTCGCCGTGGATCGACTCCGCCAACCAAGCGTAGTGTGTCGGCGCGGCGTAAATAAGGGTCGCCCCGTGTTGCTGCGCCGCGGCGCGGATGGCGGGCGCGAAATGATTGGAGGGCAATACGATCGTCGCACCATTACTGAGATAGCTGACAATCGAAACCGCGAAATGATACGACATAGACAATATCCAGACCACGCGGTCGCCGGGGCCGATGCGCAATACATCGTTCGCAGCCGCAATCCGGTCGCGAATCGTCTCGTGCGACAGCACCACACCCTTGGCCATTCCGGTAGTCCCGGAGGTGAATCGGATGAAGGCGCTGGAAAGGGCACGAAAGCCGTCCGGGTGTTCGCGCAAGGCGGTCACCGGCACGCAAGCGACATTTGGCAAATCGACAGCCGGTCCCCGCCGCAGTGGCTCGACGAACGATGCGCGCTGAGGACCGGTGATCACGTGCGTCAAGGCGATGGTGCGGCAAATCTCCTGCTTCTCCGGGTCGGCAAGTTCTACCGGAATGGGAACAACGCAAGCGCGGCAGCGCCACACCGCGTAAGTGAGGATGATGTAGTCGACGCCGCTCGGGCAATGTAATCCGACGCAGTCGCCGGGCCGCAACCCCGCGACCTGCAGACGTTCGGCAGCGGCATCAATCGCATCTGTCAGTTGCCCATACGACAGGCGGTCGCCCGGGCCGGGTCCAAGCAGAGCAGGCTCAGTGGGCTGATTGCCGGCGGTTTCACAAAAGACGTCGTAAAGGTTTATCAAGGTGGACCCTCAACGTGCGGCTGCTCGTCCGGCTGCTTCGCCCATCGACCAGCAGCAGCCTGCGACGCGTGCGGAAGCCTGCGCCAAACGGTCCGCCGCCAGGCACTTGCCGGCGACCCAGAGGTTCGCGAAACCTTTCACCTTCAGTGCGCGCAAAGGAATGTCATACGCCTGGCCATCCGGCAAATACTCGAGCGTGAGCCCACGCTGGGGATCCCAGTACTCGATCGGCCAAGAACAGCGGCATGCGACGTCGTCGAATCGGCGACACTGGCGCACGTCGTCGACCGTCAGACAGTATTCGCCGCTCACGCGCCCGCCGTCGCGCACACCCAGTTTCCCCGTTCGGCAAAGCCGCGCTTCCGCAAATCCGGGCAGGCGTTGGAGGAATGCGACAATCGCCGCCTGAGCGTTCACAGCCTCCTTGGTGATTTCGGAGTCGCGGTCCGACCAGTCGTCTGGAAGCGGTACGGCAAGTTTCACGTAGGCTTCATCGTTACGGACGCCGACGTCCACCCATGCTTGAGAGCAAAGCGGAGGCAGCGCCTCGTTCAACACTGCCTCGTGGAGCGCCCGCGCAAGCGCCGACCCCTTTGGCCATGCAAGGGCCTCGGGGGCGACACCGCATAGACGAAAAATGAACCCGCCTGCCGCCCGGCGGGATTCATCTTGAATGAGCTCGTTATCGAGCAGCCGCGCGATGGCGCCCGTGCCGGTGGCATCGACCACGGACCGGGTTTGCAGATGGAACGATCCGGCCGGTCCCGCAATCTGCAAGCCGGTCAGCCGGCCGCCTGACTTTTCGACCGCGCAAACTCGCGCACTGGTGAACGTCGTAAGCCGCGGTTCGGCCGCAAGAAGTCGCTCGGCGACGGCCTGGTACGCCTCCGGGGCAGCGCTCAGCACCCAAGTTCGTCCGATTCGCCGCCGACGTACGTTGGGGTCCGATTTGGCAAGGAGCTCAGCCAGTTCCTGGGCCAGGCCGCCATTAAGGAAATCACCGCCGGAATCAAATAGCCCACCGATAGTGTGGATTAGCACATGGGCGACCGTGCCGCCGACGTGCGCCGCCGCTTCGATCAGGCAGACCTCCGACCCTGCGCGAGCCGCAGCCAGCGCCGCCGCCATGCCGGCAGCCCCCGCGCCGCAAACGGCGACCACTTCACCGTTCTGACCCGGTCTGGCGAATTCGCTCACGCCGTCGCCCTCCGCGGACAAAGTAGGCACACTCCGTGTGCCGTCCAGGCAAAACGGCACACGGAGTGTGCCTACTACACTGCTCGTTATCGTCAGGGAGCCTGCGCCAGCGGTTCCTCGAACTTCGTCGCACCGCCAAGTTGGCGGCTGATAAAAGCCGCGATCTTCGCGATTGAGCCGAAGTTTTCGAGTGTCAGGTCGCTGTCACTGACCTTGATGGCGAACACGGACTCCAGCTCGATCACGAGCCGCAGGATCTGGAGCGAATCCAATACGCCGACCAGGTCGGTGTCATTCTGAAGGGTCTCGGCCTCCTTTTCCGAGAGATACATCTCCAGAATCCGCGCTCGGACGATGGTTTCGGTCTGCGATATGTCCGTCATGATGAGCTTAATCCTCTCTGCATGCCGGTGTTGTCCTGTGCTGGACAGTAAATGTGCGTATATGCTTTGTACCTGAAATGCGTCCTTTGGAAAAGTGCAAGATGTGGCGAATCTGGCAAGGCGCGGCGCGTTATGCGTCGGCGCGCTTGAGGTTTTGAAGCATGACCTCAAAATGGCGGGCGGCCGAGCTTTTCATCTCGGCAAGTGCGTGCTCGGCATCTTTCTCGGTCGGCGGATCGACGAGTTGAAAGTAATCGTGACTGTAGTCACCCCGCGCCAGGATCGCGGGCGGCCGGCCGTTCGGCGGGCGGGCCGCGGGCGTGACATAGCGGATCGCGAAGCCCACGCGCTTCTCACCGGAATGATTCGGCCCAGACCCATGCGGGATCAAAACGTCATGCAGCGACATTTCCCCCGCCTTGAGCACGACGTCGATGGCCGCCGCCTCGTCCACCTCGATCCGACGGCCAGCGCCCTGAAGCCGCAATGGCCCAGGCACGGCGCGCATGCAACCGTTGGCCACGGTGCTGTCACTCAGTGCGATCCACGCTGTCACCGCCGTCCGTGGGTCGAATCCCATGTACGGACGGTCGCAATGCCAGCCGATCGCTCGCGCCGGATCGTGCGCGTGCTTGGCAAACAGCTCCGTTGCCCAGACAAGCAAGTTCGGACCGAGCAGGTCTTCGACCGCGTCGAGCACACGCGCGTGCGTCGCCAGCGCACATGCCCAGGGAAAATGGAGATGCATCTGCCGCACTTCGATTGTCCGCGGCTTGCCGCCCAATTGAACTTCGAGCGCGTCGCAGGCCGCCCGGTATCCATGGGCCTCATCGAGTGAAAGGACCCGCACGGGAAATAAGATGCCGTCCTGCTCGTACCGGAGTTTTTGGGCCTTGCTTAGCAGCCGCTTCATCGAATTCCGCCCGGGCCGATGCCAAATGAAAAAAGCTCCCCGACTAGGACTGGAAGGTAACGAGAGGACTTTGCCACAAGCGATTTAAGAATCGTATCGACTGTCGTAAGCGTCACTTTAGCACCGTCGAGATAATTCAACAAACAGCCTTCGCCATTAGTTGGCGTCGAGCACGGGCGGCAGTTCCTTGTCTTTGGGAATGAATCGAATGGAGAGGGAGTTAACGCAGTGGCGGCTGTCTTTGTCGGTAAAGCCTTCGCCTTCGAAGACGTGGCCCAAGTGGGCATGACAGTGAGCGCAAGTGATTTCGATGCGTCGTCCGTCCGCATCCACGTGACGCTCCACGCTGTCGGGGTATTCTTCGTCAAAACTCGGCCAGCCGCAGCCGGCATTGAATTTAGCCTCCGCCGAATAAAGCGGATTGTTGCAGCGCCGGCAAATAAACGTGCCGGGCGAGAAAAGCTCGTCGTACTCGCCGGTAAACGGCCTTTCCGTGCCTTTGTGGACGATGACCCGCTCTTCCTCGGCTGATAAGTGGTTGTAAGGCATAGATATTTGTAATTACTGTAGCAAAGATTCTCTTCCCCAAAAGTAAACCGCTCATTAAGACTAATTGTATGTTTCTCAATCATTCATGCTCCCATCGTAGCAGTCAAATCCCCCAATTATCCGAACCCGCCGTCGGAACTTCTGTCGGCGTTCCGGAGGTATTACGGACCCACGATGAATGCGTTCGAAGCGGCGGAGAAGGTCGGACGGGCTGCCGACCTGCAGCGGGAACTTGAGGCCCTGTTCCACAGCCAGAACAGGAGTTCGCGGGCGGATGCTACCTCGATTCCTGCGACCTTCCTGCGCGTGACCGTCGCGGTCTGAACGGACGTGCCCCTTAGTTCCGGCGCTTGCTTGTCCTGCCTGTCGACAGATCTTCTAGGAACTGCACGATTCGTTGAAGGGCAGTTCCCAGATTCTCCGGTTCTGTCGTGCCCGAGCGTTTTCTGGGCTTGAAGCTGTGATCCCCATCTTTTGTCCATTCGACCTGAATTGTTGATGACAACTTGTATTCGGCGACCTCTTCCCGGCTGCCGAATGGATCGCGCTCGCCTTGCACAATCAGCGTCGGTGTCTTGATGTCCCGCAAGTGCTGCACGCGAAGTTGGTCTGGTTTGCCGACTGGGTGAAACGGATAGCCGAGGCAGATCAAGCCAGCGACGCCAGCTTCGTCGGCAATGAGGCTGGCGATCCGACCGCCCATTGATTTGCCGCCGATTACCAGCCCGTCAGGACTCAGCTCGGCCACAACGTCCAACCAGGTTTTCCGCAGGACCGGCTCGCGATCGGGTGGTTTCCTTTGACCGGTCTTGCGATAATTCGCCATGTAGGGGAATTCGAACCGAACAGCCCGAAAGTCGCGCTCGGCCAGGCCGACGGCAAAATGGTTTATGAACGGTGCGTCCATAGCTGCGCCGGCGCCATGCGCAAGGACGACCGTCCACCGCGCGTCATCCGGTCCGTCAATCAGCAATTCTGAATTCAAGGGCAAGGTAGCCTCACATATCAGCGGACTGGACTGGCTCCTTCGTCAGGCGGACGATGTTCCACGTTCCTTCCAGTTTGTAAACGTGATGGCCGGCAATTCTTTTCTCTGGGTTGGCGGCCCATTTCATTTCCGCGATCGCTCCCTTTTCGCGATTGAAGACGTGCGTCGGCCCCAAAGGAATCGTCAAAGCAAGTCAAGCCGCTCCATGAGCCCCAACGGGGCGACCGTCAATAGCCAGGGGTGCCAACCCCTGGGAGCGGTTGATGCCACGATGCCAAGCCCCAACGGGGCGACCGTCAATAGCCAGGGGCGTTAGCCCCTGGAAACGGCGAGTGCCAAATGCCAAGCCCCAACGGGGCGGCAGTGTATGCCGGCCGTCCACGCGGACCTGGGCGCCACACTCCCGTGCAACGACGCAATAGCTCGATAGCATGGCACTGTCGGCCCGTTGGGGCTCCATTTTTCGCATTCGCTCCTTTCCAGGGGTTGACACCCCTGGCTATTGACGGTCGCCCCGTTGGGGCTCACGGTCCTTGTTGCCGAAGGCTTCGAGGAAGGCATAGGGGAAAGTCTCCGGATCGAAGGGCGCTTCCGCGAACTTGGAAACGGCTTCTTCTATTTCGACGGCGTTCATTCGGAGACCGCATTCATGATCAGAGGGCAAACAGAAACGCCCGAGCCGCAGCAAGAGGAATGATACGCACTGATTTCGAGTCAAGCTACGATCTTATGCTGCCAGTCCGCATTTTTGGAGAGTTCGATCGCAAATCTCGAAGCCCGCCGCCCCATCACGCCGACTCCGGCAA
>JAKEFD010000487.1 GCA_022616245.1 Gemmataceae bacterium
ATTGCCGACTGCACCGCGGCCTGGTCGTCCTGCGTCATCGACAGCGTGATCGCGGCCGATTTTGCCGCCGCATCGGTGGCCGCTCGGAGCTGCGAACGCGTGAGCTGCATGTACGCGATATCGATCGAGAACACGAGCGCCACAATAAAGATGATGAGCGTAACGGCGACGAGCACCAGCATGGCGCCCTGGCGTCGGTTGGCGGCCGGCCGTCGAACCTGGTGTTGATGCATGCGAGTACCTCACGAAAGCACGAAACGCGGCAGGCGTGCGCCTGGCCAGGTCGCTAGTTTCTTAACATACAAACTGACGCGGTAACCGATTCGCTGTCGAAGAACCACCGTAGCCCGATGGAGTTCGCCGACATCGGCGCGGTAATGGAAACGGTAACTTGACCCCCCCGCGCGACGCTATCCGGGTTTGCCGGTGTAAAACTGACCGTCGATTGATCGATCGACCGCGCGGAAAGAACTTCTGCGGCACGGTTCTCAGCCTTGGCCTTTGTTCCCCCCACGCGAGTCACAGTTTGCACCGACTCGTACGCGGCGGCGGTAACGGCTTGTTTCAGGTAGATGAAATTCGAGCCCTCAATGGCGCCCACGACCAACAGCAGGATCACCGGCAGGCAGATCGCCAGCTCGACCGTGGCCACGCCGCGGCGTTTTTGTCTAGCACGATATCTTCGGCGCAGGTCGCGCAAGTTCATTTCAATGACTGCCGTTGGACGCTTTGGGGTCATTTGCGGCGACGGCCGATGAGGCTTCGCAAAGCTCGCCGGCTTGCACGAGACGCGCCCGGATGCCGTTGAAGTGGTCGCCCAACTCTTTCCAGAAGTCGCCGTCGCGGAAGCGCAGCTCGCCCGGGTCTTCGCCGGCTGCGAGCTCTTTCATCATCCGACGCAGTCGCAAGACCGGGCCGGAGAAGCGGTGGGTCAACCGGGCCGTATCCCATAAAAACGCCGGCAATAGCAATATCAGGACAATGAATGTCAGCCCATGACGCCGCGGGAAAAGTGCAAGATGCTCATCGAACGATCCGAGCGGATTGGTAAAGAATTGCACGGCGCCCAGGATCACCGCCAGGGCCGCCGCGAAGGCAGCCCAATGGACGATCACCCGGCGAATGAGCGCGCCTTGGACTTCGGCGTCTACATAAATCCGCTTGCGAAGATGTGGCATCTGGTCACTCCCAAACCGGAGGCGAGTACGCCTCGGTCGCCGTCAGACAGGATTACAAATTTCCCTCAAGCCTACTTCGAAAACGACAACGTGCGCGATTGCGCCGGAAAAATGCGCGTCGCATCAGAGTGTCGCCTGAATCAACTGTGACGATTACAGCGGCGCAAGTAGGGCGCTACGAGGGTCGCGCGGCGGGGCGAAGGAGCACGCTATTGCCGGGCGGCTTTGCGAACGTAGTCAGGATTGGACGTTGGCAGCCTGGCGCCTGTCGCTTGCCGCCAGCGTGCCAGATCGACGGCCAGCTCGTCGGCCTTAGCGCGGTTCTTGGCGCTCAGGTCTTGCGATTCGCTCGGATCCTCGCGCAAATTGTAAAGCTCCCGCCGGCCATCTTCGAAGAACTCGATCAGCTTCCAGTCGCCATTGCGAACTGCGCCTGACGGCTTGCTGCCTTGATTGCTGTAATGCGGGTAATGCCAATAGAGCGCGCGGGGTTGAAACCCATCTTGCTGTCTCAACAGCGGCAACAGCGTCTGGCCATCGACGATTGGATTTCCAGCGGCGCCTGCCGCGGCGATCACGGTGCTGTAAAGATCGGCGCTGGCGACGGGTACGTCACAAGTTGTGCCCGCTTTGGCGGCGGCTGGCCAGCGAATTAAAAGCGGCACGCGGATGCCTCCCTCGTACAGATAGCCCTTTCCGGTGCGCAGAGGATGGTTTGACGTGGCCGGCGTGTCCGCGCCTTCGCGGACCGAGAGGCCGCCGTTATCGGAAGTGAAGATCACCAGCGTGTTTTCAGCGAGCGAGAGCTCGTCGAGCTTTTGGAGGATGCGGCCAACGCTATTGTCCACGCTCTCGACCATCGCGGCATAAATCGCGTTTGTGTGGATTGCATCGGGCTTGACCGCCGCTTGATATCGTGCGGCCACTTCCTGCTTCGGCTGAAGCGGAATATGCACCGAATAGTGCGCCAAATAGACAAAGAACGGGTGCTTGCCGTTCTGGTCGATGAAGCCAACCGCTTCGTCCGTGAGGCGATCGGTCAGGTACTCACCGGGCTGCAGCTTGAGCGTGGGCGTATTGAACTTGAAGTACCCGCCTGGCGGCGAGCCAGCCTGTGTGCCGCCGATGTTGACATCGAAGCCGTTCTTCTCGGGACCGTGCTCGCCGGCGCCGAGGTGCCACTTGCCGATGTGCGCGGTTCGGTAACCGCGCTGCTTGAGCGCCTCGGCAAGCGTAGTTGTCGACTCAGGCAGATGCGTCGCGATTTGAGGGCGCAAAAGTATTTGGGACGGCATGTCGCGCCGGCCGGGCAGCCAGTCGGTCATACCCAGCCGCGCCGGGTGCTGGCCGGTGAGAATGCTCGCGCGCGTCGGCGAGCAAATTGGAGCCGCAGAGTATGCCTGCGTGAAGCGCATCCCGCTGCTCGAGAGCGCATCGATGTGCGGAGTGCGGTACAAGTCGCTGCCCGTGCAGCCGAGGTCGCGCCAACCCATGTCGTCGATGAGGATCAACACGACATTGGGGCGGTCGGGTTGCGCTGCGGTTGCGTGCGGCGCAACGCCGATGACGGTGACGAGTGCGGCGAGCAGTATTCGCGTGACAAAGGCCGTCATTTCATCGTCCTCGTTCCGAGGCTCCGCCTTGGAACGCACTGTCCGTGAGGCTATTTCTCCCCGTGAATTTTCTCTTTCCCAGGCTCTGCCTGGGAACGCACTGTGTGCGAGGCTCTGCCTCGCGCAACGTTCGTCGCTGTGCGAGGGAGTTCGGCAGGCGGAGCCTGCCTTACAGCCCGTACGAGTTATATTTCCCAGCCTTTGTGGAATTCGTCTCGCAACAGACCGTTGGCTTTTTCGTTGCCGCTGGCTTTGAGGTTCTCGTGGTCCCAGTCAAAGCCGCCGCCCGCGCGATAGGCCACGTTCCCCAACAGCACAGTCTCGGCCATCGGGCCGGAGTAGTCGAAGTTGCAGCTTGCCGGCTCGCTTCCCTTGCAAGCATTGAACCATTCGTTGTAGAAGCCGGGTGACGTATACAGCTTGGACTGGTCCGGCTGGACGTCTTTATGCTTTTCCTCGGGCAAGAGCTTGTACGCGCCAAACCCGCACAAGAGCATCCCCTCGCTGCCGATGAACAGGTTGTTCATGTTCCGCCCCTCGAGCTTGAGCTGGCTCAAGATGGGCGGCGTGCCATGGTACCAGTGCAGCGTGACTGGTCCGCGCGGTCTTTCGGCGGGGAATTTGAACGACGTGGTCATCTGCTTGGGCGTCGTTTCGGCGTGCGGCTCGGGACCGGAGGCGTCAACATGCGTGGGGTAATTCAATCCGAGCGCCCAGAATGGGATGTCGAGGATGTGGCAGCCCCAGTTGCCGGTTTCGCCCGTGCCAAAGTCCCACCAGAATCGCCAGCCATAGGGGCAATAGGTCTCGTGATATGGCCGCTTGCGGGCCGGGCCAAGCCAGAGGTCCCAGTTCAAACGCGGCGGGACCGGCTGCGGCTCGCTGGGGATTGGCGGCATGCCGCGATCGCCGCTGATCCAGGCATGGCATTCCTTCACTGTGCCGATGACGCCCGATTGAACGAGCGCCACGGCGTTGCGGATGCCGTTAAGCACATGCCGCTGCACGCCCAATTGCGTGGCCAGCTTTTTCTCGCGAGCCATTTCGGTGAGCTTGCGTACTGCCCACACGGAGTGCGCCAGCGGCTTTTCCAGATACACGTGCTTGCCGCGCTCGAATGCCCAGTAGGTGGGATGGAAGTGCGTGTGGTCAGGCGTGCTGATCACGACGGCGTCGATTTGTTTTTCCACGTCGTCGAAGAGCTTGCGGAAGTCGTGGAATCGCTTTGCGTTTGGGAATTGCTCGAACCCCTTGCCGCCGCGCGTCTCGTCGACGTCGCACAAGGCGACGATGTTCTGCTTTGCCACATTGCGCAGGTTTGTGCCCCCCTGGCCGCCGATACCGATCACGGCCAGGTCCAGCTTTTCATTGGGCGATTGGCAGCGTGCTCGCCCCGGGCTCGTGGAAATCCAGTAACCGGCGCCTACGGCGGCGGTGGTTTTGAGAAAGTCGCGTCGTTTGATTGTGTTCATGTGCTTTATTGAAGTCATGTGTGGCATGCCCAGTGAGGGACGTGCGGAAACGCTGCTATTTGGTCACGCCCGTTCAGGGCGTGCCACCCTGGGTTTGTGCATTTTTTCGTATCGGGTCAGCTCGTGCTTATAGTCCTCTGGATAGTCGATGTCCAGAAGCACGCCTTCGTCGGACACCGGTAGATCGAAAACGTCGTCATGATGAGGCGCCAGAAGTCCGCACACGCCGACTCCGTCATGA
>JAKEFD010000098.1 GCA_022616245.1 Gemmataceae bacterium
AATTGCTTTCTGCGGGATGGATTGCATTGCACCCACACACACAAACGATGCAATCCATCCAAGTATTATGTCGTATTTTTCTACTAGACTACCAGGCGAAGTGTGCGAACGCCTTGTTCGACTCAGCCATTTTGATGGTGTTTTCGCGCTTGGTCATGGCTTCGCCTTCACGGCGATAGGCGGCCATGAATTCGTCGGCCAGGCGCAAGAACATAGGCCGGCCCGCTTTGGAGCGCGCTGCATTGATGATCCAGCGGATGCTCAGACTTTGTTGGCGCGTCTTGTTGACCTGCATGGGCACCTGGTAGGTGGCGCCGCCGACACGCTTGGAGCGCACTTCCACGCTCGGCTTCACGTTGTCCACGGCTTGCGTGAACACATCGATGGGATTGGCGTCCGGCATGCGCTTCTTGATCTGGTCGAGCGCTCCATAGAAGATGCGCTTGGCCGTCGCCTTCTTGCCTTGCCACATGAGGCAATTGACGAACTTGGACGCCAGCTTGGAGTTGTAGCGTGGGTCCGGTTTCAAGGTCGTGGCGCTTGCGGTTTTTCGTCCCATGTCTCTTGTTTCGGCAGAATGTCAGCTCTGCTGGGCGACAAGACCGCGCTCCCCTTTGGGACGCGGTTAAACAAGCCCGCTTTTCGCCCGGCGAGCAATCTGCAGTTAGTTATAGGAAGGCTCGGTCAGCATGAACAGCGTCGGCTCGGGCGTGACGCGATTCAAGTCGCCGGTCTTGGGGTCAAACACCAGGTGGTTGTTGAGCTGACAGTGCGGGCAAGAGATCTTGACCGCAGCCCATTCGCGTTTGCGGGAGGCGAGCCCTTTGCCCTCGCATTTTAGGGTCACGGCCACGGGCTCGCCGCAATGGCCGCATTCGAAATCCAGAACGAGTTCGAGTTCCAACATGAACGAAGAGTCCTCAGTAGTGGAAAGGAAACCCGGTTCACCGAAGGCGCGGCGAACCCCAAACCCAAGCGAGGAACGGATTACTTCTTTTCTTTCTTGGCGCCGTACTTGGAGCGAGCCTGTTTGCGGTCGGCGACGCCCTGCGAATCGAGCACGCCGCGGATGATGTGATAGCGGACGCCCGGCAAATCGCGGACGCGGCCGCCTCGCACAAGCACGATGGAGTGCTCCTGCAAGTTGTGCCCTTCGCCCGGGATATATGCGGTGACCTCGATCCCGTTGGACAAGCGGACGCGGGCCACCTTGCGCAGCGCGGAATTCGGCTTCTTGGGGGTCATCGTCTTGACCTGCAAGCAGACGCCGCGCTTTTGAGGGCAGCCCAGTAAGGCAGGATGTTTCGGTCTTCGATATTGCTGGGTGCGCCCGGTGCGCACCAATTGGTTTATCGTCGGCATGGATCGCTCCACGAGCCCCGTTGCACTTTCACGAAAATGTAAAGTTATGCAAGTCGCGACCCAAGGTCAAGAGTAAATGCGGACGCGCGACGGAGTTCCGGCAGATTGGCAAGTTGATTTCCCTTCTCAAGTTGCGGAGAATGAGTGGATGCCGATCGAATACCGAATCAATCACCAACGACGTTTGGTTTTGGCCAAGGGTGGGTGTGTTTCGGTCCATGGGTGAAGCCTTGGTGTTTCTCTTTATCGAAGGCGATCCATTCGACGCGGCGGCCGCCGAGAGCTCACCGCCTTCCGATTCATGAAGACACAATAGGACATGCTCGGCCCACACTTTCAATTCGATGTGGTCCGGTTGGCGCGAAAGGGCTATCCGATGCTCTTGCGCGCCGCTTATCTGACCATTCTGCTGGCAGGTTTGGCGCTGTTGTTCTTCAGTCAGGGCAACGTCGTCCGGCCGCGCGACTTTGCCGCCCGCGCTCATGTCTATGCCTACGTGCTCATCGTCTTGCAAAACATCCTCGTCTTGGCGCTGATGCCGGTTTACCTGGCCAGCACCATCGTCGAGGAAAAAGAAAACCGCACGCTAGAATCGCTGAGCCTGTCGCACCTGACCGATCGCGAGCTGGTGCTGGGCAAGTTCGCAGCCCGCCTGGCGCACCTGGGCGCCATCATGCTCGCCGGCTTTCCGTTGCTTGCCTTCATGCATCTTTGGGGCAACGTCGATGCCGGGTTTCTCCTCTACCATGAAGCCAACACCATGCTCTTCTTGTTCTCCGGCGCCAGCTTGTGCATTCATGCTTCGACCAGAGCCAATACCGCTTTCGACGCCATCGGCCAATCGTATCCCTGGATGTTTCTGCTCGGTTTTTTTGGCATAATCGCGGCGTTCACGCTGCCGAATGTCCTTGGCCCGTTATCCAGTTTCATTTCCAGATTCTCCTCGATGTGGGCCGCGCGAAGTGCCGACGTACCAGTGCTTGCGGCAGCTCTAGGCTTCGTGGCACAAGCAGTTGGCATTATAGGATTGAATGGATTCAGCCTGGCGGTGTTGGCGGTGGCGCACCTCGTCCTCGCGCGGCGATATTTGAGCCGCGCCATCGCACAAATGAAAGTCGTGCGCCTGCACGCCGCCGCCCCGCGCAAGCCCAAGGGCACGAGCATGTTCGCCTTGACCGATCACTCGACGCAAAAAGTCCGCGCCGCTCGCCGCCGCGGCGCGCAGTCACGCATCCACCCTGCCGCTTTGCCCATACCCGATACGGCGCTGCATTGGAAAGAAACACTGAAAGACGGTTCCGAGTACAGCCTGACCTATCGATGGCTTGGATATGCACTTGTTGTGGTGGCGGTCGCCGCCCTGCCCTGTCGCATCGCCGATCTCGCCGTCGGCCTGGACAATGTCGAGCCGCTGCGCAACATGGCCCGCGCGCTTACCTACACGGCCTACTTCGTGTCCCTGTCCTTGTATGCGCTCGTCATCGTCTTCCAGACGAC
>JAKEFD010000488.1 GCA_022616245.1 Gemmataceae bacterium
CATGTTTGTTCCAGCGGAGAGGGAGGGATTCGAACCCTCGGTACACTTGCGTGCACACCGGTTTTCGAGACCGGCCCGATCGGCCGCTCTGGCACCTCTCCAAATGCTGGTTTTCCTTGAGTTTTTCGTCACAGAAGGAAACCGGCGTTTTTTCGCTTTACTACCGTCTTAACTACCGCTAGAATGAACCGTAGTAAAGTTGCCCCGCCCGGTTAAGGGCCGAGCGGGGCGACGCCACCTATACCCGTTTGCTGGAGGTGACGCCATGTCCGCTCATTCTACTCGGAAGCCGCGCAGGCGAAAAGCCGCACACGACCGGCCCAAGAAGCCCTATCCCGACTTCCCGCTCTACGCGCATCCGCTCGGCTACTGGTCCAAGAAGATTCGCGGCAAGATCATCAACTTCGGACGCTGGGGCCGCGTCAAGGACGGCAAGCTGACGCGCGTTGAGGGCGACGGCTGGAAAGATGCGCTAGAGGCGTACAAGGTTCGGGCCGACGACCTGCACACCGGGCGAACGCCGCGCGCGAAGGAAGGCGAGCTGACGGTGAAGGAACTCGGCGACCGCTTCCTGACGGCCAAGAATCACAAGTTGGCGTCGGGCGAGCTGGGCGTCCGCATGTTCGAGGAATACCGCGAGACGTGCCAGCTGGTGGCCGACACGTTCGGCAAGGAGCGGCTGGTCGATGACCTGGCGGCGGATGACTTTGAAAGGCTCCGCGCCGACATGGCCGAGCGCTGGGGACCGGTCCGGCTGGGTAACGCGATAACGCGCGTGAAGTCCGTGTTCAAGTACGGCGTTGACAACGGACTGATTGAGAAGGCCATGCGCTACGGCTCGGAATTCCGCAAGCCGGGCAAGAGCGTGCTCCGGCGGCACAAGGCGCAGAACGGCGAGAGGATGCTAGAGGCCGACGCACTCCGCAAGCTCATTGATGCCGCCGGCGTGCCGCTCAAGGCGATGGTGCTCCTGGGCATCAATTGCGGCTTCGGCAACCACGACGTTGCTTCGCTGCCTCTTTCCGCGCTCAACGTGGAGCGCGGCTGGATCGACTTCCCCCGGCCGAAAACGGGCATCGGGCGGCGCTGCCCCTTGTGGCCCGAAACTGTGGCGGCGCTGAAGGCCGCGCTTGCCGAGCGCCCGACGCCAAGGGACAAGGCCGCGAATGATCTGGTCTTCGTCAATTCGCGCGGGCTGCCCTGGGTGCGGAACACGGACAAGAGCCGCTCCGACACCGTCGCAGTCCAGTTCGCCAAGCTGCTGAAGGAATTGAAGCTGCACAAGGACGGCCTGGGCTTCTACACACTGCGCCATGTCTTCCGCACCGTGGCCGACGCCGCGCGCGACCCGGTCGCAATCGACCTGATCATGGGCCACGCCGATCCTAGCATGGGCGGGCACTACCGCGAGCGCTTAGAGGACGCCCGCCTTGTCGCCGTGGCTGAGCATGTGCGGGCATGGCTGTTCGGCAAGAGCGATGACGGCAAGGGTAAGTCCGACGAAGCCGAAGCGGAAGATGCGACACCGTCGGAACCGCAAGCAACCGGGAAGGCCCAAAGACCCCGGCTCCGTCTCTACGTGGAAGGGGGTGCGGCATGAACGACTTGAATCCAGAGGCGCAGAACAGAATTGATTCGTTCCTCAAGTTGGTCGATGAAGGAAATCTCTCTGCAATTAGAAAAGCTTATCCTTCGACTGCGGAGACCATTCCTTCGACTGCGGAGACCATGACAATAGACCGCGCCAAGGCGTGCGGCATGTGGGTGCCGATTCTCAAGAGGGACGTACCGAAGGAATTCGAAGATGAGTTGGCCTTCTGCCTCGCTCGAAAATGGGTCGTGATTAGACGAGATGTGGTTGCCGGCTCTCCTGGCTCTGTGTCGCCAGACCTAATTGTGCTGGGCGACGGTGGGCGCGAAAGACTCGCGCTGCTCCGCCTGATCGCCGGCATTCAGGAGCCGGCCAAGCGCGCCGCCGTCGATTGGAACGAATACCGGGATGAGCGCAGGCCGGATGGTGCACTGCTCACCGTGCCCTATTGCGAGAAGCGGTACAACGTCAGCGGTATAGACCTGAGCCTTGCGGCCAAGAAAGACCGGTCCATCCGCGAAAAAAATCCCGCCGGTCGTGGCTTCGTTTACCTCTACGCGGTTGTCCGCGACATTTCTGATTTCAAATCCCGCGACGACTGACGCGAAGTTTTCTCAAACTTTTCCCGGCAAAAAATCCTTTCATAACGACCCTGGCGAAAGCCGGGGTTTCTTGTTGCCCGCCCGGAAAACTTCGCGGGAAAAGTTTTCCCACGCAAAAACGCCGCGAAACTTAAGCAAACGCGAACGAGCGTATCCGAACGGGAGCGAAAGCAATGGCGACCTACGGCGTGAAAGACCTGTGCGAGTTTTTTGCCGTCGGAGAGCACACGGTGCTCGGCTGGATCGCCGCTGGCGAGTTGCGGGCAATCGACGTGTCGCGCAAGCAGAGCGGCAGGCCGAAGTGGCGCATAACACAAGCTGCGTTGGAAGCGTTCGAGGCATTGCGTGCGGCCAGCCCGCCAGCGCCACCGCCGCCGAGACGAAGGCGACAAGCGGAAGTGATCGAGTTCATCAAGTGAGCGAACCATGCCGAAGGTCAACCCAACACCGCTGCCGCTCAGCGCTGCCGACTTGGAGAACCTGCGCGAATCGGGCCTGACCGAAGCGACGATTCGCCTGGCTCGGCTACGCACAGAAGGCGGCGCGCTGGTGTTCCCTTATTTCGACCTCGATGGCACGGTGAATTGTTTCGCCCGCCGCCGGCCGCACAACGGCAAGCCGGCAAAGTACGTCCAGCCTCCAGGCAGCCCGGTCCGCGCGTACCGCGCGCCCGCGACGTTGGCCAAGCTGCGGGATTGCAAAAGCGATGTTTACATCACGGAGGGCGAGAAGAAAGCTTTGGCACTCTCGCAACTTGGATTTGCGAGCGTTGGACTTGGGGGCTTCTGGTCGGCATACCAGCCAGGCACGAAAGAGTTGATAGAGGACTTGGCGTCCATCGTGTGGGCGGGGCGAACCGTTTACATCGTGTTCGACAACGACGCCAAGCCCCAAACCCGCCGCGACGCGGAGGCCGCGCGTCGTCGGCTGGCCGGCGTGCTGCGAAGGGCTGGCGCCAAGGCGCACCAAGTCTACCTGCCCGGTGGCGCCGACAAGCAGGGCGTGGACGATTTCATTGTCGCGCGTGGAGCGGATGCATTCCGCGTGCTGGTCGAGCGCACCAAGTCCAAGGCCAACGAGTCGCGGTTCACCGCCGCCCAGCTCATGGAAATGGACCTGCCGGAGCCCCTCTGCATCATCCCCGGCATCATCGCCGAAGGACTCAATCTGCTGGTGTCCCGCCCGAAGATGGGCAAGAGCTGGATGGCGTTCGCCATTTGCATCGCCATAGCGCGCGGCGGGACTGTGCTCGGCAACGTGCAAGTCGAGCAAGGCGACGTGCTCTATCTGGCCTTGGAGGACAACCGCCGCCGCTTAAAGAACCGCTTGGCCAAGCTGCTAGCAGGTGAAGCAGCGCCGGAGAGCTTGACGCTGTGGACCATTTGTCCGCGCATGGACGAGGGCGGAGTGGAAGAGATGCAGAAGTGGATCGACGCCGCCGATGACCCGAAGCTGATCGTGGTCGATACCCTGGCGAAGATCAAGAAACGCGGGACCAAGCAGGGTGACCGCTACGCGGAGGATTACGAAGATGTCGGCCAGCTCAAGGCGTTGGCCGACGACAACGACCTCAGCATTATCGTGAACCATCACGTTCGGAAAATGCAGGGCGACGACATTCTGGACGAGGTGTCGGGCACCATCGGCATCACTGGCGCGGCGGACACGATCTTGATACTCAAGCGCGAGCGCGGCCAGCACGACGCCTGCTTGCATGTCACCGGTCGCGATGTGGACGAGCGGGAAATCGGCCTGAAGTGGGACGCGCAATCGTGCCAGTGGTCGATCATGGGCTTGGCCGACACCCTTCGCATGTCCGCGAAGCGGCAAATGATTCTGGACACGTTGCGGGCGGAAGGCCCCGCGTCGCCCAAGGAACTCGCTGCCATCCTCGAATGGGAGGAGAACAACGTCAAGCAACTGCTTTTCAAGATGCGGAAGGACGGGCAGGTGAAGAGCAACAGTGGCAAGTACGAAGCCTGCAACGATAACCCCGATAACCCAGTAACCGAGCCTGGTGAGGACGAACGATAACCGGAGTAACCCGATAACCCGGTTATCCGGTTATCGAAGTTATTGGAGGCAAGAAGATGCCAAAGGTCGGCCAGCTGAACGACGACGACGACTTCAAAGCCGCAATGGCGGCGCGGGAAGAGTTTGAATCCGGTTTCAAGCGCAGCAAGCGCGGCAACCTCTGGCGCTATTGGCAGGGCAAGACTCTCACCATCTTCAAGCGCGAGGACGGCTGCTATGGCTGGTGCGTCTCGTTCCAAGGCGACGTGCGTTTCGGCGGTGGTTATGAGGATGAGCCTTGGGCGCTGGCAGCGCTGTGGGATGCAACCGAGGGAGAGAACTGGCGGCGATGGTAGGCCGGACAAACGGTGCCACCGCTGCTAGTCGTGATCTAGTTTCATGACGATCAACTTGGCGATGGCCTGCATGAATTCTTGACTGTGTTTGCGCGTGAATTCGATGTCCCGAGCATCTGGTTTAAGTCGCCGAATATCGGCACCACTATGCACTAAGGTTTCGTCGCCGTTAGCAATGGCGATGAGAATGTCAGCTGCCTTGGCCCATTGCTGTTTTTGTTTTCTTGAGGGCTTAGACGAGCCGATTCCCTGTGCGACATCTGCGATCCGAGCGCCCATTAGGTAGGAGGCGAGCAGCGCGGTTGGTAGGTCACGGCGCATCGAGGCAGCGAGGGCTTTCAATCTGTCGCGGTTCATCAGCGTTGGTTCCTTTTTAGATACTGGTGTCATAGTAAGCTACCCGCTCCCGCGCCCAGCCCGCACCACGCCGGGCCGAACTAAACGCAAGGAACGCGACCTGACGGCGGTTAAGCTAACCGGCTAACAACGCAATGAAACCCAAGGAATATTGCGGTTTGTCGCGACCGCTTACTACCCTGCGGTAGTTAAGCGACACACGAAAGCGGACCCAAAGAGGGGATACCCCTATGGTCGATACGCCCAGCAACGCTAGCGGCAAGGCAAGGCCCGGCTTCCACGGCAAGCCCGGCAGGAGCGGCCCTCCCAAGGGCAACTCGAACGCCCAGCGTCACGGCATGAAGGGCGGCAAGTTGCCGAAAGGTTGCATGTACATCGAGCACCGCGTCAACTCCCTGCGCCGGCAAATGGAGACCGCGCTGATGGAGGCGAAAGGGGAAATCAACATCATCGACGCCGCCGCGATCAACTCGATCTTGAAATGGGAAAGGCACGGCCTGCTCGCCGCGCATTGGCTCCGCAAGGAAGCCGACAAGTTGAGCGCGTCCGACCGGCTGCGCTTCAGCGAGGCGATTGCCAAGGCGAGCGACAACCGCGACCGCAACATACGGGCGCTGGGCCTGGACCGCGACAACGCCAATTCGATCCTTGACGCGCTCTATGCGCGGGGCAAGGCGATGCTTGCCAACGGCGACGGAGCCGGCGGAGTGGAGGACAAGTAGCGATGGACCTGTTGCAACTGCAAGCCGATCCGGCCCGGTTTCAGGAAGAGATTTGCCTGGCGACCGGCAGCGGACCGCGCCGCTTCGGCGACATCATGCAGCCGTTCCAGCGCGAACGGTTCGCCGCCGTCAACGCCTCGCTGCTGGCCGTGGCGCGGCACGAAGCACCGCCGGTTCCGCGCATTTGGGACGAGCGCACCAAGGGCGCGTCGAAAGACACCGATTGGGCGGTCAACCTTTTGTGGCTGCTCGCCTTCAGCCCGCGACCCTTGCGGATGCAGGTCGGCGCGTTCGATGCCGAGCAGGCCGACGAGGTGCGGTTGATCGTCAAGGACGTTCTTCGCGCCGACGGCCCGGTCAACGCCTTCTTGCGGCAAGTCATCGAAGCGCAGGCCGACCGGATCATCAACGCGCGCACCGGCGGCGTCATCGAGATACTCACTTCGGACCAGTGGGGCAGCCACGGCAGCCGGATAGACCTGCTGCTGATGTCGGAATTGACGCATCAGCCGTCGAGCGGCTTTGCCGAGACGCTGTTCGACAACCTGGACAAGATGCCGCTGGGCTTGGGCGTCGTCATCACCAACAGCGGCCATGATCCCTCTTGGCAGTTGGAATGGAAGCAGGTCTTCCGGGCCATGCCCGACCGCTGGCTAGTGCTGGAATTCAATGAGCCGGCGCCCTGGGTCTCTGCCGCCTCTTTGGCCGAAGCCGAAAAGCGCAACCCGCTCGGTCGGTACTTGCGGCTTTGGCGCGGCGTGTGGACGGCGGAAGAGGGCGCGCCGGCTCTTGAGCCGGCCGACATTGCGGCGGCATTCGACCCCGCCCTTCGTCCGCTGATGGGCGCAGAGGCCGGATACGAAACCGTGGCCGGCCTCGATTTGGGAATAGCGAGGAACTGGTCATCGCTGGCGATTCTCGGCGTCAAGCGCCGTCACGCCGACCACGCACGTATCAGACTCGTTGACCTTCGCGTTTGGAAGCCACGGCCGGGCCGGCGCGTCGATCTTCAAGAGGTTGAAGATGCGCTGATCGACGCCCGCTACAAGTTCGGTCTCCGCGCTTTGGTTTTTGATCCTTGGCAGTGCGCGCATCTGGCCAGCCGCGTTCAGGCCAGCAACGCCGGCCGCATGGTGCGTGGTTGGCGCGAGCCGGTCGCGTTCCGGCTTGTCGAGGCGGCGCCGACGAAAAGCATGCTGCAAAAAATCGCGACGGCAACCCGTGAGGCGTTTGCCGACCGTCGCATCGCGTTGTTTGAAGACGCGGCCCTCCGCCGCGACCTGAAGTTGCTCCAGCTTGTCGAGCGCCCGGACCAGTCGTTCCGGCTTGTCTCGCCGGTGACTTCGGACGGCTCGCACGGAGATGCAGCCACTAGCCTTTGTTTGGCGCTTATGGCCGCGACGGAACTGGCGGCCCTAAAGCGCATCGTGGTCGGTTCCGGCAACAGCGATCCCGACTATGACCCCGACGAAGGCCCTTTGCAGAGGAGCCAGCGGCGGCAACGCAAGCTGCGCGAGCGCGAACTCAAAGCATCAAATCGGCGGCGGCAGCAAATCGCCGCGATGCCCGACGACCGGACACTGGGCATGATGAAAGCCTTCGCGAAAAAATTCGGCGTCAAAGACACGATGAGTCGAATGAGTTTTTGAATCTCTGACCCGAAAGGAGAACAACGATGATTGAACTGACCAAACGACAGTTGGAAGAAAAACTGGCGTCGCTCGGCGCGCCTATGCTGCTCATCAGCGGCGACCCGTCCGGCGCGCACGAACTGCTGGCTCCCGGCGGGGCCGTCGTCTCTTACGACCGCGCCAACGGCCTGCCCATCATCACGGAGCCTTCCTCGCCGCGCGCCGGATTGGAGCGGCGTTTGCGTTACCACGTCATCATCCGCGAAGAGGCCGGCAAGGCGTTCGCCCGCGTCAAGCATCAAGCCGAGCACACCGGCATGTTCCAGCCCGTGACCCTTTTCGGCGAGCG
>JAKEFD010000489.1 GCA_022616245.1 Gemmataceae bacterium
GGCCGCCAACTCATCGCGCCATGACGGCAGCCGCTGAGCGCCATCGCCAGCAGCAAGGCCGCCATGTGCCAACGCGGTCGCATCGCTGGAATACTCCGTTGCGTTAACGTCAAAATCGATATCGTCAGACGTTCCGGCGCATCTGTTATCGGCCGCATCGCCGGCAAACTTTACGCAATTTGCCGCCGCGTGCGCTTGCGGGCTGTACGCAGGTCAAGCTTTCGCGCTGACGGCGAGCAGGCTGGAAAGCGATTGAAGGGCTGACTGGTGTTGGGTAGCGCCCCTTGGCGCACGCAGCATCCGGACTGAGCCACGTGAGTTTGGGGGCGTCAAGCCGTGACGTTCGTGCGGGATTTCTTAGATGCCGCAAGGGGCGCACCTGGCGCGGTTCGCGAAGATGGCGGCGTTCGTGAAGCGACTAGTTGCCGGGTTTTTTCTCAGCAGGGGCGTTCCGCTGGTTGCTCAGGATCTGCTGATGCTGCAGGACCAACACCTCCAACTGACTGATGCGATCATTCAGCTTTTGCAGAGCGTCATTGAGCTTGTCAACGCCTTCGGAAGTGAGAGCGCCTGGGGCGCTGGTCTTCAGGGCGCCTTTCATCCTGGTCATGTGTCGCTCGGCGATGCCAGCCAAGGCGTCGTCCTCGGCGGCAAGCATGGCGCGCTGCGCGTTCCGTTGCGCCTCAAGGCCGGCGGCGCGGATTTCCAACTCCTGCATTTGCCGGAGCGCGCTGAAGTCATGCGTGATCTGCTGGGTGAACGTCAAGGGCGCTGCCACCGGCGCGGGCGCCTGCAGCACCATGGCCGGGAGCGTGGCCGGCGCGTACAGCACGTCGTTAAGCGGCGCCGCCTGGCGATGATGCCCTTCCCCATGCTGCTTGTCGCGATGGCCGAACAAGCAGCGGCGCGGCTGGTCGTTGGACGAACACTTGTCATGGACTTCGACGCGCGGCGGCGGCAGCGTGACGACGAAGCGCTGTGGCTCATCCTGATGGCCGCGACCGCTGAAAATTCCGTGCCCGGCCTGGATGATCTCCTGTGCCGCTCCAGGATTGGCCGCCGCGCAGCTTCCGGACAACACCAGACCCCAGATGAGCGAAGTGCGGCGCATGGTCCAACCTCTGCCGGCAGGGCAGCCTGCCCAAGAAGCCAGGCGCGCCGCGGCCGATGGCTCTTGTATCGGAACTTGTCCGAAGGAGGTTCAGAAAATTGCGAATAAGGGGTCGTTATTCTACGACGGAAGCAATCGGCAAAATCCGCCGAGACGGGCAACCGGATCCGCTGCACCGGAGCGCCGGCCGAGGCTCGCTGCATCGCGGACCGCGCGAAATACGGATCATTGAAGCTGTTGAACAATCTGGCTAAGCCGCGTCCTAAGGGCAGACGGATCCACAGGGATGGGTGGGACAGCGAGCGCTTCACGGATAGCTCTTAACGCTTTCGACGTTGGGTTGACGTTTTTCGCGGCGTTGATGTGGGGGTTGAGCGTCTGCTGGCTGGCCAAATTGTCGGTCGAGAGCTTCGTCAGCCGGACCTTAAGCAACTCGATCCCTTTCGCTTTTCGTTCTTCCTGGTATGCGGCTTTGACTGCTTGCAGCGCCGCTTCGAGTGAAGCCGGCGGCGTGATCGCTGGCGGGACAGTTCCCGGGACTGGCGCCGCCGGCGTTCCGTCCACTTGGATCGTGAAATTCACAAAGCGGAGGCCGCTCTTGGCCGGACCCGGCACCGGCGCCGGTTTGGGGAGCGCCTCTGAGTCGGCTTTCTTGTCTTTGTCCTTTTTCTTCTTGAGGTCCTCCTTTGCTTCCGGAGGCTTAGCAGGAAGAGGCACGGGCTCCGGCGCCGACAGCACCACGGCGGTGACGGTGTAGGTTCCTGCTGCCTTGGGGGCCAACACCAACACGGCACGTGTCGTATCCTCGTGAATGATTTCAAACAGGTTTTCGGGCGGATAATTCCACGCGACCTCGCGACTCGGCAGCACATCCGCAAGGTCTGGTTTCCGGTTCTCAGGGTCCTTGCCGACACGCAGCACCACGTGTCGGCCCACACTGACCCGGAATGCCCCCACGTCCGCCTGTTCGCGGTCCAACCAACGCCGGCATTCCGCGATGGCCTGCTTGACTGCCTCGTTGTCGCCGGCAACATTGGCAGTGATCTGGATGTCCGAGCGTGATTTGCCCGCATCGCTGCGCGGGCCTTCGTCATCTTGCCGTGGCTCTTGTCGAACCTGCCGAATGACGACGGGGGCCGCCTGCAACCGCACGAACGGGCCTGGGCCGCGCAGCGACCCGGGGCGGCCAAAGTACTCCCGGTGGAACATGAATTGAGCGGGCAGCGGGCCAGCCGCCAGGACGGCCAGTAATACGGCTACCGCGAACCGAAACGACGAGTGCATGGTTGTCCCGCCTCACGCACGTATCAGCCAAGGCTGCTCGCCGGCCGTAGCGCAAATCGGCGGGCAGTAAGAAGGTATCGGCTGGATCTTATCAAACAACCAAAGTAATGGGGCCGGTTTGCGGCGTCAAGCAAAATGCCCGCCCTAGCTCCAGCTGCGGAAAAAGCAGCCTGGCATAACACGCAGATTCGGAGGGGCGTCGAGTCGTGCTGGCTCTCCGGCCGGACATTGCAAGAAAAGAAAGTTGCTCGCGAGGATCGGGGCGGGTATCTTGCGTCGGTATATTCATCAAAGCTAGGAGGCCCCTCATGGGACTCGAAGATGTATTTCGCACCGGAAAATTGGAGGTAAAAAAGGACTCTCGAACTCTGAAGGCGGCGGAGCTGCTGGCGGGCACGGCTGTGGACCTGCCGGGCGAGTTCGACATCGACCTCGATGACGTTCCGCAGATCGTCGCGCATGGTAACCGTATGTACAGAAACAACAAATGGGGTTGCTGCGTGATTTCCGGGCGAGCCCATCAGACGTTACGGTTCGAACTCCTTGAAACTGGCCGGATTATCCCCCTCACTGACGAGGAAGTCGAGGATCAGTACTTTCGCGAGACGGGTGGTCGCAATCGCGACGACGGACTGGTGCTGCTGGAGTCATTGAAGCGGTGGCGAAACGAGGGCTGGACTGCAGGCGGCCGCAACCTGAAGATCTTCGTGTACGCATCGATCAACAAGGCAAATCGCGAAGAGATCAAGACCGCCATTATCATGAGAATGGGCATCGGCATCGGGTTGAGTTTGCCCGACAACGCCACCGCGGAATTCGCGAGCGGCCGCGAGTGGGTTGATGTTTCGCGACCGCGCGGCGGCGGCGGCGGGCACTATGTCTATGTGACCGGCTACAACTCCGATGGGCTTACGTGCGTAACGTGGGCCCAAAAACAGCACATGTCCTGGAGGTTCTTCGAAAGATACTGCGACGAGGCCTACGCAATCGTTGACCACCAGCAGACGCTCGATCCATCGCTGAGAGGCATCGCCAATGATTTCCTCGACGATCTCTAGCCCTAGCCGCCCTGGATCTGGTTTGGCATCCCAAAGGAGGGCATGTTGCTTGACATCTCCGTGAAGGTCTTGGCCTTGATGTGTTCGGCACCGTGGTGGACGTGCTCGGCTCCCTGACAAGCGCCTTGTGCCGGTTCGGAGACCGCAATTGGGCCGCCGCCTTCGCCACCGAATGGGTCCAGGCATACGGCAATCAACTTCGTTCTCGCCTTCTTCAGGAGACATCGAAATGGCATCCGCCCCCCTTCTGCCTCGCGGCAAGTCCACGCCGCGCATGGACCGTCGAACCCTCGAAGCGGCCGACGTGTTTCGCAAGATCAAAGTCCCCAAGGAGTACGATTTCGACCTGGAGCACACCGAAGTCCTGGCCGACGGCATACGTATGTATCTCAGCAATGAACTGGGTTGTGCCGTCATTTCGGGGCGGGCGCATCAGACGCTCCGCTTCGAGTACCTTGAACAAGGCAAACTCATCAAGATCACCGACGCAGAGATCAAAAAGCAGTATTTCAAGGAGACCGGCGGGGGCGACACCGGGCTGGTCCTTCTCGAGTCACTCAAAAGCTGGCGCAGTGAGGGTTGGATCGCGGGGGGCCGGCGGCACCGCATCCAACTTTTCGCTGCCCTGGATTGCAAGGATCGCGCACAGATCAAGCGAGCCATTTTCGCCAACGTCGGCATCGGCGTCGGCCTGCGTCTGCCACGCACGGCGGTCGCTGATTTCACGCGCGGTTTGCCGTGGCGTGACACCTCGCCTCCGCGCAGCGTCGGCCACTACGTTTAC
>JAKEFD010000099.1 GCA_022616245.1 Gemmataceae bacterium
GGCGGCAGCTTCGCGCTTGTCCAGTTTCTTTTGTCCAACTTTCACGGCCCGTGGCTCGTGGATGTGGGCGGTGGGCTCATCTCATTGGTTTGCACCGCGCTATTCTTGCGCGTGTGGCGGCCAAAGGAAACCTGGCACTTTCCGGGAGAAGATCCAGCGCCATCGGTTAACCGCGACCCAAAGGGGAGCGCGGACGGTATGCATCCCGGTGTGAACGATTCATTCACGGACGCCGCGCAGTCCGCGCTCCCCTCCGGGTCGCGGTTGAATGAGCTGCCGGAACGCGCGAGGATTCAGTACACCGGCCGCCAAGTTTTCGCCGCCTGGGTGCCATGGCTCTTGCTCACCGTGTTCGTGTTCCTATGGGGCATACAACCCGTCAAACAACGCTTAGGTGCGCCGGCTCAGCCGGACCGGACGGCTTTTCGCAAAGGCCCCGACCAGATGTGGATCGAACCGGGCTTGATCCGCTTCAAGGTGCCCGGCTTGCACGAGCGCATTGCCCGCGACTATCCGGTCGTGAGTCAGCGCGAAGCGGAACCCGCGGATTATGAGTTCAACTGGCTGTCGGCGACCGGCACCGGCATTTTCCTTGCCGCGATTCTTTCGGGGCTATGGCTTGGCTTCACGCCGCGCCGTTTTATCGAAGTGTTCTTGAGTACGTGCTACAAGATGCGCTGGCCCCTCGTCACGATCGCCTGCATGTTGGCCATCGCGTTCACTACGCGCTACAGCGGCATGGACGCTACGCTCGGCCTGGCCTTCACACATACCGGCTGGCTGTACCCCTTATTCGCAGCGCTACTGGGTTGGCTCGGCGTCGCGCTCACCGGCTCGGACACTTCATCCAACGCGCTATTCGGTCCGCTGCAAACTATTACCGCGGGGCAACTGGCGACTTCTGAGACCGGCGCCGGCGTCTTGCCGCTCAGCGATCAGCAAGCGAAGATCCTGCTCGCGGCGGCCAACAGCACCGGCGGCGTCATGGGCAAAATGATCGATGCCCAAAGCATCGTCGTCGCCGCCGTCGCCACCGGCCAGCACAACCAGGAAGGGCCGATTCTGCGCTTCGTCTTCTGGCACAGCTTGATCCTGGCAGTGTTGATCGGGCTTCTGGTGCTCTTCCAGGCGTATGTCTGGACTTCGTCCATCCCCTAAAAAAGCGGCGGCGTGGACTTTACGAGTTGTTTGGCCAGGTCCAGCGATTCCGGCGTGCCCGCGTCGGTCCAGTAGCCTTCCAGAAAGACGTGTTGCAATCGGCCTTGCTCGAGAAACGCGCGATTGATGTCGGTGATCTCCCATTCGCCACGCGCGCTCGGCTTGGCTTGCCGGATGAGCGCGAAGACTTCCGGCGGAAAAACATAAATGCCCGCGATAGCCAAGTCACTGCGCGGCTCGCGCGGTTTTTCCTCCAGGGCGACGATGCGATGTCCCTGAAGTTCCGCGATGCCATAACGTGAGGGATCGTGCACTTGTTTCAAGGCAATCCAGGCGTGGTCGGAGTTCTGTATTGTCCTTTGCAACAGGGGCCCGAGTGCATCGTGAAAAACATTGTCCCCAAGCAGAACGGCGCACGGCCGGTCGCCGCAGTAGGACTCAGCCAACCCGAGCGCTTGCGCGATGCCGCCGGGTTCGTCTTGAGCGCGATAGGTGAGCGAGCAGCCAAGGGCTTTGCCGGAGCCGAGTTGGCGGATGAAATCACCGAGACTTTCGGGACCGGAGACGAGGAGGATGTCGCGGACGCCGGCGCCGACGAGCTTGCGGAGAGGATGGTAGACCATCGGCTCGTCGCCGACGGGCAGAAGGTGCTTGTTGACGACGCGGGTCAACTCGCCGAGCCGCGTCCCCTTGCCGCCCGCCAGAACGACGCCGCGATAGATCATGATGTGTTGCGGAGTCTGATTCATCGTTTCGCGCTTAAGTCATCCCAGCGACGGCAGCGAGCGCGAAACGATGCATCAATTCTTCTCTTCCTTGTGATCGTAGGCGAAATCGAACCAGCCGATCATCATTTCCTGCCAGGTTTGGTCGCCCCAAGTGACGGCGGCTTGCGGGTTGGGATTGTTCGGGTTGTTCTTGGAGTTGTCGAAATGGGCGATGCAGTGAATCCGCGTCCCCTTCGGCATGACTAGCGGCGGCTCCGGCCGAAACACGACTTGCCAGTTGAAGTTGAAGCGCGGCACGAAGAGCAGCGTCTCTTCACGCTGGTCCGGATAGATAGCCTGAATCTTGAAATCCTTGCCGCGCAGGTGCATGTGCGGCATCATGCCCAGGATGTAGCCGTCTTGCGCGAATGTGTGCGTCGCCTCGACCTGGTAATTATCATCGCCGGCGGGAATGCGGAAAAACAGATTGAAAACCGGCTGCGTGTTCACCTTTATCCTGGGCGGCGCCTTGGCAAACACCAGACCGATATACGAGCGGTCCTTTTGCGCCGTGCCGTTGGGTGTGTAGTGCAATTGGAATATGAGGCGCGAGCCCTTGGGGATGAGCTTGGCCACGCCGGGCTTCAGCAAGAACGGCTGTTCGCCGGGGGCCATGCCGGTCAAAACGGGTGTTTCCGGACTGCCCGGTACGAAGCGGACGCCGGGCGGCACGATGAACACGAGCATATGGTGCACGACTTCCGGCGCGCCGGCTTTGGCCTCGGCGCGTTCCACCCACTTGTCCTCGTCGAAGTCGGTTTGCACCGTGTAGTGCTTGTAGGGCACGCCGCCTTTGGGCATTTGCGCCGGCACGTCAAACTCCACCGGCATGTGAATGATCACGTCCGGCTTACCGATTTTCCAGTCCGCGGGGAACTGGCGCGGCGGCGGATCGTCTTTTTCCTGGCCGCGCGGCATGCCCTGATCGATCCAGGCCAGCAGCGTTTCGCGATCGTGCTTGGGCAGCGAACGGTCGTTCAAGAATTTGCCGAAACGCGGATCGGCGTGCCAGGGCGGCATGCGGCCGTCGGACACGACTTCGTGGATCATGCCGGCCCACGATACCGCGTCGTCATAGGACAGAAGCGCCATCGGGCCGATTTGCCCCGGGCGGTGGCACTCCTGACAATGCTTCTGAAAGATCGGCGCGACATGTTTGGCAAAGGTGATCGCGCCGTCCGCTTTCGTCTTGCTGTCGCGGCCAATGAGACAGCCCGCGACTTTGGTCTGGCGCACGGCGACTTCTTTGCCCGCGAGAACTTCTTTCAGAGCTTCCGCCAGATCGCGGCGCGTCGGCTTGGCCCGCTGGATGTCGATGCCGTATTGATCGTCGATGCGGCCCTGGTAACGAATGCGGCGCTCGGCGTCGAGCACAAATGCTTCCGGAGTGCGCTTGGCGGCGAAGCGGTCGGCGATGACATTGTGCTCGTCGCGCAGCACCGGAAACGGCAAAGCGTACTTCTTGGCGTGCGCGGCAATCTCGGCAGCCGTGTCCTGGCGATTGGAATTGATGCCCAAGAATTGCACACTTTGGCCGGCGAACTCCTTGTGCAACTCAACCAAGCGCGGCGCGAAATAATTGTTGATCGGACACTCCGTGCCCAAAAACAGCACTACCACAGCATTCTTGTCTTTGAATTGGGACAGTGAAACCGTGCGGCCTTCAACGTCTTTCAGCGTGAAGTCGGCGATACTGTCCCCTCGCCCCTTGGGCGCTTCACCGGCACGTACAGCGAAGAACACGATTGGTGAGGCGATGACGAATCCGAATAGGAATAAGCGCAGAATCTTCATGATGCGATCCTTGATGAGACTAGATTCCTGGCCGCAATTCCAATTGCAGTTTTTGCTCCTTGCCGTCGCGGCGGATGACGGCCTGCACCGGAGTGGCCGGTGCGATCAAGCTAAACGCAGTGAAGCAATCCGTCACCGTGTCGGTCCAGCGGCCGTCGACGGAAATAAGCCGGTCGCCGGCCTTGATCCCGGCTTGGGCGGCGGCGCTGTCCGCCAGCACGGTCTTCACCACAACTCCCGATTCCTCGTCGTCCTTCGCTTTCTCCACCATGACGCCTAAGATACCGCCCGGCGCGAGCACCTTTGTTTTGTTCTTCGAACTTAGGAGCATCTTCATCAGGTTTTCGATCATGTCCACCGGCTGATAGTCATTCGGCGTAAACGTCATCGTCTTGGCTTGATAATCGATGGTCATGGCGTACTTGCCGAAGAACGACAGGCCGACGATGCCCTCGATCGGTCCCAACGCTTTGGAAATCGCCTCCACGGTCGGATGATCCATCACCATGGTGCTCAGGTTCTCGGCTTTCACGTCGCCGATCTCCAAGGACTTGATCTTGAACTGCCCCATGGAGCCGAACAGGGCGAACGGCGGCTTCTTGAAGTCCTTCGGAAAAACATCGGCTTCCTTGGCTACTTTGTTGTTGATGAGGTTGATGGGAGCGCCGGTGTCGAAAATGAGGCGATACGGTCCTTTGCCGTTGATCTTCACCTCCACGACCATGTGCTGGGTCTGGAGTAGATCGAAGGGCGCGGTGAGAGGTTTGCTTTTGACAATGGCATCTTGAGCGGGCGCTGGGGCGTGCGTGATGCAAAGGAGGGTACAAGCGAGCGCGAAACGTAAACGGGGTTTCATGACTACAGGCCCTCCCCGGCTTTTAGTTCCATTTCCATTTTCTCGTCGCCGCGACCGATGACAAAACGCACCGTCTGTCCTGCCAAGACTGTAGCGGTGCGGCGGCGCACGTCGGCAATCGTTTTGACCTCATCCTTGCCGACTTGGAGAATTCTGTCTTGCGCCTTAAGGCCCGCTTTGGCGGCGGGGCTTTGCCCGAGCACGCGCGTCACGACGACGGCGTCGTCCTTTTCCGCCAATTCGATGCCGACCGAGCCGCGTGCCAGGGGCGGACCCGCCGGCTTCATGCCCGAGAGTAAGCCGAGAAACTTCATCAGCGTGCCGATCATCTCCAAGCCGGCCTGGCTGTTGCCCTTATCCTTGATCGGCTGCGGCGGCGGCGGATCGAAGGCCAGCGGCGTCCACTGCATCTTGTTCTTGGTGAGATCGATGTGCATGCGATACTTTGCCAGCACCGTATAGCCCAAGATGCCATGTAACTCCGCGCCGGCCAGCCCCATGCCGTTCATGCCTTCGAGCTGGAACGGCGTCTCGATCCGGCACTTCACGTTGGTGAGCACGAGCCCGCCTTCAATTTCCACTTTATTGAGCACGTTTAGCGCCTTTTCCTTGGGCTCCAGGCCCATTTTCTTGGCAGGCCCGGTTGCGAAAAACATGATCGGCGCGCCGGTATCGACGATGAAATTGAACGGGCCCTTGTCGTTGATCTTTACGCGCACCATGACGTGCTGCGTGTCGGTCAAGCGATACGGCACGGCGACAGGCGCGGCTTCTTTCTTGGGATCTTGTTTGGTTTCCTGCCCCAGCAGACTATCAGGTAGAAACAAGACGAAGGCGACGAAGAGAATTCGATGCATGATGAAGCGGCTCCATGCGATGCCTGGATAAATTCTACACGAGGAGATTCGAAACAAAAGAAGATTCGAGCTTCCGCATGCTTTCGCCGTGCTTGTCCGGGGTTCGATCGTGTTGCAAACGATCGGCGAAAGCATGTCACCCAGCGCGCGGAGTGCTGAAGTGAAAATCGAGCTACTCTTGCGCCGCTTCCTTTTTCGGCGCCGTCAAGCTCAGGGGCAGCCGTCGGCCGACGTTGTTCGAAGTGCCCCCCAGAAACACGAAGCACATCTCGTTGAAGGTCTGTTCGCCGAACGTGACGAGCCGGGGCGGGTTGGACGGGTTGTTCGGGTTCTTGGAACTGTTGTCGTAATAAGCGTCGACGTGCAACCGCGTCCCTTTCTTGACCGCGATGGGGTGCTTGAGCATATACGTTTCTTGCCAGTTGTAATCCCACTCCTTGATGGCAATGAGCGTTTGCGGCGGGCCGTCCGGCGGCGTCATGGTGACCGCGATCTCCTTGCCGATCATGTGCATGTGCGGCGTGACAGCGTGAAGCGTGAAGTCGCCACTGGCCCACAGGTCGCCGCCAAGATGGTGCCGCTCGGCGCCTGCGGGGATCATGAAGAACGGGCGCAACAAGCCCGAGGAACCAGCGATCACGTGACCCTGGAACGGTTTGTTCTTTTTGGTTTTCGAGAAGTACAAGCCGATCTGCGTGCGATCCTTTTCCACTCGGCCGTTGCGGTGATAGTGCATCTGCAAAACCACGTCGGCCTTTTTCGGCAAGTAGAAGCCGTAGCCCTCGGGCAACAAGCGCGGCATTTGCCCCGGCACCCAGCCGCTCAGGCCGCCCTGAGGCACGAAGCCGACGCCCATGGCCACCGTGTAGCCCGGGCCGCGGTCGAAGGTGCTTTCGAGCGGGTGATCGTCCGCCAAAGTCGGCGTTTTTTCCTTTTGCGCTTTTTCGAGCTTGCGGGCCTGGCCGGTCGTGTCGATGAACGTGAGCACGTGGTGCACGATGCGCGGGTTGCCTGGCCGCAGTTCGACCGCAGCCACATAGTGATCCTCGGGCAGATTGGTCGGCAACACGAAGCAACGGAACAGGTCGCTCCCGGTCGGTCCGAGCGTGAACTCTTCGTCCACGGTGAGGACGACGTCGGGCTTGCCGAGCTGCCAACCTTCCGGGAACTTGCGCGGCGGCGGCGCGTGTTTGGGATCGCCTTCGGGTGTGCCGCCGTCCACCCAGGCCGCAAGCGTGTCGATCTCTTTTTGCTCCAGCCGGCGCTCGTTGTGGAACGCGACGCCTTCGGCCGGCTTCCAGGGCGGCATGATGCGCTTTTGCGTGTACGTCTTGATGTCGCCGGCCCAGTTCTTCGCGTGGCGATACGTCATGAGTGAGAACGGCCCGACTTCGCCCGGACGATGGCAAGTCTGACAGTGGTTCTGCAGGATCGGCAACACGTCCTTGTAGTAAGTGACCGCACCGGTTTTCGCAACCGCGCTCTCCGCGCGTGGAATGGAGCAGCCAATCGCAATGGTCGCCGGCTCGGCAACCGGGCGGCCTGACAGCACCTCGCCGATTACTTGCCGCAGATTGTGCTTGGTAACCTTCGGATGCTTCTTCAAGCGGTCGCTGTAGGAATCGTCGATGCGGCCGCGATAGCGCAGCGTGAAGCCACCGTCGAGCACGAAGCACTCGGGCGTCACCTCGGCTTTCAGGGCTTCAGCGGCAGCGAGCTCGGCGTCCTGAAATACCGGAAACGGCACGTTGAAGTCTTTCGCGTGCTTGGCGACCTGGGCGGCGGTTTCTTCCGCATTGGTCGTCAGGCCAAGAAACGTCACGCCGTATTTACCATATTCATTGGCCATGTCGGCGAGCGGCTGGGCGTAGCTATTGGAAACGGGACACTCGAAGGACAGGAAGACAATGACAATCGCCTTCTTGTTTTTCAGATCATGAAGCGCGTGCGACTTGCCCTGCTCGTCCCGAAATGTCAGATTAGCGACTTTCTCGCCCAAAACGGCCTGGGACGCACGCTTGGCGTCCTGAGACAATGCCGGATCGACAAGGAGCAACGCGGACACGCAAACAAACAAGGTTCGAGATAGGTTCATTGCGCCCTCGGTTTGGTTTGTTGCCATGCTAGGACACAGGTTCCTAGATTGGCAATTAGCATGCCAGACTATAAGAGTTTACTGTAGGAACCGGCCCAGGGTTTCGCAGTTCTCATGGATTCGCCAGTGTGAATTCAAACCGCTGAGGCGCGGAGAAACGCAGAGAGAAAAACAGAGCAAGAATCTAAGGATTCTAAATTCTTTTGATTTTCTCCGCGACTTTCTGCGCCTCTGCGGTTAACGAGTTAACTGCCGCTCACCCCTAACCTTACTGGACTTGCGGACTTCGGACGCAGCACTATATTATCTATTTCTTCAAACGCTGTTTGCGGAGAAGGATATGGTCGAAGCGATGCTGATCGATCTTAAGGCGCTCATGGTTGAGCGCGAAGACTGCGACGCCGGCACGGTGCAAAAGCTGCGTGACGGGCTGGCCCAAGGCAAGACGCAATTCCGAACACTACGCGAAGTTGTTGAAACACTGAAGAAAAAGGCCGAAGCTGCTCCGCCGCCGCAAGCGAAGAAGTGGCATCTCAAACTGGGCATCGCCTCGTTTTTCCTGGGTCATCTGGGCCAGGCCATCGAGCACTTAAAGCAATCCGAAGGCGCCTTGGCGAACTTCTACCTGGGCAAGGCCCTGCTCGAACGCCATGATCTGGAGGAAGCCCTCAAGGCCTTCGAAAAAGCGGAGAAATCCGGCTACACGTCCAGTCAGGTGCATCTGCAGCGCGCCGGCATCTACCGCCTCCGTGGAGAGTTGCCGCAAGCACGCAATATGCTGAGCAAGCTCGAAGATCAAGCCAGTCACAATGCCGAGTATCACTATCAGCTGGCGAGTTTGCTGCTCATGGAAGGCCAGCGCTCCCCCGGCATTCGCTCGCTCGAGAGAGCCGTAGAGCTTGATCCCGGGCACACCGGCGCCCTGTTTCAGCTCGGCCACGCCAACGACCTGGCCGGCAACGACGACGACGCCGTTTCCTTCTACGAGCGTTGCCTGAACCATCCGCCGCTGCACGTCGGCTTGCTCATGAACCTCGGCATCCTCTATGAAGACGGCGACAAATACGACAAGGCCGTCGACTGCTATCGCCGCATCCTGCACGCCGATCCCAACAACGAGCAAGCCCGGCTGTTCTTGAAGGACGCCGAGGCTTCGCTCACGATGTACTACAATCCGGAGGCGGAACTCGCCAGCAGCCGCTTCAGCCAGGTGCTGGAGATTCCCGTCACCGATTTCGAATTGTCGGTGCGCAGCCGCAATTGCCTGAAGAAAATGAACATTCGCACGCTCGGCGATCTGACGCGCGTCAGCGAGCAACAACTCCTGGCCAGCAAGAACTTCGGCGAGACTTCGCTGCTCGAGATCAAGGAGATCCTGGGCTCAAAGGGCCTGCGGCTGGGCCAATCCCTTGAAGACGGATCGCAGTTCGAAAGGCGCTACCCCGGCGGTCAACCTCTGACGGAGCAAGAACAAGCGGTGCTGAACAAGCCGGTCAGTGAACTCAACCTGTCGGTGCGGGCGCGCAAATGCATGAACCGCTTGGGCATTAACACTTTGGGCGACCTCATTCAGCGCACGGCGGACGAATTGCTCGAATCGAAAAACTTCGGCATGACGTCATTGAACGAAGTCCGCGACAAGCTGCGCCAGAACGGCTTGACGCTGCGCGGCGACTGAGCCGCGATGGACAATCGATGGCCTCCCGCCTCGAGTTGGCCAAATCTGAGGCTCGTCCTTGCGCGCCCTTTTTCGTGGTGGACAGATTCCCGCATTTGAGGTTGTTGCAAGTGGCAGGCACGGCTCGTGCTTGCCACTTATTTCGCCCTCGTGGCAAGCGCGTGACAGTTGCCATAAAGTTTTTATTCAGAATAACTTGCGAATTCCGCTACCACTCGTGCTTGCCAACTCGTGCATAGGCATACCCCCCTCAATGTTGCCAAGTACTAACAAGGATTCTCAGTTCCAGGTGATCATGTCTCGCCTTCGACACAACAAGAGTTTGAGAAGTGCCCAAATTGATTGAGTCGCCTATGAATAACCTTGTTCAAATGAACAATTTATGTCACTTTTGTACGACATTCCGTTTTTGAACTAGAATTGCGTATTCCCCGGCACAGTTCAGCTTTTCGGTGGAGAGGGAAATGCGCCTTAGTTCGCTCTTGATTCTGTTGGCTATCGTAGGTTCTGCGGTCGGCGTGTTCGGCTTCAATGCCTTCGGCTTGCGCGATCAGTTCTTTTCCGGCGTTCAGAAAGGCAAGGAATTCGTTCAAGGCTACAACGCCGCCAAGTCGCCTACGGAAGCCATGGACATGTTCCGCAAGGCGATCCAGAATCGCCAGTACAAAACGGCGGCGAAATTCTGCACAGGCGATTACGCGGTGCAACTGACCAAGGCGCACGACGCGGCCGCGGCGCTGGGCGAGGTCATCGATCAGGTTCAGGAATACATGAAAGAATCGGGGTACAGCGGACCCAAGGCGAAGACGCTGCTGGCCAAGCTCGATCCGTTTCCGACGAATTTCAGCGTGGCCGCCGCGCCCGTGGAAAAAAAAGGCAAGACCTGGGGATTGTTCAAGATCGATCCGATCGCCGACGTAGGCGCGAACGTAGTTTCCGAATTGCTGCGCATGGACCTGGGCATGTTCAACAACAACCTCGCGCCGGCCGCGACGATGTTCACCGGTTTCGAGATTGTCAAGGAAAGCGAAGGCGACGCCGTGGAGTGGAAGCTCTTTTTCCCGATCCCGCCGATCCAGGTGCAAGCCGTCAGCTATTACATGGACCACTATCGCGCCTATGACACCGGCTTGACCAAGTTTCGGCGCGAGGCGACCAACCAACGCTACGGGTCCAAGGCGGAGTTCGAGCGCGAACTGATCAAGGTGCTCGAAGAAGCGAAGTAGAATTCGTCCCGTTATTGTTTACGTTTCGCGCTCACAGAGTCGCCGGCGTTGCTTACCTGGCCTTCAAGTCAAGACAAACCAGCTTCTTTTGATCGCGCGCATACAGCCTCCCATTCGCAAGCGCCGGGTGCGCCCGGCACGGCGCCGCGTCGAAGACTTGCGCCCGTGCAAGCTCGCGATACGCCTTCGGCGTCGCATCGACCAGCAGCAATTCGCCGCTTTCCATGAGCACGATCAGTTTCCCGTCCGCCAGGATGATCGACCCGCAGCCAAAACGCTTCTTGTCCCAGGCGATGTCTTTCGTTTTTAGGTTCACGCAGCGGAAATCGGGACCGACTTCTTGCCGGCCGTCGAAGCCGTAGAGATGGCCGTCGTGGAAAACGCACGTGTTGTAGTGGTTCGACATGACGCCGTCGCCTTGCCAGACCTCGTCGGCCCCGTTCTTGCGCACCTTGAGCAAGAGCGCGCCGGTGTCATAGCTTGCGGAAAAGAAGCCCAGGTCGCCGATCAAAAGCGGCGTGGCGGCGTTGACGGAAGCGTCGATGCGGGCGCGGAAGCGCTGCTGGTGACGGATAGTCCCCTTGGCCGGATCGAGAATGACGACGCCTTCGCGCGTGAGAAAAATGGCGTGTTTCGTGCCGTCGATGGTGCGGACAACGGGCGAGGAATAACTCGCCGCATGTTTGGTGGCATTCCAGACTTCCTTGCCGTCGGCGACGGAGAAAGCGACAATGCCGGCGTCGCGGCCGCCCACATTGACAAGGACGAGTCCGTCGTCGACGACGGGCGAAGAGCCGACGCCGAAAAAGCTCGGCGGGGTTTTGTATTCCTCGGCTAGATTCCGCGACCAGTGCTTGGTGCCTTTGTCCAAATGCAAACAGTGCAGCATGCCATCCGCTCCGAGCGTGATGACGCGCTGGCCGGCGACGGTGGGCGTGGCCCGCGGACCGTTGCCCTTGCCGAAGTCATCGACATAGGCGCACGGATAGTCGAATTGCCAAATCCGCTCCCCGCTCTGGGACTTCCAGCATTCGACGACCTCTTTGCCGCCGACGCGATGGAAGACGATCATGCGCTCGCCGACAAACACGCCGGCGACGATCGGGCCGCTGAAGCCTTCGCCCACGTCTTTTTGCCAAAGGACCGGCGGCCCTTTCGCGCCCCACGTCGCTGCCAGGCCTTTCTCCAAAGATGCACCGTCGCGGTTAGGGCCGAGGAATTGCGGCCAATCGTCGCCGCGCGCCGGCACAGCATAGACGGCGAGGACTAATAGCGCGGCAACAATCACGTGGGTGGCATGCATGCCACCCGGCGCTGTAACTGACAAGCGATGCATATTAGGTTCCCTTGTTCTTCTTCGATCGAATGCAGCGAATGCCAAGCGTGTCGCTCTTGAATACAGCAAAGCGCGCTTCGCGGGCAGCGGACCGGCACAGGTCGGCCGGATCGAAGTACGAGCCGCCGCGGATCATGCGTTCTACTGATTTGGGATCGAACCAGGCGCGGCCATCGGCCGGCGCTCCGTCGTAAGTGTCATGGCGCGTGTCCTCGCACCATTCCGAAATGTAGCCGTGCATATCGTAGAGCCCCCACGGGTTGGGCCGCTTGGCGCCCACAGGCGGATCGTTGCCGGGCGAATTGGGCCGATACCAGCAGAATTGGCCAAGCTGCTTCACGCTGTCGCCGTGCGCGTACGCCGTCGTCGTTCCCGCCCGGCAACAGTATTCCCATTCCGCTTCGGTCGGCAGCCGGAGCACTTCGTCGTCGCCCAGTAGTTTCAAGCGTCGCAGCTCGGCGGCGGCCTTGTCGCAAAACTCGCGCGACTCGTGCCAGCTCACCATCTCGACCGAGTTGCGCGGACCTACCCACTTTGCCGGGTTGTGGCCCATGACAACGAGGTAGAGTTCTTGCGTCACCTCGTATTTGCAGATGGCGAACGGACTGGTGAAAGTGACCTTGTGCGCGGGCGTTTCATTGGGCCAGCCGCTTTTGTCCGTGCCCATCATGTAGCTGGCCGGATACTCCCCTTTCCCCGACGTGATCGCGACAAACTCGTCGGCAAAGCGCTTCAGGATCTGGTCCTTGCGCTGGATCGTATCCTTGGGAAGCTCTTTCATTTGCGCGCTCGCGGAATTGGAGAAAACCAACAAGAAACCCAACAGTATGAAACGCATTGCTACTGCCTCGCTGATTGTTCCTTCTTGAGTACAAGCTGGAGCGCCGGTCCGCAAGGTAATTCCGACCGGCACTAAAGAGCCGCGAAAAACGCAAAGAACGCAGAACGGGGCCTTGTGAATTTTGCGGTTTTCGCGGCAACGGCCTAAGCGGCTTCACGGCCTGCGCTGCGTTGGCCGGCGTCTCTACGTCATCTATAATTGGAATAGGTGAAGCGCTCGGCATCAAGCAGCATCCACGGCAAGAAGAGGACATCGTGGTTCAGTATCGCACCTTTCGCAATACCGACCCGCCCCACCTCGTCGAAGTCTGGAACGAAGCGTTTCCCGGCCGCGGCGCGGTCCAGCTTCAAAACAGCACGCCGCTCGAAAGCTTCGTGTTCGCCAAGCCGATCTTCGATCCCGAAGGCTTGATCGTGGCCGAAGAAGACGGCGTGTTGCTCGGCTTCGGCCACGCCGGCATGGCTCACTGCGACGCGTCTCCACACGTGGGCGTCATTTGCATGCTGGGCATGCGCCCGAGCGTGCGCGGCCGCGGGGTGGGCACGGAGATTTTGCGCCGCTGTGAAGACTACTTGGGTCGCCGCGGCGCCACCACGATCTATGCCGGCCCGCACTGGCCTTACAATCCGTTTTACCTCGGCCTGTACGGCGGTTGCGATTCTCCCGGCTTTCTCACCAGCGACTCCTTTGCCGAGCAGTTTCTTACGAAACACGGCTACAAAGTCGTGCGCCGGACGCTAGTTTTGCAGCGCGTGCTCGACCAGGCGGTGCGGATCATCGATACGCGCTTCGCCCCGCACCGGCAGCGCTTCCAGGTGCACATTCGCCCGCCGCGCGCATTCGACGACTATTGGCAAGAATGCGTGCTTGGCTTTTTGGAGCCGGTGGAAGTGGCCCTGGTGGATCGGCAGAAGGAGAAAACCGCGGCCCGGACCTGGCATTGGGAGATGGAAGGTTTTAGCCGCCGCTGGAACCGGCCGGCCGTCGGCATCCTCGGCTTTGAAGTCGCGCCCGAGTGGCGTCGCCAAGGCGTCGGCAAGTTTCTGCTCTCGAACGTGCTCCGCCAGGTCCAGGAGCAATTCTTCGAAATCGTCGAGGTCCATCTCCAAGACAACAACCAGCACGCCATCCAATTCGTGAAAAGCCTGGCCTTCGAGCATGTCGATACCGGCCAGGTTTTTTTACGCGAAGAGAAGTAACCATGGCCGGCTATTCGGGCACGCCACTTGTGCGCAAACTCGGCATCAAAGAAGGGCACCGATTGGCCATTCTGCTTGCGCCGCCGGAATTCGACGACGTATTGGGCGCGTTGCCTGCCGATGTGACCGTTGTTCGCACATTGCGCGGCAAGGAGGCGTTTGATGTAATCCTCTATTTCACCAAAAGCCGCGCGCGCTTGGAGAAGGATTTCGACTGCCTGCGCGAAAGGATGCTACCCCACTGCGGCTTCTGGGTGTCCTGGCCGAAGAAGTCGTCCGGCGTGGCGACGGACCTCACCGAAGATATCATTCGCGAGATTGCTTTGACGAATGGCCTGGTGGACAACAAGGTGTGCGCGGTGGATGACACCTGGTCCGGCCTACGCCTGGTAATTCGAGTCAAGGACCGTTGAGTTCGTAGAGAGTGGAGCGCGAAGAGTGCAGCGCGATGCGCTCCACTCTCCGCGCTCTGCGCTTCGCGCTTCGCGCTCCACGACTCACTCAGTATCATGTCCGCATGTCACGCGCCGCGAACTTGTCGCAGCACAAACTCCGGGCCGGCATGGTCGGCCTAGGGATGATTTTCGACGACACGTATCGCCCCTTCTTCGAACGCGCGCATCGCGAGGGCATTTATCGCCGCGATTTTGGATTGGTCGATGTCGAACTGTCCGCCGTCGCAACGAAAACCGGAAGCCGGGCCGAGCGTTATCGGCAAAAGTCCGCGGACCGCATCGCCCCGTTCGCCAGTTTTGCGGGCGACGACGCCTTGCCGCAGCTTTTGCGACACGGCGTCGATGCCGTTTGCATCGCGACGCCGGACGATCGTCATTTTGAAGCGGCTCGATTGGCGTTGGAAGCCGGCAAGCACGTGCTCATCGAAAAGCCTTCCGTCTTGAAGCTTCAAGAATTGGATGTGCTGGAGGTATTGGCGCGCAAGCACAGCGTGCTTGCCAAGGTCGTTTATCACAAGCTCGCCGATCCGGACCACAAGAAGCTGCGCACGCATGTGGTCGACGGCGTCCTCAAGCACGTCAACAACGGCTACTGTTCGCTGCTCGAGCCGAAAGAGATCAGCGGCAGCCAGTTCGCCGAGTGGATTCAAGGCCGCAATCCGGGCACTTATGTCGCGGTGCATTACATCAAGCTCATCGACTTCACGTTTGGCCCCAATTGGAAGCTGGCGCGCATCGCCGCCACGGGGCAACGCGGCCTTGTCGGGGCGGCGAGCGGCTCGACCTGGGACTCCGTGCAACTACAAATGGTCTACGCCTATCCCGACGGGCGCGAGGCGGCCTTCGACATTCACACCAGCTGGGTGACGCCGGACAACTTCCCCGGCTACGTCGAGCAGGAAGTGCAGTTTCGCTTTGACAACGGCGTCTGGAACGCCCATCAGCGCAAACGCGGCGTCGAATTGACGGTGGAGGGCCGGACGCCGCACGAGCTGAAGAACACGCCGAATTACCATTATAATGGATCGTTTGTGGAGCCCTGGGGCGAACGCACGCAGCGCGGCTACGGCATCGAGATCATCCAGAAGTTTTTCGAGGAAGTCGCTTACGTAGAGTTTGGCGGAACCCCAGATGAGCGCTCAAAGCGGCTCGAAGAGATGCGCGGCCTCACGTACAACGACGTAGCCGCCGACCGCAATACTGTGGCCGTGGTGCAGGCGCTAGAGGCGATTTTGCAGGAACACACGGCGAGTCGGCCGGGCTGTATCGTGGAAGTTAACGCGTCCGAAGGCGGCTTGGTGCTGCGGCGGCCGGGACAACAGAATCCAATTGTGCTGTACGAAGGCCGCGTGTGATTCAAGCGAGCCAGACGCGCTAGCAAGGGCGGCAGCGCGGCAGTTACAATATCATTGCACAGCTAATGCGCGAGGTTAGACAGCCATGGCAACGATTGCTGCATACGGCCGGCGACCCGTCGAAAAACGAGCGGCGCCTGCCTGGCTCGTCGAGGAAGATGGTGAACCCTTGGAAACTCTGTGGCATCGAGCCGCGATCGCGCTCCTGATCGAGATCGTCGTCTGGTATTGGCGCGAGCGTACCGATTTCTTGGCCGCAGGGAATACGTTCATTTATTACAGTGAAGAACAAGCCCGAGAGTACCAGAAACGCGAGAACCGCGGCCCGGATTTCTTTGTCGTCAAAAACGTTGATGGCCGACGAAAGCGCCGTTACTGGTGGGTTCCGGGAGAGGGCGGTCGATTCCCCAATATGATTGTCGAACTCGCATCACGCACGACGCGCAAACTGGATCGGACAACGAAGAAGGACATTTACCAACAGATTTTCAAGACTCCCGAGTACTTCCTCTACGACCCCGATACTAAGAAATTGTTGGGTTGGCGGCTTGTGCGCAATGTCTACAAGCCGATTGCAGCCAACGACAAAGGCTGGCTGTGGTGCGAGCAGTTGGGACTATTTTTGGGAACTTGGGAAGGTGAATACTTAAGCTCCGCCGATACGTGGCTGCGATTCTATGACGTTGACGGGGCCTTGATACTTACCCAGGCGGAGGACCAGCACGCCAGCGCGGAACAATCGAAGCAAGAACTGAACGAATTGAAAGCGCTTCTTCACGAGAAAGGCATTTCCATCGCCTCGCTGAAAAGCAAACAGAAAAACGGCAAGCGTAAGAACCACAGGAATGGAAAATGACGTCGCTCCATCATCCCTCTGAAACCGACTCCAATCTCGCGCGCGACGCTATCGCGCGCTTCGAACCCAAATCGCTGCGCACCTACACGCCCACGCAGGCCGTATTCGCCCAAAGCGCCGGCGTCTTCCACTGGACGCCGGAGGGCCGAAAGCTCTTTGATTTCTCCTCGGGCGTGCTCGTGGCCAATCTCGGCCACAACCCGGCGCGCTGGATGAAACGCTTCGTCGGTCATATGGGCTGGAGCGGTCAACCGTGGGAAGCCGCGGCCACGACAAACAGCCACGAGCAGGCCTATTTCCCGGCAGTCACGCTGACTGCGTACAACGGCATCACGTCGCTCGAAGCGCAAGCCAGCAAGCGGTTGGCGGATTTATTGCAGTCGCGTCCGGGCGGCAAGCGTCTCGAGCATGTGATGTGGGCGGCGTCCGGCTCCGAGGCCATCCAAAAGGCGCTGTGGGCAGCGTTGGCCAGCGACCGCACCCGCGACATGATTCTCGCCACGCGTTTCGGCTTTCACGGCAAGAAGGGACTCGCCGGCGCTGTAACCGGCTGCGAAACGGACCGCGAGCGCGACCCGCGCGTCCGCTTTATCGGCTTTCCGATGCGCGAATGCCTCGACGTATCCATGCGCAACCAGCCCTTCGATCCGTCGCCCTATCTGCAAGAGCTGGAAGCGCTCAAGCAGCAGTTTGGCCGCAAGCTGAGCGTGCTCATCACCGAGCCGTATCTGGGCGGCGGCGGCTCCTTCCATCCGCCCAAGGGCTATCTGCAAGCGCTGCAAAAGTTCTGCCGCGACAACGATATCGTCTTCATCCTGGACGAAGTGCAGTCGAATTTTGGCCGGACCGGCGAGCTCTTTGCCTTCGAGACCTACGGCATCGAGCCGGACATCGTCGTCCTGGGCAAGGGCTTGGGCAACGGCGTTCCCGTGGCGGCAGCGGTCGGCGCTGCGGATCTCTTCGCCAGCCTCGACTATGGCGAAGGGTCGGACACCTGGAGCGCCAATCCTTTGTGCTGTGCGGCGGTATTGGCCACGCTCGACGAATTCGCCGCGGATCCGCTTCCTCACGGGCGCGGCTCGGACACCATTCTTGCGAACACGCGCAAGTCGTCCGCGCTCATCGAAGAGGGGCTGGTGCAATTGAAGGAAGCGCCGTTCATCGCCCACGTGCGCGGCGAAAAGGACGGCATGGTCTGGGGCGTGGAAACGCGCGACCACGCCGGCCGTACCGCGCCGGAATGGGCCAATGCCATCGTGCTCGCTTGCTATTTGGGCGAAGGCAAAACCGGCATACATCTACTCGGCCCCTTGGCGAAAAAAGTGATCCGCATCGCCCCGCCGCTCGTAATAACGGAACACGAGGCGCGCGACGCGATGGCACTCATGCGAAAAATCGTGACGAGCTTGGTAAAGTCGCCCGAGCCGGCGCTGGCTGCCACGATGTAAGCGCGATTGCCGCGCCACGTGCGTTCGGCGTGGCACTACAGGAAAGGCCCATCGTGTTCGGACCGCTGGAAGGATGGCTGACAAACCTGGTGGATTGGTTCTGCCGACTGTTTCCACCGTTGACTTTCTTCAGCGTGGACATCAACGTTTATTCGCTGCTGTCGGTGTTCCTCGTCAGTCTCATTTGCGGCTCGGTCGGCTCACTGGTTGTCGGCAATCGCCTGTCTTTTTTCAGCGACGCACTGGCGCATTGTTCGTTCGCCGGCATCGCCCTTGGCTTGCTGGTGGCGCTCATTGTCGGCGCGGCCGGAGCGCAGTTTCGCGAGTGGATATTCCTCATCATGGTGGCTTTCGGCGTCGGCGTAGGTTTGCTCATTGCCTACGTGCAGGAAACGTCGGGGTTGCCGAGTGATACTGTGATCGGTGTCTTTTTCGCAGGCGCCATTGGCCTTGGCGCCATCTTCGTCAAAGCCGTCGCCGGCCGGCAGTTCTTCAATTTGGAGGCATTTTTGTTTGGCGACCCTTTGTGGGTGCGCGCCAATGACATACTGTGGCTGATCCTTCTCTTAGCGGTGACTTGGGCGTTTCTACAGCGCAATTACAACACCTTGGTGTTCGCGAGTTTTAACCAGAGTCTCGCTGTTTCCCGCCAGCTGCCGGTCCGCCTCTGCCACTATCTATTCATCGCGCTCCTGGGATTGATCGTCAATTTGTGCCTGCAAATCGTCGGCGTCATGCTCGTCAACGCTCTCTTGATCGTCCCGGCGGCGACGGCGGCTAACGGCGCCCGCAACATGCGCCAGCTCTTCTGGGGCGCAATTGTCCTCGGCCTCTGCGCGGGCTGGGCCGGCATTTGGCTTTCATGGGAAATTCGGATCCCCCAAGGGGCCCAAGGGGCGATTCAGTTTGGCCAGGGCGGCATTATCGTTGTTTTGAACGTGCTCTTGTTTGTCCTCTCCTTGAAAGTTGGGCCTTGGCTGAAAAACCGGAAGCTGGAAATGGCGTAGACCCATTGATTCATCGTTTCGCGTTCGACTGCGGTAGTTCAATTCAAAAACTCAACCGCGGAGGCGCAGAGGGACGCAGAGAAAGACAGATCATTAGGGCGACTCGGCGGCAGCGAGCACTGCGATCAGAATTCGCTCCGGTTTCAGCGCGCGAAGCGCCTTGGCCGCTTCATTCAAGGTGGCCCCGGTCGTCAGCACATCATCCACAAGCAGAACTGCCTTGCCCTTCAAATCAAAGCCGGCGCGCGCTTGAAACGCGCCTTTGACGTTTTCCAGTCGCTCGCCGGGAGACGACATCGCGACTTGTCGCGGCGTGGCGCGTACCCGGCGCAGACAGCGAGTCAGGTTGGGAACGCGCAGCTTGTTTGCCAGCGCCCGCGCCAGGACGTCGCTCTGGTTGAAGCCGCGCTGCCATTCCCGCCGCCAGTGCAGCGGCAC
>JAKEFD010000490.1 GCA_022616245.1 Gemmataceae bacterium
CGTCTTGCACAGCTTTCTCGAGAACGAGGCCGGCATAGCCTACCGGGAGGACCAGCGAAACGTCACCGCAATTCACTACACCAATCCGTCCGATCTCTTTCTGAACGGCGTCATGGACACGCGCCGCGGCACGTGCGGCAACATGGCGGCCTTGCATGTGGCCATCGGCTGGCGTCTGGGCTGGCCGGTATCCTTGGCCTGCGTCAAGTCGCACTTTGTCTGCCGATACGACGACGGCAAAGTAACGCACAACATCGAAGCGACGCAATCCGGCTATGGCGGGTTCAAGTCAGATCCAGACGGCTACTTGATTGAACAGTATCAACTACCACCGGTCGCCATTAAGTCCGGCTCCGACCTGCGCGCCTTGACGCCTCGGGAAATGTTGGGCGCATTCGTCGGTTAGCGGGGCCGGCACATGCGCGACAGCGGGCGCTGGGAGGAAGCCGAATGCGACTATCTTTTGGCGCGCTGGCTCTTCCCCAATAGCCGGCGGCTTTACATTGACTGCATGGCGTTGGCGGTGCCGCGTGGGGCAAAACTATTCGAGGCGCGTGAGCTTGGGTCGCCGGAAAGCCTGTGCGAAACAATCGCCGAGCAGTATGGCCTGCAAGTACGGCGCGATGCGCCCCCCTCGCAGGCGATCGACATAGCTTTTTCGACGATGGTTGGCTGAACACAAAACGAGGTGTGTGATGGCACCAACGGCAGAAGTGAAAGACCAAGAATCTAGCATGCGCGAAGTAGCGCTCACGTCTCTCGCCTTGAGGATTGCGAATGCAATTAGCCAAACTCCCTTGGGGTTCAACGCCGGGGATCGCAATCTGTATCGGTATGCGGGCAACAACCCGACAAATGCCCTTGATCCGAGCGGTTTGCAGGGCATACCGGACGGTGCAATGCTGGGTCGAATGAATCCACAAGATTTCCACGAAATACTGCTACATCAAATCGCACGGAGTTCATTCCTACCTCGCCAACAGTGGACCACCGACGCATTCTATCTTTTGAATAATGGCTTTTCTCCTTCGGAGATCATCGAGGCTCTGGGAGCCCCTCCACCGGCACCGCACGAGAATGGAAGAGCGAGAAGGCCGGCGGGGATCGAGGAGAATGCCTACCAGTGCATGCTCGACTTCCCGCGGCAGTACGACGAACGGATGGATGGCCGAGCCGCTGCCGCCGCCGCACTCGTGTCCATTCGGATCGATCTGCCCTTAACTGTTGCAAGAACTCTCTTGAATCTTGCCTTGGAACTTGGTCCTACCTCGATCGTTTCGCTTCCGGCCAGGGCGATCGCCAGGGGTTATCGATTCGTTCGAGATGGCGCGCGATACGTCGTAATGCGACAAACGTCAAGAGGCCTCGTACGCCTAAGTGAGCGTGAGGGAGCCAATTTCATCGCGCAGTTCATCCCTTGGGCGGCTGGTAATCCATTGACGACAGCTGTGCGAAATGAATTGCGAGCGGAAGCGCGAGCAATTTGGGCCGCTAGAAGTGGCTGTACGGCTGCCTCTCGTGGCTTACAAGTTCACCACCGAATTCCCCTTGAATACGCGCACCTGTTTCCAAACATCCATCCCAATCATCTGACAAACTTATTTGGTGTATCAGAGCGAGTTCACGGGCAAATCACGGAAGCGTGGAGAGTCTGGCGAGAGGGACTTCGTGGGCGAGTGCCGACAATCGGTGATGTACTGTCTCAAGCGGCGCAAATCGATCGTGATTTTGGACGGCACTTGGTCGTCCTGCCATAGGAGAGCCCAATGTTTGACGAACGAAGAATTAGCAAGCTGCTCGCCAAGGCGAAAAAGTGGCGAACGGAACCGCTTCCCGAGGGGATAGCGGACGAGAAGATCAACGCTTTCATGAAGAAAACGGGCATTGTTGTCCCCGATGATCTTCGTAAGTGGCTGAAAACTGCCAATGGAGCATGGGTTGGACCCGGTGGAATCTTTGGCATCAGGCCACAAGATCCATTCTTGGATATTGAGAGTCGATTGGAGGAATCTTCCATTTGTAAGAAAAAAAAGTGGATTCCCGTCGCTGGAGATGGCTGCGGAAACTCCTACATCATGCCCACAGACGGTGACCTGGGCGCGCAGTTTCCCATCTTGTTCGTCAATTCGATTTCCCATGAAATGTACGTCGTTGGTTCGGATCTTTGTCATTTCTTAGTCTTCTTGTTGGAGGCCGACCTCAAAGAGAGCGAGTTGGTGCCGAATTACAAGAAGTTGCTAGAGAAAGGTGACTTGCCCAATTTGATGACGTACCCTGTCGGGGACCCGGTTTGGTCAAAATGGCCTTTCGACAAGCAATTCGTAGTCAAGAACGACCCGGCGATTTTGAAGCTTCCGAAATCTCTCTTGCCATGGGAGGTTGACAGAATGCGTCAAGATTGAAGCCGTGTCTTGACAGTTGAGAGGAAATGAAGGTGCAAAATGAAGGTGCAAATGGCTTGATTGTGCCAGAGTTGCGGAAGACGCGTTTCGCGATTATCGGATGCGCGCGGCATCGAAAGCCGCGTGTTCTACGACAACCTGGGCCGCACGACCAAGACCATCGAAGCTTATGTCGACGGCACGCCCGACACCAACAGCGACCGCACCACGGAATTCACGTACGACGGATCCGGCCACACGCGCACTTTGAAAGCCCATCTCACCGGCGGCGCGTACCAGACGACGGAATGGATCTACGGCGTCACGACTGGCGGCAGCGGATTGAATTCGAACGACTTAGTCGCGGAGATGCGTTATCCGGACAAGACGAGCGGCAACCCCAGCACGACCAGCACGACCGAGAAAGACCTCTAGACCTACAACGCCCTCGTCGTTTCGCCGGACACGGTTTGGCGAAGGTTGCGCGACGCGGGCTTGACGTACCAGAAACCGGAGCGGGACTACTTCGAGGCCGATGACGAAATGCGGCAACACTGGCTCCATTGGTAAGTGCCGGAGAATCGCGCCGCGGTGCGGGATTTCCGGGCTATTCTGTACTTTCAGGATGAAGCAAACGTGTTGTTGTGTGCTTTCTTGGGAAAGGCCTGGGCGCCATCAGTGCGCGCCATATCTTGTTTTCGCAAGCTGGAAATCCCAAGCTCGGCCGTGTGGCCTATCCTCGGCACGTCGAACCGATCGACTCTGAGGCCATTTCCACGGATCTTCGCGGCCTGGGTACTGTCCTCTGCGCGTTGTTATCCGCACCTTCATCCAGCACCAGCATTCACAAGAGCGACAAAGCTTTACCGCCAATTCCGCTCGGCTCAAGTGTACCTGCCGAGTTGGAGACTATTTGTGTTGCCTGCCTGGGCAAGGATCCGAATCAGCGTTACACGTCAGCTGCGGCACTGGCGGCAGACTTGCACAAATTCTCAAACTCACTTCGAGAATCGTAGGACTCTTCGAGGAAGTAGTACTTGCCGCCAAAGACGGATTTCGCGTTTTGGATTCGATTACCGAAGCTACCGATTGGCAGCAAGCGTCTGATACAGCCTTGCCAGGTGGTGCCACGCCGATTGTTCCGGTATCTGACTGATCGCGTCGGCGAGCAGTTGGCGTGCGGCTTGGGCGTTGCTCGTGAACAGCTCCGCCATGCCACGGTTAAAGAGCACCGGCACGCTGGCGGGCAGCTTGCTCCAAAGCGCTTTGGCTTCTGCCGTCTTGCCTTGGTGCCAGGCCAAGGCGGCTCGTTCATTGTCCCAGGCGGCGCGCAACTCGGCGGGCACGTCAGCTTCCAGCGACTTGGCCAACGCCTCGGCCTGGTCGAACTGCTTGGCCAACCTGAGCGCGCCCAGGGCCATGAGCGCCTGCGGAAACTGTTTCTTCATGGTCATTTCGTTGGCCCATTCCAAAAGTCCCTGTGCCGGGACGGGTCGGGCCGTTTCCGATTTGAATTCGTTCAGATTCGTCTTGGTCAGGATCAAGTGGAAATTGCGTACAAGCTGAGGGAAATTGCCCAGCGCGAATGCCAACGCCACCGCCGGCTCATGGCTTGCCACGAGTTGCGGCCAATGGGGCGGCGTCTGCCAGCGTCCGTTCTTAACGCCGTAAAAACCGGCCACGGCGAGCGTTTCGTCCCAAGCCAGTTTCGAGTCGATCGGTTGGACGGGACATAATAAAACCGCGACGCGTACGGCCGCCAGTACCCGTTGCTATAACGCGGATACCAGTAGTCGCCTCGGTAGCCGTCCCAATTTCGATAGTTTCCGAAATCGAGATTGAAGCCGCCGATGCGGATACGCTGCGCTTCGGCGTTGGACGGTGTCAGCCAGAAGCACACCGCCGCCAAAACCGCCGCAACGCTGGTCGATACAATGGGTCGCTTCATAGGACTATCCTCCTCTTGTTGCGAATTCGAGTGCCGGAGGAAGGCCAGCAGCAATGCACTAAGGGTGCAAATGTCGTACCGCATGCGTCGAAATAAAACGCAACTCGCGATCCCATTCAGGCCCCAAATGGCACGCCGACTTTCATGGCAAGCGAAAATCTTGGCCGGCTCGCGCGTGAACCAGCAGACTTGACTCGTGTCGAATTGAGATAACCGCTGAGGCGCAGAGAAACGCAGAGTAAAACAAGAAAGAGAAGTAAATGCTTTTGACGATTATGTCCGCAACCGACCTCGGCTTCCTTTTGCATAAACACCCCGCGCGGTGTCAAAGACTTCGGCAAGCTCCACGTGTTCTTCTCTGATTGACGAGGACGTCAGGAGTGCTCCATCGTGACCGACCGGGTCCATTATCATCCAAACTTGATCTTCTCCGTCGGCACGCAAGTCGTGACCCTGGTGGACATCCCCAGCGCCGGCGGCCTCGTCCTCCATCCGCGCGGCACGGTGGGCGTCGTCGTGAAGTCCCCGACCGACCTTGAACACTCTTACCGCGTGCGGTTCCCCGATGGTTTCGAGGCCCCGCTCAAGCAAAGCGAAGTCATGAAATGCACCTCATCCGCCTCTTGCTTTCAGGCATCGGCGCGCTTCGCGACGGAGTTGTGCCCGTCAAGGTGGATGCTCACCGCGACCGCCTCTTGGCGATCCGGCGCGGCGAATTGCCGTGGGACGACGTGGAGCAGTGGAGGCTCAGCTTGCACCAAGAGTTCAACGCGGCCTTCGAGACCACGACGCTGCCGGAACGGCCGGATTACGAACGCGCGAATGCTTTCCTTGTGAGCGCCCGGCGTCGAGCCGTGTCAGACAGGCTGCCTTGAACGGCGCACAAAAGCGCACGTCGCCAAGTGTGCTTTGCGCCTTTGCGACTTTGCGTGAGACATTGATCATGATCCCGATGCCGCTCCTCAAGAAACAAATTGAACAGCATCATTATGCATTGATCTTCGCCACGATCAGCGGCGCGCACCTGTACGGTTTCCCGTCGCCGGATTCGGACTTCGATCTGCGCGGCGTCCACGTGCTGCCGCTCAAGGAAGTCGTCGGCCTCAAGGCTGGCCCGGAAACAATTGAAAAGTCCGGCGTTCACGACGGCATTGAAATCGATTTGGTGACGCACGAAGCCAAGAAGTTCTTCGGCCTCTTGCTCAAGAAGAACGGCTACGTCCTGGAGCAGGTGCTTTCGCCGCTAGTAGTTCACACAACGCCGGAACACGATGAGTTAAAGGAAATCGCCAACCGCTGCATCACCCGGCACCACGCTTACCACTACCTGGGTTTCGCGGAAACGCAGTGGAAGCTCTTCGAGAAAAATAACCCGCCGCGGGTCAAACCGCTCCTTTATGTGTACCGGGTGCTCTTGACCGGCATCCACCTGATGGAAACCGGCGTAGTCGAAGCGAATCTGGTCCGGCTCAACGAGACGGCAAAGCTGCTGCACCTTAATGACTTGATCCAGCGAAAGATCGGCGGCGCGGAAAAGGAGCGGCTGACCGAGACGGACCTGGGCTTTCACCGGGGAGAGTATGAGCGGCTACGGAACAAGCTGCAAGAGGCACACGAGGCAAGCGATTTAGCGGAAGCGCCGAGTGGGAGCGCGGCGTTGCATGAATTGCTCGTGAAGCTGCGGTTGTCCGATTTCCGCGAACCTGCAGCAACCAGCCCTCTCTATTGAGAAGTCGCGATAAGCGACAGTTGCCATTTTGTTCTCCTATTGCTGGCCAGCCGGGACTCTCGGACCCTCATAAGGTCGGAGCGACGGGTTCGACTCCCGTGACAGCGACTTGATCGGCTTGCTGCGCCGGTATGCGAAACCGTGCCGGAATGGCAGCAAGCGCAGTAGTGCCGGGTCGCCGGGGCGGTTGCCCGACCCCGGCTCCCACAGATCCGTACGTGCGCAGTTAACGCATACGGCTCGTCAAGTCATAAGTTCGCCTACACGACA
>JAKEFD010000100.1 GCA_022616245.1 Gemmataceae bacterium
TGCCGCCGCCGCCGACATAGGCGACGCACTTGCCGTCGGCAATGAGGGGCGAAGCCGCGGTGAAAAAAGTGGGCCAGAGCTTGGTGTCGTTGCGCCAGATTACTTTGCCCGTGTTTGCGTCGAGACACGAGAGCATGCCGCGAACGCCGAAGGTGCAGACCTTTCCCTCGGCGACGGCCGGCGTGGCGCGGGGCCCGGCGTGGATGCCGCCAGCGGCGCCGGCCGCGGGCTCGCTCGCGTACTTGTCTTGCCACAGAATCTTGCCGCTCGACGCGTTCAAACACGAAATGACTTCCTCTTCGCCCTGCCGTCCGAGCACATAGATTCTGTCGCCGACGAGCACCGGTGACGAATCGCCCTGCCCCACCGGCGTGCTCCACTTCTTGGAGAGCTCCTTGGGCCATGCTGCCGGCGCGGTGAAGCCGGCCACGTGATTGTCGCGATTGGGCCCGCGCCACTGCGGCCAATCCTGGGCCCAAGCGCCGTCAACCCAGAACACCAAGCACAACACGATCACGCCGGTTATCGCGTTTTTCATCGTTGCTCCCCTGTAATAGTTGAAGGCGATTTACGTGAAGACGGAACATCCTATTGACGATTTGCTTGCGTTGCGAATTCGATCTGCATGGAGCATGGGCCAACATTGGATTCACTGATAACGCCTTACTGAGTGGGCCAGTTCGCAAAGAAGCCCCAGATCGCACCGACTCCGCACCAGGCCACGAAGGCGCCCGCGAAACCCCAGACGAGCAAACTGAAGCACGCGCCGGCGAATTGCCCTTTCTTGCGCCGCGCTCGAAACGCCGCAATCGCCAAGAGCCACAGCCAAAGCCCGACGCCGGCAAGCGCCAGGCCGATTGACGAAACCAGCGCGCCCAGGAATGCATAGCTGATGAGCGGCAATCCCAAAAGACCCGCGACGATGGCCGCGATCACAAGTCCCAAGACGACGAACCAGCCGCGCCCAAAGCCAAACGAAAGCCCGCGCTCCAAACCGGTGACCAGCGCGCCTCGAGGCGGCTCATCCAAGTGAGGGGATTCAGTTGTCGTTTTCTTGGGGCAGCTCGCCACGAAATTGACAAGATCGTGAAATGTGTGCACCTTCTTGACCGCCTCTTCGAAGCGCGGCCAGTCTTCAACCGCTGTGTCCACTCCCAGGCGATCTTCGATTTCCATGAACAGGCTCGGATCGCCCGGAAACGCCCCCTGCGACACGTCCTCCAAGCGATCGTCCGGGCGCAAGCCGCCCTGCGCGATGCCCGTTTCCTTTTCCAAGATGTTACGCAATTGGGCGGCCAACTCGATGCGTCCGGCGTCCGGGCCGAAGTAGCGCTCGGCAAATTGCTGCGATGACAACAGCCCCCGTTCACTCAAGCGCGCCGCCAGACGCCTTTTCTCCACACGATCCGCCCACGAGACCAAGGCGCCGCCCACGACCAGGCACCAAGGAAAAACGACGATGAGGGCCAGACCCAGACATTGGCTGTAGCGATAGACCCCTTCGGAAACCTCGGTGTATTGACCGCGCGAACCGAGGTAATAGCGGTCTTGTTCCACCTTGCCACGTAGGGCGTCGCCATTGAGCACGAAGACATGGCTCACAAAGTGGCACAGGAAGAGGACGGCCATTATGGCCAAAAGCGTGCCGCCGACGATGCGCGCCCAATGCATGATGTGCTTCGATTTCGTTTAGATTCCGTTTCGTCGTTGTGCTTCATAGGGAGGAGGAGTTCCAACCTCTTGAACCGATCCGTCCGCATCCAAAGGAAGAACCGTGTAATGAAGCTGATGCTCATCGAGAAGCTTCCGGTCGTCGTCGTCAATTTCGAAGATGTCGCCGCGCAAGCGTCGGCTGACGGTGTGGGTCATCAAAACATAGTTGCCGTCGATGCGATCCTTGTCGCTAGCGAATTTGATTCTGATCATGACTTGCCTCCCATTCCTGTATACACTTTGCATCTTGCACAGGCAACGACAAGTAATTCCCGGTCAATTCGAAGCCCACATCGATCGCCGTTATTCGGCCGCGAAGTATCGTGTGCGAGATCTGGACTTTTTGCTTTCCGCTGGTGGCAAAGGACTGATATGGTAGGCTTTTGGTTATGTAGAAGAAGCAATTCGTTGCGATCATCAAAAGGTCGGTTGCACTGGGCGATTCAGAGGCAAATGACAGTGGCAGACTACTTGCAGCCAGTGAGCCAGCCTGTACGAAGGCTGGCGATCATTGCCTTGGGGCTAGCCACGTTGGTGCTCGTGGCGATCGTGCTCTTTCTGGCGGCCCTTCCATTATTCGCTCCCGGGTTCAAGCCGGAGCACATCCCGTTCTTGTTGGGCGCAATCGCCCTTTTTGGGGTCTTGCTGGTTGCATGCGCTTGGATGTTGGCCCGGATTCTGAAGGGAGCCCCGTCGTCGAGCGGACTCACGGTCCTGCCCTTGTGGTTTATCCGTGTATTCGGCGTCCTGTTCATCGGTTGCGCCGTGGTCGCGGCGTGGCACGGCCAGCTGCCGCTGCTACTATTGCTCGAGGTCGGCAGCGTTGGGCTGGCAATGATATTTGTCGGTCGGTTGGTGCGGCGGGCCAGCTAGGTCGAAGGATAAGGCAATTGCGCTGGCGCAGTGAATCGAGGTACGGTCTCGTTGCAAAGTATCGAGCTGGTCTGTCTTGAATCGAAGTTCTCGAGCCTACATGCACTGCTTGAGCCGGCGAATGATTTCCTGTTCCATCGCGGCGTCGCGGCCCTTGTAGATCCAGCCAGTATCGAAGAAGGCAGGGTCCACGACTTCGAATTGCCGTTCGACGTTGTTCTCAGTGCGGAAGATGGCTGAGCCAACCGTGGAGCGGATGGGGCGGGCCAGGTCTTCCAGTTCCTTGCGTACGGCGACCTCGATGAAGAAGCCGCCGTTCGTCGCCGGTTGAATGGCCAGCGAGACGCGATGGCGATACGTTTGTGCCGTCGCCAATAGCCGCTCGTAGGGATCGGGGCTGCCCGGCTTCATGAACAGGCCGATGCCGGGAGCGATGCGCGGCACGCATTCGATGCGGCCGTCGTAGCGGTTGGATTCCTGGATTTCCAGTTGATAGTCGATGAGTACGCGCAAACAACTTTCAAAAACGTGGCCGTATGACTCCGGGCCAAGGGGGATGTAAACGGGATTTTGATCGTCGTGGTAAATGACCGTGCCCTTCGCGCCGTTCGCCTCGGCCCCCCAGGGCACAGCGAATCCGGGCGGCGCTTGAAACGGCCCCGAGTTTTGACAGCCGAAGCCTGTCGCCAGCAACAAGGCCCCAAGCCATTTGCTCCATTTCCCCATGGTCGCCCCAAAAGCGCTTCCAAGCGGAACCGGTTTGCCTATTTTGACAGCAAGAGATAAAAGCGCGTTGATATGCCATACCCCAGTGGGTTTGGCAAGTGGAATTCTGAATTCAGACTTACCGCAGAGGGGCAGAGGATCGCAGAGTAAGAAATAGAATGAAGCATTCATCATAATCTCCTTTTTCTCTGCGTTCCTCCGCGGTTCGATCCTATTGAATGCAACCCATGAAAAACCTGCCTATTGACGATGAAGCCGCCGTCACACGGCTCATTCGGTTCCTTGCCGTGCAAGGCATCACCGGCCAGGAGCAGGCCATTGGAAAAGAGGTCGTGCAGGCGCTGCGGGAGATCGGCGTCGACGACGACTGTATCCGCTTTGATGAAGCGCAGCGCAAGATCCCCTTGCCCACTCAAACCGGCAATTTGATCGTGCAGTTTCCCGGCACGAAGCCCGGCCCGCGCCTCTTGTTCATGACCCACCTCGATACCGTGCCCCTCTGCGCCGGCGCTGTGCCCATGCGCAAAGGCAATCGCATCGTCGCACAGGGCAAGACGGCGCTGGGCGGCGACAACCGCACTGGCGTGGCGTGTCTCGTGACGCTGATCGCCACGCTCCTGGAAAAGAGGATCCCGCATCCGCCGCTTACTTTTCTGTTCACGGTGCGCGAGGAAAGCGGCTTGTGGGGTGCACGTTTCGTCGACGTCGCCGACTTGGGAGACCCCCAAATGTGCTTCAATGTGGACGGCCGCTCGCCGCACGAGATTACGGTGGGCGCGACGGGGGCGGAGCGCTGGGAGGTCGAAGTGTTTGGCCGCGCGTCGCACGCCGGCGCCCATCCGGAATTGGGCGTGTCCGCCAGCGTCGTGGTTGCCATGGCGCTCGCCGACGTTTACAAGAACGGTTGGTTCGGCAAAGTGAAGAAGGGCGCCAAGGAGGGAACAAGCAACATCGGCAGCGTCGGCGACGCGAACGGAAAAAGCTGCGGGGAGGCCACCAACGTGGTCACCGATTATGCGCTCGTCCGCGGCGAGGCGCGCAGCCACGATGTGCGTTTCAACCGGCAGATCACCAACGCCTACCGCGACGCGTTCAAGAAGGCGGCCAGGAAAGTGGTGAACGCCGCCGGCAAGTCCGCGAAGGTGAAGTTCAGCAACCGTCGCGACTATTATCCCTTCCGATTGAAGGATGCAAGTCCGGTGGTGCGCACCGCCCAAGCAGCCGCCCGGCGCGCGGGCTGGGACCCGGCACTGCGCGTGACCAACGGCGGACTCGACGCCAATTGGCTCGTGCGCCACGGCGTGCCTGCGATCACTTTCGGCGGCGGCCAGAACAACGTGCACACCGTCGAAGAATATGTGAACCTGGATGATTTTGGCGACGCGTGCCGTTATGCGTTGGCGCTGGCGACACAGGAGCAAGTGAAGTAACTTGGAGTCGCTACGCGTCCCCGCTTATTGATTGACGCCGATCAGCAATTCTCACCACGGATTACACGGATCAGCACGGATGAGGAAAACTGACCAAACACTCTCTATCCGTGCTATCCGTGTCATCCGTGGTTAGAAGTAACTTCGGAATGCGCGGCATGAATGAGCAAACTTGCACTTGATTCGTACCATTTAGTGGTATAGAAATTGATTTGGACTGAGCCAAGTGACCGACAGGGGCGTGCAATGAATACACAGAACAGGCGCATATCAATTGGCGCGACGATTGTTCAAAGGTTGCGCCATTTTGCAGATGCGCTCAAGAAAGACAAAGTCGCAGTTTCGCAGAAATTCACGTGCCGGACAATTCGTTTGGAACTCACGCCGGCGGCATATAATCCAGCGCTAGTAAAGTCCACGAGAAATGTCCTTAAGGCTAGCCAATCCGTATTTGCTGCATTTCTTGGAGTTTCCGCCCAAACGGTCAAAGCCTGGGAGCAGGGTGAAAACAAGCCGAGTGAAATGGCCTGCCGCTTTATGGACGAGATTCGACACAATCCCGAATATTGGTTCAACAGATTGACGCAAGCGATCGTAGTCAAGTGACGAAATCGTGTTCAGAAGTCCCTCCGCTCCGCCTGAATTCAATGTCCTTTCGCATCGGCAACGGCTGTGGCTTTTGGGGCGACAATCTCGACGCCCCCATCTTGCTCGCGCGCGACGGCCGGCTTGACGTGCTCACGCTCGAATACCTCGCTGAGCTGACCATGTCCATCTTGGCGTTGCAAAAAGAGCGCGATCCGGAGGCAGGTTTCGCCGGCGATTTTCTCGACGTGCTCGCGCGACTCGCGCCGATTTGGCGGCAACAGACGCAACTCAAGATCGTGACCAACGCCGGCGGCATGAATCCCTCGGCCTGCGCGCGGCGGGCCCACGACGTGCTGAAGAAACACGGCTTAACGAAGCGTATCGCAGTCGTAAGCGGCGATGACTTGATGCCGAACCTCGATCGCTTGCTGCAGAAGGGGCATCCGTTTGCGAACCTTGACTCCGGAGAACCGCTGGCCACAGTGCGGTCCCGCGTGGTCAGCGCCAACGCGTATCTGGGCGCAAGGCCCATAGCTGACGCCTTATCCTTAGGCGCGGACCTGGTCATTACCGGCCGGGTCGCCGATGCCTCGCTGACCGTCGGACCGCTCATGCACCATTTCGGCTGGGCCTGGGACGATTGGCGACTTCTCGGCGCCGCCACCGTCGCCGGGCACTTGATCGAATGCGGCGCCCAGGCCACCGGCGGCCTCTGGTGCAACTACCAGGAAGCACCTGACCTCGCCAACGTCGGCTATCCCATTGTCGATGTCGAAGCGGATGGTGCATTCGTTTTAGCGAAGCCGCCCAATACGGGCGGCGCGGTTAACATCGAAACCGTTGCCGAGCAACTCCTTTATGAAGTAGGCGACCCAGCAGCCTATCTCACGCCCGACGTGGTCGCCGACTTTGCCAGCGTGTCGTTAACGCAAACCGGTCCCGACGCGGTGAGAGTGGTCACCACGCGCGGCAAACCTGCCACGGATTCGTACAAAGTGTCCATCGCTTTTCGCCATGGCTACGCGGCCAGCGGAACTCTCGTCGTTTTCGGTCCCGAGGCCGCGGCCAAGGCCCGCGTGTGCGGCGACATGATCGCGAAACGTCTGGAGCGCGCCGGCGCGCTGCCGCGGCGATTTCTTGTCGAAGCGCTTGGCACAGGCTCTTGCGTGCCGGGCGTACTTGCCAACCTTGCCCCTCACCCACAGCCCAACTGCCCAGGGGCGAGGGGAAATGATCCTCCGGAAATTGTGCTCCGCGTCACGGCGCAAGATGAACGGAAGGAGATCATCGAGCGCTTTTCGAAAGAGTTCGCGCCGCTGGTGACTTCCGGACCGCCAGGCGTGACCGGCTACACGTCCGGCCGGCCGTCGGTGCGCGAAGTATTGGCCTATTGGCCGGCGCTAGTGGATATGAAAGTAGTGACGCCCCAAGTTCAACTATTCGATAATTGAACCGATGGACCAAGAACAGCAAATCCCTTTGAGCGACATCGCCCATGGCCGCAGCGGCGATAAGGGCAATCACGCCAACGTTGCCGTGCTGGCCTATACCGACGCAGGCTATCTGTGGCTTCGTGAGAACCTGACCGCCGACGTGGTCGCTCAATACTTCGCGCCGTTAGGTCCCTCGAAAGTGGAGCGCTTCCTAGCGCCGAATCTATTGGGCTTGAACTTTGTGCTCTACGATGTGCTGGCGGGCGGCGCGAGCCGGTCGTTGCGCATCGACACTCAGGGCAAGACGCTGGCCTTGACGCTCTTGCAAATGCCGATCGCCCGGCCAGCCAACTACGAGGAAATGACGCGAAAGGCGGCAGTATGAGCGAACTGGTTCTTTACGAAGTCCGCGCGCCGGCGGCGGTGCTGACGATCAATCGCGCCGATAAGCGCAACGCATTGAGCCGAGGCCTCATCGACGCCTTGGCGGCGGCTTTAGCGCGGGCGCGTGATGATAGTCAAGCGCGCTGCGTCATTCTCACCGGCGCGGGACCGGTATTCTGCGCGGGCATGGATCTGGCCGAGCTGCAAGAATCGCTCCATGTGCCGCCCGAGAGCACGCCCGTCTGGGAGGACGCGCTGCGGCTGGCCAGGCTTTACGATCTTGTTTACGCGTTGCCCAAGCCCACGATCGCCGCCGTGCAAGGTTCCGCGGTCGCGGGCGGCGCCGGCTTGGTCACCGTCTGCGATCTCGCCATCGCCGTGCCGGACGCGAGGTTCGGCTATCCCGAAGTGCGGCGCGGGCTGGTGGCGGCCATGGTCATGCCGCACCTCTTGCGCCACGCCGGCGAAAGGCTCGCACGCTATCTTCTCCTGACGGGTGAACTTCTCGACGCGGTCGATGCGCTGCGCGCCGGTCTTGTGAACGAAGTGGTTGCCGCCGAACAGCTCTTGGAACGGGCCTTGGCGTTAGCGCGGAGCTGTGCGGAGGGAGGCCCGGCCGCGCTGGCAAAAACGAAGGACTTCCTCAGGCAGTTTTCGAAGCAGGCATTATCCATTGAGCAAGCCGCACACGCCAGCGCGGCGCCACGCCTCTGGGACGAATGTCAGCAAGGACTCAAAGCGTTTTTCTCCAAGCAGCCGGCGCCGTGGACATCAATCTAGACGACCCATGGGGGGACGCTAGGTCGCGTTTACAGTTCGACTAGACTTCCATCTAAGCGTTCGGCGGCTTGGGCAAGGGCACGCTTTCCATGCCGGGCTGGAACGACGGGTGGCCCCGGCCACTTTTGAAGTCCCTATCCGGGACGCCACGCCGAAGTTGGAGGGTCCAAGAGAGACCGATTGACACAAATGCTAATGGCCGCGGTGGGATTCGAACCCACACCCCAGTTTCCCGGGAGGGGATTTTAAGTCCCCAGTGTCTGCCATTCCACCACGCGGCCCACTAAAAGCCTCATGCCCACTCACGTCCTCGCATCCACGCGCAAACCCTATTGATTCCATTGAGTTAGACAACCCGCAATCGCTTCGTGTTCGCTTGGATTGCGCATCATCGCCCCTCGTGTCCTCGCATACCCTGGCAATGGCTGTGCAAACAGGCTCTGTGGGAAGAACGGTAGCCACAAGCGGCCTCGGTTTTGAAGCCGGCAAGCGGGCCGCTTGTGGCTATGTATTTGAATTCAACGATTGGACGCGCCAGCCGAGCGTCCAGCAAGCCGGCTAAGGGACGCCACAGCTTCCCGCGTCAGCCGAGCTTGGAACGCTCCCTTGGCCAATGCATTCAGCACGCGGCGTGCATTCACGGTGCCGATCTGTTCGAGAATCTCGACCGAGCGCACGTGCCGTAAGAGGTCCGGATGCTGGGATACCGCTTGAAGGAGCATCTCGATGCGCCGGCGCTGCTCCACTGTCGGCTGGCCATTCAACGCGTCACGCAATGCCTGCTCCGCCGATTCACCGAAAGCAGTAAGCTGTTTTGTCGCCGCGGTGCGACGTTGAAACTCGGCGCTGTCCAGGTCCGCTATCAAGCGCTGCAGTTCTTCTGCCGGCACGACTTTGCGCTGCGACAACCTCTCGCGAAGCAATGCGACCGCATGGTCGCGCGCCTGGATGAGGGCCCAGATCGCTGCATGTGCTTTCGGGGCATTGGCTGTGCCTAGTTCGGTCCACCACTGCTCCAGCAGCTGTTTGTCGAGTGCTCTGTCCGGCTCGCCTTTGTCTTGGATAGTCGAAAGATCCCAGATCAAGATGGTGCCGTCCATGTGTCCCGACGCAACGGTCTTGGCATCGGGCGCAAAAGCCAGGCAGCTTGTGGAACCGAGTCCGGCTCGACGCAGTAGTTCTTTGCCGGTCACCAGGTCCCAGACGTGCAGCGCGCCGTCGTCGCTTACCGTCGCCGCAGCTCGGCCGTTGGGTGCGGCGGCAACCTGGACAAACCGGCCCCTAGACCTTGACGGAATGGTCATTCGCGCCTTGGCCGTTGCCAGCTCCCATAGGCGGAGGCCATTCTCATAGTGCCAGCCGTCGCTTTTTCTTTCTGATTGGTAGGTGGCGGTCAACAGCGTTCTGCCGTCGAGTGCGAACGCCTGCGCATGGCCGGCCGGGTCAGGCAGCGACAGTGACGCGATCTGCTTTCCGGTGGCCGTTTCGTGCAACAACGCCAACGTCGGCCCGGCTGCGCCACCGGCGTCTTTGTCTGCACCGCTGCCATCGCCGCCGCCTGGGTAAGAGTATTCCAATGTGATTCGCGCATCAGGCGAGAAAACGCGCGTGCCGATCACGTTTGAGCGATCGGGCCGAGAGCTCAACTCCTTGCCGCTGGCCAGTTCCCAAACGTGGTAACTCGGCCGTGCCGGGTTGCGCACCAGGCTATAGGAGACCGCGGTCTTGCCGTCCAGCGCCATCCCAAGGGCATAGACGACAGCCTCCGGCTCGTCGAGCTTTTCCGGCGCCTTTCCGAGAAGGATGCGGCAGATCGATTGGCCGTCAAGGCCCTGGAATCGGATACAGCCGTCGGTGCCGCCGGAAAGGACCGCCTTGCCATCCGGCGCGACCGCGACGGCGCTTGCGCCCCAGCGGTGGCCGGCCAGGTCCCTGAGGTGTTGGCCGCTTTGCACGTCCCAGAGCCGAACCGTGCCGTCAAGTCCGCCAGAGACCAGAGAACGACCGTCCGGCACAAATGCCAGAGAGGTGATCGCCCCCTCGTGAGCCGGCCAATGGTGGGCCGGCTTCCCTGTGGCGACATCCCAAAGATGGACCAGCGGCTCGCCTCCGACCGTCAACAGTGTGCGGCTATCGGGAGAAAAGCAAAGAAAACGCGCGGCGCGGGCCGGCATGGAAAAACGGCGGCGGAGCTTTCCTGTGCCGGCATCCCAAAGCGCCACGGTCGTTTCGTCGTCCCATTTCATAAGATCGACCTGGCTCGAGGCTAGCGTTTTGCCGTCGGGGCTGAACGCCAGGCCGACGCCGCCATGGGACGATTCACCTTGCAGTTTCAAGCGCTCCTTGCCGGTGCTCGTGTCGAGGAGATACACCGGGGTCTGGTCGCGCGGGCAAACAGCCAGGCTGTGGCCATCGGGCGACAGGCACAGGGCACGAACACGATTCGGGATCGGCAGCTCGACGGCTTTCAGCAAGTCGCCCACTGCAATCGCCCAATGGCAGGCCCGGCTGGAACAGACGGTGACCAGATGCTCGCCGTCGTTCGTGAAAGCGACGCCGAATACCTGCTTCTTGTGTCCGCCGCGCAGGAGTGCCGTTCGCTTCCCCGTGGCCGTGTCCCAAAGGGACACTGTTCCGTCGTCCGCGGCGACAACTAGTTGCTTGCCGTCCGGGGAACTGGCCCGCACCCTACCGTCCGCGTGTATTTCGAGGAGACGCCGCCCCGTGGCCGGGTCCCACAGTCGCACCGGCTTGGGATCGCGTCCGGCCTCGCGCCCCGCCAGCCAACTGCCATCCGCTGCGAAAATCAGCTCACTGTAGCCGTACCCGTCTTGGATTTCTCGCAAGAGCTTGCCGCTAGCCGTTTCCCAAAGCCGGATTTCGTTGTTGCCGCCGGTGGCCAGCACCTTGCCGTTTGGAGAGAACGCCGGCAAGAGATGCAAGTAGGGGTTTTCGTGGCGAAAGCGCATCGTACCCAAACGAGCCAGCGCTCCCGGCGGCAAGGGGTCGCCCATTGCGTCGGCATCGGGCTGCGCCGTCTCAGCCTTTTCGACTTGTTGCGCGACGCGGGGATCTTCTTCCGCGCCGTGGCTTTGCCGAAAGAACATGCCCCCGCCCAAGCCAAGGACGATCAGTGCGAACGCTATGACTGCAAGCGCCTTCGTCTTAGTGAAAATCATCGTTCGCAGTGCTCCTTCTGTTAAGTTTGCGACATTGGCTGAAACCACGGATGTGGCTACTTGCCCCGTCGCTGTCAGCACGCCCGCCTTCACCGTGGAATGGACTAAGCCCGAAGGCGCTGCAGCAGTCGCGATCACCGCCGGCCATGCGGAGGCGACGAGCACGCCCGCCAGCCCCACGCCCCGCCGCACGAGCCGAGCTCTCAAAAGCGCTCGCCCTCGCTCCAGGCGACGTTTCAGCGTCCCTTTGGTCAAACCCAGCAACGTTGCGGCATCGTCTTGCGCCCGGCCTTGCAGATAGCACGCGACCAGGGGCGCTCGATATCGTTCGGAAAGGCCGTTCAGCTCTTCATGCAAGATGCGCTGGACTTCGAGCCAGCTTAACTCCTCCGAAATGGAAACGTCGCGCTTGGGCAGTTGCGCCTCATGCTTGCGCCGGCTGGCATACGCAGCCTGCGCTTTCTGGGCCGTGCGGTAAGCAACGCCGTACAGCCAACTGCCGAGCGACGCTGTCTTGCGGATGGATTTGGCCTTGGCCGCCAGCACCAGGAAGGTGGCTTGGAAGACGTCTTCGGCATCGGACTCGTTGGGCAGCATCGCCCGGCAGACGTCGAACACCATGGCGCCATGCCGGCGCACCAGGGCGCTGAAGGTGCTTTCGTCCGCACTGACAATGAACCGGCGCAGCAACTCCTGGTCGGAACATCCCGTGAATGGATCGTCGGCAACGTGACGTATCCATTGCAGCAAAGGCGCCGGCATCGGTTTGGCCATCTTTTCCTCTTGGCCGGAATGGGTCAGTGTAATAGTACCGCCAGACGAATTGGGAGCGCATTTTTGTTGGTGTTGTGGGCGCAAAAAAAACCCCAGTCTTGCGACCAGGGTTTTTGACTAGTGCCTCGTTCCCAACTCCGTTTGGGAACGCACTACCTCGAAACTCCGTTTCGATCAGCGCGAAACCGCTTCGTGCGGGGCCTGCTGGAAGCGGGCATTCAGGACCAGGCGATTCTGCACGCGGCAGAACTCGCCAGCCTGGCACAACTGGCTGTTGAGCAGACCCACTTCCGATACTTGATAGGCAACGCCTTCGAACCAGACCTCGCGGATCTTGTAGGCCCGTAACTGCAAGCCGGCCCACACATCCGGCAGATAATCCCGCGCCAGCCACACCAGGAATCCCAGCACGGCGACCGCGGCCAGACCCACGAGCACGCCAAAGCTGGACAAGAGCACGCCCAGAGCCAGGATGGTCGCTGCCGACACAATCCCGAGCCCCGTATATTGCGCGACGCGTTGTTCCGATGAAGTCGCGGGGTGCGTCACCAGGTCGCGGGCCCAGCGGGCGCCGAGATAGCCGATGAGCAGGGCGGACCCGGCAATCAACACTTGATGCGCGAAATTCCAAAGCGCCTGCGTCGAGCTGCGCGTCAGCGGCCAGTTGAACATGTCGGCGGCCACAAGCAACACCAGCAACAGCACCACGACATAAACGCCGACCGCGACAGCGGCGGCCGGCCCGCTCCGTTGCGGCGGGGCGGCGCCGTTGCGGCCGTCCCATTCCGCTCTGGGCCCTTGCAAGACGTCGGTCAGTCGCCGCGCCAGCAGGCTGCCGACGGCCAGCGTGGCCACCAAGATGCCCGCGAGCGCCCAGGTTCTTTCGACGACCAATCCCAAAGTCGCGGACAGGTCGGGCTTGCCGTGCTGCCGTGCCAACCAGGCGCCGGCCACCGCCCAAATCGTAAATCGCACCAGCAGGCCGGCGACGACAGTAGGCGTGAAGCCGCGCTCGCCATCGGGCGGCGCAGACGAGCCGGGAATGCGCAGGGCCGCGTCAAAGTTCTTGGCGCGCAGCGAGCGAGTAACCATGCCTCCGACGATGTAGCCGACCAAGAGAGCGCCGATCACGACGCCGATGCTCTGGAAGGTCAAGCGCGTCTCGGGAGACGCATCCTGCCACCAGGTCTGTACTTCCAGCCACCAGGATTTCAGTTCTTCGAGCATGGACCGCCTCCACGGAAATTGTGAGGACAGGCTAACGAATAAGGACAAGTCCAGAAGGGGGTAGCATGCGCAGCGTGGGTGAGCATGCGGAAAGGCTGCTTAACACTAGGTCACAATGTGAAGAAGTCAAGGATTACGGTGAACGTTCAAAGTTAACGTTAACCGTATGTCCCGTGGTCCGTTCAATTCGCATGCTGCGTGGCATGCATGCCACCATGCCACCCACCAAGTGCCTCCATCCGTCGCTGCACAATTCCAACTACGACCCCCCACGCGGAGCGTGGGGGCTACTATGATAATCGCATGGACTTCCACCGCCACACCCTCCCAAACGGCCTTAACCTCATCGGCGAAACCAGCCCCTCGGCGCGCTCTGTCGCCGTGGGCTTTTTCGTCAAGACCGGCTCGCGCGACGAAACGCCCGACGTCTCCGGTGTCTCGCATTTCCTCGAGCACATGGTCTTCAAAGGCACCCCGCGCCGCTCCGCCTTCGACGTCAACATCGACTTCGACCGCATCGGCGCCAACTACAACGCCTTCACCAGCGAGGAGAACACCGTCTTCTACGCCTGCGTTTTGCCCGAGTATCTGCCACGCGCCGCCGACATCCTTGCCGACATCCTCCGCCCCAGCCTGCGCACGGAGGACTTCGACATGGAAAAAAACGTGATCATCGAAGAAATCGGCATGTACGAGGATCGGCCGATGTGGGCCACCTATGACAAGTCCCGCAAGGGCTACTTCGGCGACCATCCCTTGGGCAACAGCATCCTCGGCACCGCGGACAGCATTCGGCAACTGGCCCGCGACCGCATGCACGATTACTTCAATCGCCGCTACGTCGCACCCAACATCACCGTCGCGGTCGCCGGCAACTTCGCCTGGGCCGAAGCGGTCGACCTCGTCGAAAAGCTGTGCGGCGGCTGGCCCAAAGGCGACGCCGCACGGCACAACATCCGCCCCACCACCGGCAACCGCGCCTTTCAGGTCATCGCCAAGGAAAAAGTCGCGCAGGAACACGTCATCGTCGTCTCGCCCGCCCCCGCCGCCGCCGACCGCCTGCGCCACGCCGCCGACACCCTGGCCATGGTCCTGGGCGACGACTCCAACAGCCGGCTGTTCTGGACGCTGGTCGATCCCGGCCGCGCCGACTCCGCCGACCTGTCGTATCAGGACAACGAAGGCAACGGCGCCTTTTTCACTTCGTTCACCTGCGACCCGGAAAACGCCAAGGAAAACCTGAGCCTGGTCTTTGAACTGTTCGCCACAGTGCAAAAGGAGAGCATTACCCAGGCGGAATTGGACACTGCCAAGAGTAAGATTCTATCGCGCATTGTCCGCGCCAGCGAACGTCCCATGGGCCGCATGCAAGCCCTGGGCATGGCCTGGACCTATCTGGGGCAGTACCGCAGCGTCGACGACGAGCTCCGCTCCTTCGACGCGGTCTCGCTCGCGGACATCCGCACCTTGCTCGATCAATATTCGTTTGGCGACCGGGCGGTAGTGGCGCTCGGGCCGTTGGCCGAGTTGCAGCCTTGATGTCTACACACTAAATGCCAAGAGATCGCGGAAGCGATTCATGTATCCACTTGGATGAAGAGCATTCGCTGGTCACGCGCAATACTCTCAATTGCGGGCATCAAGTCGTCTTCGTATTGCTGCCGCGCGTCGCCTGTCTTCGTGGCTTTCATCGCTGGTGCAATGGACTTGAGTTCGGCCAGTATTCTCTGAACCTCAGCGGGAGTGTGCATACTGTGCATGGGTGACCACTCGCCGGAGTCGTCGTCTTCCTCGGAATCCAGTTCCGAATCGTCGTCACTAAGAAAATCCTTGAGCGCGTCCTTGTATACTGGGGCGATGCCTTCGTGCCCCTCGAGCATCGCCAACAGATCCTCCGGGGATAGGTCCTTCTGTCCTTCCTTGGCGCTTGACAAAAACTGGCCGAGCACGTCGCCCAGCGCGCCCAGGCTGGCACGCTTCTCATCTTGATCCCGGTCGTATTCGTCTCGGCTTTTGTTCGGCTTCGGGCTCTGGTGATATCGAAAAGGGCGAGTGCCAAAGGCCGATAACGCGACGTCGGTAATGGTGTAGGGCACCACGCCCAGGTGTTTCCAGCCGACCTCGATCACATCCCAGTAGACGCCGTCGTTGTCCACTCGAAAGTCCAGGCCGAGCTTCGTGCAGTTCATGCAGGCGCTAAACACAGTTCCCTCCCAAAGCTGCTTGCCCGCGCGGGACAGGTCGCCGTACCAATCCGGCAGCGCCAATCGCTTGGCGACAACAGGCGCCAGTGATTCTGGGTCGCTGGGCCATTCCAGGATCGGGTCGGCGTCCTCGAATTCCCCGTCCAGGTTCTCGCGCTCCTCGGCGAGCACACGCGCGAGCAGTGTCAACTGCTGCTGCGTAGGCCGCTCGACCATGTCGCGAAACTTGGGCCAGTCTAGGGAGTAAATAATGTAGCCGGCCATCCGTTTTTCCCCTCGCGTGAAATCCTCGGTGCTCTTTGTCGAAGACGTTGGCTGCTTTGTCAACGGAAAAACAGGAAAACCCGCCCTTGGGCGCACCTCTACAATGCGGCGCTCTACAAAAGCAGCATGCTTTCGCGCGACCTGTTGCGACAAATCCGGCGGTTACAAATCCGCGCCCGGCGGGCCGTGGAGGACTTGCTGGGCGGCAATTACCGCAGCGTCTTCAAAGGCGCCGGCATGGCCTTCGAGGAGGTGCGCGAATATCAGCCCGGCGACGACATCCGCACCATCGACTGGAACGTAACCGCCCGCATGGGACACCCGTTCGTCAAGCGCTTCGTCGAGGAACGCGAGTTGACGCTGGTCCTGCTCCTCGATGTCAGCGGCAGCCAGTACTTCACCACGCAGTGGAAGACCAAGCGCGATGTGATGGCGGAATTGGCGGCCCTCTTGGCGTTTTGCGCCCTGGCCAACAACGACAAGGTGGGCCTGGCTCTTTGCAGCGAAAAAGTGGAGAAGTACGTGCCGCCGCGCAAAGGCGCACGCCACGTGCTGCGGCTTTTGCGCGAGGCGCTTTTTTACGAGCCCCAAAAGCCGGGCACGAACCTGCGCGCCGGCCTCGATTTCATCAACAAAGTGCTGCATCGCCGGGCCATTGTGTTTTGCCTTAGCGATTTTCTCGATCAGGGCTATGAGGCGGCGCTGCGGCGGACCGCCCGGCGGCATGACCTTGTCGCCCTGGAGATCAGCGATCCGCGCGAACGGCAAATGCCCGCGGCCGGCCTCGTGGTGCTGCAAGACGCGGAGACGGGGCGCGAGCTTTGGGTGGATTCGGGCAACGCCGCGTTTCAATCCGCCTGGCAAGACGGCTCGGCGCGGCGACGCGAACGCTTAAGGCAGCTCGGCCGATTCGCACGCGTCGATTGGGTGGACATCTCGACAGCGGCCGACCAATGGGAAGCGCTAGTGGCGTTCTTCCGCATGCGCCAGCGCAGATTCGGACGCACTTGAAATCATTTTCGAGTACAATCCATCCAGGAAGTCTTGGCTAAGAGAGGAATTTCAAATTGAAAATTGCAAATTGAAAATTGCAAATTGGCAGACAGTTCTCGCGGCGGTCTTTCAATTTACAATTTGAAATTTGCAATTTGCAATTGCTTGGAAATGTTCATCCGCAGGAGCCATGTTTCCATTCATCCACGAGCGCCGGCGCTTCCTGCAATTCGGCTGCGTGAGCCTGTGGACGCCTGCGCTGATGGACGTACTGGCCGCTGAGTCGGTCGCCAGAGCCCCCTCACCCCCTACCCCTCTCCCTCAGGGCGAGGGGAGACGGCGGACAAGCGCGCGGGCGTGCATCCTTCTCTTCCAGCTCGGCGGTCCGTATCAGGCCGATACTTTCGACCCCAAGCCCGACGCCATTGAGGAAGTCCGCGGGCCCTTTCGCCCGATCGCCACGCGCGTGCCCGGCATCCGCATGACCGATGCTCTGCCGCGTTTGGCTCAACACGCCGATAAGTTCGCCATTGTCCGCAGTGTGCACCATACGATCCGCTGCCACAATCCGGCCATCTATTGCAGCCTGGTGGGCCGCGAAGCCACCGATCCTATGGCGGTTTCCAATCGCACGGCAGCCCAGCGCACCGACCACCCGCATTTCGCCTCGGTCGTTGGTCGATTGCGTCCCCACGCTCCGTCGATGCCGCAGCATGTGATCATCCCCAATGTGACCAACAACGGACCGTCGAAGTCGCCGGGGTTGCTCGCGGGCTACTTGGGCGCGCAATACGATCCTTTCGTCCTGGGCGCCGATCCCAGCGATCCGGACTTCCGCATCGACTCGTTCGCATTGCCCGAGGACGTGAACCGTCCGCGGCTGGCGGCGCGGCAAACGTTGCTCGAAAGGCTCGACGGCACGCAGCGGCGTGTGGAGGCGAGCGGCGCGCTGGGCACGATGGGCACGCACTATCAAAGCGCCTTCAATCTGCTCACGTCGGCGCGGGCCAAGGAAGCGTTCGATTTGAACCGTGAGCCGGCGCGCTTGCGCGACCGCTATGGCCGGCACATTCAAGGACAAAGCACGCTCCTGGCCCGGCGGCTGGTCGAGGCCGGCGTCCCGTTTGTGTCCGTCTTCTCGCACACCGATGTGGATCGCGGCAGCTGGGACACGCACAACAGCCATTACGCGCGTGTGACCAACGAACTGGCCCCGCCCGCCGATCAATCGTTCAGCGCTTTGTTGGAGGATTTGCACGAGCGCGGCTTGCTCGACGACGTGCTTGTCCTGTGGATGGGGGAATTCGGCCGCACGCCGCGCATGGGCGTCAACTTCTCCAACAATACGAACAACGTCGGCGGCCGCGATCACTGGTGCAATTGCTACAGTGTGGTGCTCGCGGGCGGCGGCGTCCGCGGCGGCAGGGTCGTCGGCTCGTCCGATCAGGTCGCCGGCTATCCGCGCGAGCGCCCGGTGCACATCAGCGACTTGACCGCGACGCTGTTTCATGTCTTCGGCGTCGATCCGCGCAGCCAGCTTTACGACATCCAGGGGCAGTTACGTTTCATCTGCGAGGGCAACCCGGTGCTGGAGCTGTTTTGATCCGCCGGCTCGTAGCCGACGCAGCTTGCGTCGGTGTTGTTGGTAAGTCGCGCTGTGGTTGCCGTGGCCGACGCTGGCAGCGTCGGCTACGGCCGGCGTGCGCAGCTCACACAGCCACATCTCTCACGGCGTCTGCGATTTGCTGTAGCGATTCCGCAGAAGTCTCGAGCGGCGGCAAAGCATAGAGCACGTTTCCCAGCGGGCGCAGCAACACGCCTTTTTCCAGACAGCGGCGGCGCAGCTCCTTGGCCACATCCGCGAGATAGCCGCCGGCCGCGTTGCTTTCAATAGCCGCCATTGGGCCGAAAATGCGCACGTCGTTAATGGTCCTTCGCTCGCGCGTCAGGCTTGTGTTAACGGTACCTCGGTCGCGCAGCGGCTCGAGCTGTTGGCACCATAGCGCTTCCATCCTCAGCTTCGCCTCCCGGCTGGGGAGATTCTGCCAGTTCACCAGCGCTACGGCGCAGGCCAAGGGATGCGCGGTGAACGAATGGCCGTGGAAGAAGGTGCGGCGGCGATCGTCGGATTCAAATGCAGCGACGATGCGCGGACTGGCCAGGGTTGCCGCCAATGGCAAGACACCGCCCGCCAGAGTCTTGGCCGCGCAAATCAAATCAGGGGTCACGCCATGATCCAGCGACAGCCAAGGCGAACCAAAGCGCAGCCCGGTCAAGACTTCGTCGGCGATGAACAAGACGTCATGCCGGCGTGTGACTTCGTACAAGGCGCGCAGCGTTTGGGGCGTGTGCAAGCGCATGCCGCCCGCGCCTTGCACGAGCGGCTCGACGATGACAGCCGCGACTTGTCCGCGATGTTTTTGCAGCTCTTCGTCGAGCCGATCCGGATCGAGCGGCACGATGCCGGCTTGCAAGAGGAGCGGCTCGAATCGGCCGAAAAAAACCGGATCGCGGCTGATGGCCATTGCGCCAAAGGTGTCGCCGTGGTAACCGTGCTCGAAGCCGATGAAGCGTGTCCGCTGCGGCTCGTCCAGGTGGCACCAGTACTGATAGGCCATCTTGAGCGCCACCTCGACCGCGGTGCTGCCGTTGTCGGAAAAGAAGACGCGGCCTGCATCGTGGGGCGAACATTCTTGTTTGCCCGGCACGTCGCCCCACAGGCCCCCCGCTCCCTCACGGTCGCGGCTCGGACGGGTCACCTGTCTCCCCTCGCCCTGAGGGAGAGGGGTCGGGGGTGAGGGGGTCCCCCACGGGGTGGTGGCCAGCATCGCTTCGGCCAAGCGAATGGCCGGCTCATGGGTCACGCCGGCGAAATGCACGTGATCGTAGATTGCCGCGGTCTCGCGCAGCGCCTGCATCAAGGGCGGATGGCGATGGCCGTGCAATATCGTCCACCAGGAGGAGATGCCGTCGATGATGCGGCGGCCGTCGGCGAGTTGCAGATACTCCTTGTCCGCGCCTACGCAAACAAGCGGCGGTTCGCCGCCGCGCAAAGACGTGTAAGGGTGCCAAACGTGTTGGTCGTCGCTTGCCAACAGGATTTCTTGCGACGTGGGGGCCGCGCTCTGGTCGGAGAACAGAGTCAGTAATTCGTTCAAGACGTCGCTTTGCCCGGCCGCAGCAGCCTGGATGCCCTGGCAGGTCCATTCCTTGGGAGACTGCAATAGAAAGACCGGGATCGCCGAGCCGAATTGCCGGATCTTTTCCGCGGCAAATCCCTCGCTCGCGCGTCGGGCTGGTGTTGAAAATTCATCGCGCGCGCCGAGCAGCACCACCGCGTCGGGCCGCAAGGCTTCACTCTCGAGCGCGGTTAGGCATTGCAGGGTGCGACCGATCGCTCCCAGCGCGGACGAGGAAACAAGAACGCGGCGGCCAACAAGCAAATGCAACAATGCGACTTGCAAATCGGTTTCGTTAAGAGGCGAATACGGACTGCCAAATGTCTCGATGAGCAAGCGGCCCGTCGCGGGTCGAGGACGCCTCTTGGCAAGCTCCGCGGCGCTTGGCACCGTTGCGCCCTGGGCGCGTGCGGCCAAGGGCGGCGCTAGCGGTTGGCTGAATCGACATGCCGGCGCAAAAACCGACGCGTCCGGAAGCAACGCGCGAACCGTTTCCGTATCGGAAGCGCCTGACTCGACCGGTTTCCAGTAGTCAAAGCGATCCGCGAAAAACGCGAGCCAGAGCAAGGCAAACGTGGTCTTGCCCGCGTCGGTGTCCGTGCCAAGTACGATTAGATCAGACATGGCATTCGCGCTATGGATTGTTGTCAATGTGTGTAGGGTGAGCATGCCACTCAGTTTTGGACGAACCTTTCTTATTGAAGTTCGATTTTGGTTCCTGTGTTGCTATGCCCTTTGTCGGGTACCGTGGCACTCGAGGTCGAGTCGCGATAGGGCATCAACAATTCACGCACGACTCGGCCAATGGCCGTCGCGGCCGCGTGCAAGGTCGCATGGTCATGGTCCGCGTGGATGGATACGCGCAATCGCGCAGTGCCTTGGGGCACGGTCGGCGGCCGGATGGCGCGAATATCGAAGCCCTGTTGTTGCAGCATATGCGCCGCGCGCAGCGCCGACTTGTCATTGCCCAGCACTATCGGCACGATGTAGTGCCGGCCCAATGCTTCGACGCCGTTGTTGCTTAGAGCGCGGCGAAAGACCTCGGCGTTTTCGTGCAGCCGTGCTCGGCCGGCGTCGTCTTTTTGCACGCGCTCGATCGCTTCGAGCCACCACTGGCCCACGATCGGCGGCAAGGCGGTTGTAAACAATAGCTGCCGGCAACGATTGACAAGGTATTCCCTGAGCAGCTTGGAACAACAGATGTAAGCGCCGGGAACGCCCAATGCCTTGCCGCCGGTGTGCACCGAGGCCAGGATCGGCGTCTTGTTCCTTTGCAATTGCGCGTCCACTATTCCGGAACCACGATTGCCGAAGCAGCCGGTCGCATGCGCTTCGTCAATGATCACATGATGATTGATATTCGTGCGGTGAGTATTCTTGTCTAGGGCACAGCCGCTGTCGGCTTCCATGCTGAAATACGATTCGGTGACGACAAAGAGATGCCGCGCGGGACTGGACTTTTCCCCGGCGGTATGGATCGCCTCCGAAAGCTGCGCCTCATCGTTGTGGCGGAAAACGAGAATCTCGGCTTTGCTCAAGCGGATGCCGTCGATGAGCGACGCGTGATTGCACTCGTCTGATGCAACCCAGTCACCCGGCTCGATAACGGTTGAAAGCAGCCCCAGATTCGCCATGTAGCCGCTGGACATCATTAAAGCGGCTTGGGCGTCGTGCCAGTCGGCCAGGCGTTTTTCGACGTCGTCCCATATTTCATGGTGGCCGCGCAGCAAGCGTGAAGCGAGGCCGCTCTGGGAGAGATTCGCGGCGTTGCCCCAGGTGCGGGCGCCATAGCCCAAGTAATCGTTGGAGCAGAAGTCGATCCCGCGCGGCGGCGTCAATTGCCGATAGCGCCCCTGGCGGCGCAGCTCGTCGAGCTGACGATTCCAGCGCTCTTCCAAATTCATGACGCACTCGCTTCCACCGTGGCTCTTTTCTCGCCGCTTGGGGGAGAGGGATGGGGAGTGAGGGCTACCGACTCTCCCCTCGCCCCTGTACTCAGGGGAGAGGGGTTGGGGGTGAGGGGTAGACCCATGGAGCGAAACAGGTCCGCATCCGCGCTTGCGTCCGGGTTGGGAGCGGTGAGCAGCTTGTCGCCGAAGAAAATGGAATTAGCGCCGGCGAGGAAACAGAGGATTTGCAGCTCGCGGCTCATGCGGTCGCGGCCGGCGCTGAGCCGGACCCGCGCCTTGGGAAACGCGATCCGCGCCGTGGCGACGAGACGCACGAGCTCGACGCTGTCGACGGGCTCGGCGTTCTCGAGCGGCGTGCCGGCGATGGGCACGAGGCAATTGATCGGGATACTCTCGGGCGGCGGATCGAGCTGTGCCAATTCGGCGAGCAGCATCAATCGATCTTCTTCGTTTTCGCCCATGCCGAGAATGCCGCCGCAGCAAACCGCGATATTTGCTCTTTGCACCGCGTGCAGGGTGCGGATGCGGTCGTCATACGTGCGCGTCGTAATGACTTTGGGATAGTGCCGCCGGGATGTATCAAGGTTGTGGTTGTACGCGGTGAGGCCCGCCTCTTTAAGCCGTCGTGCTTGCTCATCCGTCAGCATGCCGAGCGTGACGCAGGCTTCCATGTCCAGATCGCGCACGAGGCGCACCATGTCGAGGATGCGGTCGAACTGCGGTCCGTCTTTGGGTTCGCGCCAGGCCGTACCCATGCAGAAACGCGTAGCGCCCAGCGCTTTGGCTTTTTCCGCACGCTCGCGCACTTCCTCCAGGTTCATGAGCGGGGTGGCCGGCACCCCGGTCTTGTAATGGGCGCTTTGGGCGCAGTAGCCGCAGTCTTCGGAACAGCCGCCGGTTTTTACGCTCAGCAAAGCGCAGCGCTGAATGTCGGCGGGATCGTGGTTCGCGCGCTGCACCGTGGCGGCGCGATAAAGCAGTTCCGGAAGGGGAAGAGCATAGATTTCGCGAAGATCGTCGAAAGTCGTCATGAGTCGGCCAAGCAGTATGGAGTCTGCACCATTCTAGGAATCTTTTTCGAAAATTCATTTGCCGCAGGGACGGTCGCCTGGTAATACGATTGAGAAAATCGTCATACCGCGACGTGAGAGACGATATGCGTTTTGGCTTGCACTTCATCGGTGTAATTGTCGCGCTCGCGTGCCCGGAGTGCGTTTGGGCCCATGCATTGGGTGTCGAGTGCAGCCTGCGCGGCGGCAAAGTGCACGTCGAAGCCTTCTACGACGACGATACGCCGGCGCAATTCGCGCTGGTGGAAATACGCGACTCAACGAAGATGCTCTTTGCCAACGGCAAGACCGACGCCAAAGGGCTTTGGTCATTTGAAGCGCCGCCGCCGGGGAATTACGAGGTGTTCGTCAACGCCGGCGCCGGTCATGCCGTTCAAAAAGCGCTGACGGTTCCAGCGCGCACGCCAACGGTAGAGTCGCCCAAGCTAGTCATCAGCCAAGGGCAGACACGCGAGGAGTTTACCGGTTTTCCGATCATCAAAGTCGGCATCGCATTGGGGACGCTGGCCCTTTTCACCATTGCGTTTCTTATCGCCCGTCGCCGGGTGTAAGAGTCTACAAACGCAAGCTCGAAGCGAGCGCGAAACGTAAACGCCAGGGGAACACTTCACGCCGAATCCTGGATCATACGGTGGAACAACTCTTCCAAGTCTTCGTCATCGGTTTGCAGTCCACGAATGAGCACTTTGTGTTGGTTCGCTAGTACGAAGAATGCGCGCGTGGTCCAACGCGGAGGCACGGCGACGCGTAAGTCGCCGCGCCCGTTGTCGTGCAGCACCAGCACGCCCTCACTCCGCAGTTCTTCGAGGAAAGGCGCACTGTCTCCTTGCACTTGCAGCCGAAACCGGTCCTGGCGGCGCTGGCACAGTTCCTTGACCGGGCCGTGGCACAAAACGCGGCCCTGGTGCAAGATGACGACCGCTTCGCAGACTTTATCCACGTCGGCCAATAGGTGTGTCGAAAGCAGCATCGCTTTGCCGTGATCGCGGCCCAGGCGCAAGAGAAGATCGAGCATGCCTTCGCGGCCGGCGGGGTCGAGGCCGCTGGTAGGCTCATCCAGGAGCAGCGCGGGCGGATCGTGCACCAAGGCCTGGGCCAGCTTGAGCCGTTGTTTCATGCCGGTGGAGTATTCTTCCAGCTTGCGATAGCGCGCCTCGCCCAGATCGAGATAAGTGAGCACTTCGTGGGCCCGGCGCAGCGCCTGCTTGCGCGGCATGCCGTAGAGCTCGCCCGCCAGGGCCACGTAATCCGCGCCGCGCATCCCCGGCGCCAACGCGTCCGCCTCAGGCATGTAACCCAGCACGCGCCGCAGCGCCGCGCCGGTTCTGCCGAGCTCGTGTTCCAAGACGCGGCCCGACCCCGACGACGGCGGCAACAAGCCGAGCAAGATTTTGAGCAACGTCGATTTCCCGGCCCCGTTTGGTCCGAGCAAGCCGATGCGGCCCCGCTCCAGACGCAACGTCACGTCGCAGAGCGCGTGCTGGTTGCCGAAGATTCGCGAGATGTTCTGCAAATCCAAGAACATGGACGATCTAGCCTGGTGTGTGAGATTAAACCGCAGAGGCGCGGAGGCACGCAGAGAGCAAAAGGGGACAAGCGTTACAGACTAATCTTCTTTGTTCTAGCTCTGCGATCCTCCGCGCCTTTGCGGTTATTCTGCACGCTCGGTCGCCGTTTGCAAGGAAGCGCCGGTCGTTTTACAATGCGAAGAGACATCGGGAGGCACATGCTCATGCTGAGAATGCGCGGCGCTGCGTTTTTTTGTTTGTCGATCGGAACTGCATTCGCGCTTGGCGGTCAGAGGGATCTATTCGAACAAGCGCGCAAGGATTTGGAGCCGCGGCTCGTCCACTTTGCCGCCGAACCGATTACTGTTGCGGGTGCCCTTGATGCGTTGCGCGAGACCGGCAACGCCGTAACCGATCTTCGCAAGAACAAGAAAAAAATCACGCTTTCCTTCGGCAAAAAAGCCGCACTGCCGTTTTGGGAAGCGCTCGATCGGATTGCCCAGCAGGCAGATTGCGCCATCTCTTTGTACGAAGCCGAGGGCGTGGCGCTGGTCGACGGCAAACCGCGCGATGTGCCGACGTTCTACCAGGGCATTTTCCGCATTGCGAACAAGCGCACGGTGCTCAGCCGCGACGAGGGAACCGGTCAACACGGTTGCACGGTGACGCTCGAAGTGGCCTGGGAACCAAGGTATGAACCTTTGTACTTGGACATTGGACCAATGCGTGCCCGTTTTGCCGCCGACGACAGGAAAAAGGAACTGACGGCAAGCGTGCCGGCGAGCGGCAAGATGGCGGTCGCCGGACGGACGGCGGTGGAGATCGAAGTGCGCCTGCCCGCGCCGGACCGGACCGCGCCCAAACTGGCCGCGCTCGAAGGCAGCTTCAAGGCATTGGGTCCGGGCAAGATGCTGACGTTTGCCTTCGGGGATTTGAAGCCGCCGGCCCAAGGCAAACCCGCGCCGCAACAGCTGCGCGACGGCGTGCGCGTCAGCCTGACGCACATCAAGCCGCGCAGCGATTCCCTGAGCGTACACGTCCTTGTTGAAAATCCCAAAGGCACGCCCCAATTCGAGAGCTACCAATCCTGGCTCGACAACAACCGCATCCACCTGGAAAAAGGTGAGGGCGAGCGCAAGCAGGTCATCGCGCTGCCGTTTGGCGCTGAGGAAGAATTAGGTCAACGTTCGGCGCTGCAAGCCAAGATGGGCTATCACTTTTCGCCGGCGCCGGGCGACCTTGAAGGCTGGAAGCTCGTCTATCGCACGCCGGGGCCGATGGTGGAAATGGACGTGCCGTTTCTATTGAAAGATCTGAAATTACCGTGATTTATCGCTTCGCGCTTGAGTGATCCCTTGCAGCGGCCTGGCGCGGCGAGCGCGAAGCGATGAATCACCACATCAAGGGAATCAGACCTAAGGGCTGGGTGCCGCGCAGCATCGATTGGCGGCGCGCCTCCTCGGGTGTCAGGCGCTTCGGCGAGCGAATGAGCGGCGGCTCGGATTCGTCGAACACACTTTCAGATCCGCGCCCGTTAGGAAGCGGATTGCCGTCCGAGTGAGATTGTCGCTCCGGGCCTTGCTGGTCGGCGCGCTGCGACCCGGCAAAGAGATGCTGCAAGAAGATGTCGCAGACCATCGGGCAATACGATTGCGTGCAGGGCAGCCAATTCAGTCGCGTCGAAGTCCCAACGACTTCTTCCGAATAGAGATTGAATTCAGGAACGGACTTTCCATTGGCCTCGTGCGCTGGAGATTGCAGCTCGCACTTGACGCTCAGTTCGATGGGCAAGTCCGGTGGTTTTGCATTCGTTGCTTGCGCTTGCCA
>JAKEFD010000491.1 GCA_022616245.1 Gemmataceae bacterium
GATTCGGACGCCGTCGTGCTCGTCGTCAGCGAGGAAACGGGCCGCGCCTCGCTGGCGGTGGCTGGACGCTTCGAGCCGGTCCCGCGCGAGAATCTGGCCCGGCGCTTGGCCGATCTCTTGAGCGCTCCCGTTCAACGCGCTGCCTAGAGCGCATTCCAAAACCGTAGCCGCAGGCATTAGCCTGCGGATTCCGCACCCTAAAGGGTACGGCTACACCCCGGCGCTGGACGAAGAAAGGATTCGCGATGGTCCGCTGGCTGAAGACGTTTCGCAGTACGGTGCGCCTGCGCCAACTCGCCTTGGAAATGCTGGTGGCCTTGTCGCTCGCATTTCTCGTGTGGCTCTATGCGCATAGCCGGTCGCAGAATTCCATCGACCACGTATCCATTCCGGTGCACATCGAACTTACGCCGGCGCAGCGCGATCACTTTCTGGCCGAGGTGGGCGGTTCACCGCACATCACGGTTTCCTTCAGCGGCTCGTCGTCGCGCATACGCGAGCTGCGGCGCATGCTGCAACGCGGTCTGGTGAAGGCAACCCATACGCTGACCGTGTCCGAGGAGCGCACGGCGCCGTCGTTCACGGACAATATCACGATCGGCCCTTCCGATATCCCGGTTCCCTACGGCATTGTGGTCGAGCTGGGCGAGCGCTACGTGCAGATACCAGTCACGGTACATCGTCTCGTGGAACGCACCTTGCCGGTGAAGCTGGACTATTCCGGCGAGGTCTACCTCAGCCAGCTGAAGATCGAGCCCGCCGCGGTTTTGGTCCGCGGTCCCAAACACGTCTTGGACCAGGCCCAATTCATTGCCACGCAAACGTATGCACTGGCGGCGCCGACGGACGGAGCGCGCGTCATCGAAGCGCGCGGCCAGGTCGATCTCGTCGGCGAAATGGAGGGCCGGGGGGTCAAGACGACGCCGCGTCAAGTCGCGTTTCGGTGCAAGGTGCAACCGAGGCTGCGCAGCTTCGAGATGTCGGACGTGCCGGTGCGCTTCTTGTGCCCGCCCAACTTTCCCTGGCACGCCCGTTTCGACACAGAGCAACAAGGCAAGGTCAAGCTGCGGCTCGTTGGGCCCGCTGGGGAGGAAAACCCGCCCGTGCTGGCCTTCGTCGATCTAACAGGGGCGCAGTTGTTCCGAGGCAGAAACCTGGTGCCGCTTCGGTTACAATTACCCAAGAACTTCACGCTGGTGCAAAGCACGCCGCCGGTCATTGCGTTTCAATTGGAGGAGCCGGACCGGCAGGAGACGATCGAAAAGAAGAATGAACCTCGCTAGTTACGCTGAAGATCTGGGCCGAAAAGCACGCAGCGCATCCCGTTTGCTGGCGACAGAGCTGGGTGCGCGAAAAGACCGTTTTCTGGCGCTGGCCGCCGATGCATTGGAGCGTGGCGCATCCCGCGTTCTGGAAGCCAATGCCAAAGACGTCGCGGCGGCCGAAACAGCTCGCGCTGCGGCGGCCGCGATTGACCGTCTGCGCCTGACGACGGAACGCATTCGCGCAGCCGCGCAGGGTCTACGTGAAATCGCGACATTGCCCGATCCGGTGGGCCGAGTGCTCGATTCGTCGATTCGTCCCAACGGGTTGCACGTGCACAAAGTCAGCGTGCCCTTGGGCGTTATCTTTTTCCTCTATGAATCACGCCCCAACGTGACCGTCGACGCGGCCGGCCTGTGCGTGAAAAGCGGCAACGCCGTCATCCTCCGTGGGGGCAAAGAGGCGCTGCATTCCAATCTCACTTTGCACAGTTTGCTTCACGACGCCCTCGAGCAGGCAGAGCTTCCGCCGGACGCAGTGCAGATGGTCAACAATACGGACCGCGCAGTTGTCGGAGAACTGCTGCAGCGGGCGGAGCACATCGATCTGGTCATTCCGCGCGGCGGCGAGAGCCTGATCCGTCGTGTCGCTGCGGAAGCCAAGATGCCGGTGCTTAAACACTACATGGGCAATTGCCACGTCTACGTCGATCGCGCCGCCAATTTCGATATGGCGGAAAAAATCGTGGTGAACGCGAAGTGCCAGCGGCCCGGCGTGTGCAACGCGGCGGAAAGCCTGCTGGTGCACGCCGACGTCGCCGAGGTTTTTCTGCCCCGCGCCGCCGCGGCGCTTAGCCGCCAAGGAGTAGAGCTGCGCGGCTGTCCGGCGACGCGCGCGCTGGTGCCTCAGGCAAAGCCGGCCACCGAGCAAGATTTCGCCGCGGAATTCCTGGACCTGATCCTCTCCGTCCAAGTCGTGCAAGATCTGGAAGAAGCGATTGCCCACATCGCGCGTTTTGGCTCTGGGCACACCGAAGCGATTATTACCACGGATCTTAACGCCGCCCGCCGCTTCAGCGCCGCCGTGGATTCGGCTGCCGTCATGGTCAATGCCAGCACGCGCTTTCACGACGGCTTCGAGTTTGGATTGGGCGCCGAAATCGGCATTAGCACGGACAAATTCCACGCGCGCGGTCCGTGCGGTCTACAGGAATTGTGCTCGTACAAGTATATTGTTTATGGAGATGGGCAAGTGCGCGAATAAGGTGGGGCGGACGTTCCTGTTTGCCCCGCAGCGGGAATGCCCGCACCTCCTGAACGGAATCCGCTATGGTCGTCGTCAATATCGGCCTGGTCGTGGCCTTGATCATGCTTGTGGCTGCGGCCTTCTTGCTGGGGCGGCATCTTCAGCGCCGCACGCCACGCGAGGAGTTTTCCGCCGTCACGCGCCAGCATTTCGAGTTGTTTCAAGGCGGACGGCTGAATGAAGCCGCGCTCGAACGCACCAAGCGCCGTTTCGCCGAAATGCTCGAGCATGGCGACGTGCGGCGCGTCGAGGCGAGCATGCGGCCCGGCATGCACTATGTCGTACAAGTGCGCGCGCTCGCCGAGCTGGGCACCGAGCAGGCCGGCCGTATTCTCGAACGCCAACTGCAGCGCCGACTGTCGGACGATCGACTCGAACAAGCCTGGTACTGGATCGATCTGGCGGGCGGCCTACGCGCTCTCAATCGTCAGGAAAGTTTGCCCCATCTGTTGCGCTGCTCGGAAATCGCCGGCGACGTGCCGCTGGGACATTTCTTCGCCGCGGAAACCGTGTGTTTTCTGGGCTTTCCCGGCTACCTGCGGCAGCCGCATACTCCACTGGGCCAGGCGGCGCTACGCGTGCTGCACCGTGCAATAGAAGGGTTGCGCTACGGCGTGCAGCCCACTATGGTCGTGGAAGCGCGTTTGGGTGAAGTGATCGAAGACCTTTGGGATCAAGTCGGCGATGACACCCATCCATTGTTGGTGCGGATTGCGTTTGAGACACGGCGTTTTCTGCGCCGGGCGCCACACGCCTTGGCTCTGCTCGAAAACGAGCCCGCCGAATGCGAGGCTTTCCAATGGCAACTGTCACGCCTGGAATCGTTGGAGGCGACGCTGGCCGAATGCCTCGAAAAGGCGCCGGCTCAGCTCTTACGTCGTATCGCCGATTCCAGCGATCGGCAGCGCCGTGATTTGTTCCTGGCGCTCTTGGATTTGCAAGCCGACACAGGGGACGCGCTTATTCGCTTGATCGACGAGAAGCCGAACCTGCCGGGCATCGAATTGGCGCTGGAGCTGCTCGCCTATGCGCGCCATCCGCGCGTGGGGCCGTGGCTGTGCGAGTATGCGTCGAGCCGAGTCCCCATGCGGCGTCGGGCGCAGTGGCGACCCTGGTCGGAGCCGCCGCGCCGGCCGTCGCTGCCCATTCAACTGCCGTACCGGGCGGTGCTGCGGGCGCTGCGCGGCCAACCCTCGGCGCAAACCGAGCGCTTCTTGATCTTGGCGGCGCGCGATTGGGATCCGGTCTTCCGCGCTGCCGCCCTGACGAGCTTAGGCTGGTGGGACCCCATCCTGAAAACGGACGTGTTGGAAGCGCTGCACCATGGCAGCCGCGATCCTTGCACGCAAGTGCGCAAATCGGCCCGCGCGGCCTTGGCACGCCTGGGGCAACGCGCCGCTCTGCACTGGTTTCGGCAGGGATTACGGGCCGAGGATCCGCATGCTATTCATGAGACCATTCAACTCATCGTCACCGAAGGGCTCACGCTCCTCTGGCCCGACCTCGATCGCCTGGCCGAATCCGACAACCCCGATCTGGCTCTCCTGGCCAAGGAAGCGCTGGAACGCTTGTCGGAAGGGATTTGAGCCTCGGAGCGCGGATGGAATCTCGTGCGTGTTCAACACTGGAAGAATCTGGCCAAGCTCCTCTTGCTCATCGCGTTCGTCGGCGTCGCCGTTTGGTTTTTCCGGTTTACGGAGACCGGCCGATCCATCACGTCGGAAAGCATACGAACGGCAATCGATGAACTGCATCCAGCGACTCGGCGTCTCGCCTACATTGGCATCTACATTGTCGGCACGGTTTTGCTGGTGCCGGGCACCGTATTGAGCTTTGTCGGCGCGGCTCTGTTCGGCGTCTGGGAAGGCACGCTCTA
>JAKEFD010000492.1 GCA_022616245.1 Gemmataceae bacterium
GATTCGGACGCCGTCGTGCTCGTCGTCAGCGAGGAAACGGGCCGCGCCTCGCTGGCGGTGGCTGGACGCTTCGAGCCGGTCCCGCGCGAGAATCTGGCCCGACGCTTGGCCGATCTCTTGAGCGCTCCCGTCCAACGCGCTGCCTAGCGGCTTGAGGGTGCACCCACACCGGACAAAGAAAGGATTCGCGATGGTCCGCTGGCTGAAGACGTTTCGAAGTACCGTGCGCCTGCGTCAACTCGCCTTGGAAATGCTGGTGGCCTTGTCGCTCGCATTTCTCGTATGGCTCTATGCGCATAGCCGTTCGCAGAATTCCATCGACCACGTATCGATTCCGGTGCACATCGAACTGGCGCCGGCGCAGCGCGATCACTTTCTGGCCGAGGTGGGCGGCTCACCGCACATCACGGTTTCCTTCAGCGGCTCGTCGTCGCGCATTCGCGAGCTGCGGCGTATGCTGCAACGCGGTCTGGTAAAGGCAACCCATACCTTGACCGTGTCCGAAGAGCGCACGGCGCCGTCGTTCACGGACAATATCACGATCGGCCCTTCCGATATCCCTGTTCCATACGGCATTCTGGTCGAGCTGGGCGAGCGCTACGTGCAGATACCGGTCACGGTGCATCGTCTCGTGGAACGCACCTTGCCGGTGAAGCTGGACTATTCCGGCGAGGTTTACGTCAGCCAGCTCAAGATCGAGCCCGCCGCGGTTTTGGTCCGCGGTCCCAAACACGTCCTGGACCAGGCCCAATTCATCGCCACGCAAACGTATGCACTGGCGGCGCCGACGGACGGAGCGGGCGTTGTCCAGGCGCGCGGCCAGGTCGATCTCGTCGGCGAGATGGAGGGCCGGGGGGTTACGACGACGCCGCGTCAAGTCGCGTTTCGGTGCAAGGTGCAGCCGCGGCTGCGCAGCTTCGAAATGACGGACGTGCCGGTGCGTTTCTTGTGCCCGCCCAACTTTCCCTGGCACGCCCGTTTCGACAAAGGACAACAAGGCAAGGTCAAGCTGCGGCTCATCGGGCCTGCTGGGGAGGAAAACCCGCCCGTGCTGGCATTCGTCGATCTTACAGGGGCGCAGTTGTTTCGCGGCAGAAACCTGGAGCCGCTTCGATTACAATTACCCAAGGACTTCACGCTGGTGCAAAGCACGCCGCCGGTCATTGCGTTTCAATTGGAGGAGCCGGACCGGCAGGAAATGATTGAAAAGAGAGAATGAATTTCGCGAGTTACGCTGAAGATCTGGGCCGAAAAGCACGCAGTGCTTCCCGTTTGCTGGCGACAACGTCGGGTGCGCGGAAAGACCGATTTCTCGCGCTGGCCGCCGATGCGTTGGAGCGTGGCGCATCGCCCATTCTGGAAGCCAATGCCAAAGACATCGCGGCGTTCGAAGCTGGTGGCGCAGCGCCAGCCGCCATCGACCGCCTGCGCCTGACGCCGGAACGCATTCGCGCAGCTGCGCAGGGACTTCGTGAAATCGCGACATTGCCCGATCCGGTCGGCCGAGTGCTCGATTCGTCGGTTCGTCCCAACGGCTTGCACGTGCACAAAGTCAGCGTGCCCTTGGGCGTGCTCTTTTTCCTCTATGAGTCGCGCCCCAACGTGACCGTGGACGCGGCCGGCCTATGCGTGAAAAGCGGCAATGCCGTCATCCTCCGTGGGGGCAAGGAGGCGCTGCATTCCAATCTGGCATTGCACAGTTTGCTTCACGAATCCCTCCGGCGGGCAGAGCTGCCGCCGGACGCAGTGCAGATGGTCAGCAATACGGACCGCGCAGTGGTCGGAGAGCTCTTGCAGCGGGTGGAGCACATCGATCTGGTCATTCCGCGCGGCGGCGAGGGCCTGATCCGCCGTATCGCCGCGGAAGCCAAGATGCCGGTGCTCAAGCACTACATGGGCAATTGCCACGTCTACGTCGACCGCGCCGCCAATCTCGATATGGCGGAAAAAATCGTCGTGAACGCGAAGTGCCAGCGGCCCGGCGTGTGCAACGCGGCGGAAAGCTTGCTGGTGCACGCCGACGTCGCCGAGGTTTTTCTGCCCCGCGCCGCCGCGGCGCTTAGCCGACAAGGAGTTGAGTTGCGCGGCTGTCCGGCGACGCGCGCGCTTGTGCCTCAGGCAAAGCCGGCCACCGAGCAAGATTTCGCCGCGGAGTTCCTGGACCTGATCCTCTCCGTCCAAGTCGTGCAAGATCTGGAAGAGGCGATTGCCCACATCGCGCGTTTTGGCTCTGGGCACACCGAAGCGATCATTACCACGGATCTTAACGCCGCCCGCCGATTCAGCGCCGCCGTGGATTCGGCTGCCGTCTTGGTCAATGCCAGCACGCGCTTTCACGACGGCTTCGAGTTTGGATTGGGCGCTGAAATCGGCATCAGCACGGACAAATTCCACGCGCGCGGCCCGTGCGGTCTACAGGAATTGTGCTCGTACAAGTATATTGTTTATGGAGATGGGCAAGTGCGCGAGTAAGGTGGGGCGGACAATTCGGTTTGCCCCGCACTGGGAATGCCAACACCTCCTGAACGGAATCCGCTATGGTCGTCAATATCGGACTGGTCGTGGCCTTGATCATGCTTGTGGCCGCGGCCTTCTTGCTCGGCCGGCACCTTCAGCGCCGCTCGCCACGCGAGGAGTTTTCAGCCGTCACGCGCCAGCATTTCGAATTGTTTCAAGGCGGTCGGCTGAATGAAGCCGTGATCGAACGCACCAAGCGCCGCTTCGCTGAAATGCTCGAGCACGGCGACGTGCGGCGTGTCGAGGCAAGCATGCGGCCCGGCATGCACTATGTCGTACAAGTGCGGGCCCTCGCCGAGTTGGGCACCGAGCAAGCCGGTCGTATTCTCGAACGCCAACTGCAGCGCCGACTGACGGACGATCGATTGGAACAAGCCTGGTACTGGATCGATCTGGCGGGCGGATTGCGCGCTCTCAATCGTCAGGAGAGCTTGCCCCATCTATTGCGCTGCTCGGAAATTGCCGGCGACGTGCCCCTGGGACATTTCTTCGCCGCGGAAACAGTGTGCTTTCTGGGCTTTCCCGGCTACCTGCTGCAGCCGCATACGCCTTTAGGCCAGGCGGCGCTGCGCGTGCTGCACCGTGCCATCGAAGGGTTGCGCTACGGCGTGCAGCCCACTATGGTCGTGGAAGCGCGCCTGGGTGAAGTGATCGAAGAGCTTTGGGATCAAGTCGACGCCGTCGGCCAGCCACTGATGGTGCGGATCGCATTTGAGACAAAGCGCTTTGTGCGCCGGGCGCCACATTCCTTGGCGCTGCTCGAGCACGAACCCGCCGAATATGAGGCTTTCCAATGGCAGTTGACGCGCCTGGAATCGCTGGAGGCGACGCTGACCGAATACCTCGAAAAGGCGCCGGCTCAGCTCGTGGGTCGCATCGCCGGTTCCAACGATCGGCAGCGCCGTGATCTGTTCTTGGCGCTTTTGGATTTGCAAACCGACACAGGGGACGCACTTGTCCGTTTGATCGACAAGAGGCCGAATCTGCCGGGCATCGAATTGGCGTTGGAGTTGCTCGCCTATGCGCGTCACCCGCGCGTGGGGCCGTGGCTGTGCGAGTATGCGTCGAGCCGAGTGCCGATGCGGCGACGGGCGCAGTGGCGACCCTGGTCGGAGCCGCCGCGCCGGCCGTCGCTGCCCATTCAACTGCCGTACCGGGCGGTGCTGCGGGCGCTGCGCGGCCAGCCCTCGGCGCAAACCGAGCGCTTCTTGATCTTGGCGGCGCGCGATTGGGACCCGGTTTTCCGCGCTGCCGCGTTGACGAGTTTAGGCTGGTGGGACCCCATCCTGAAAAAGGACGTGCTGGAAGCGCTGCACCATGGCAGCCGCGATCCCTGCACGCAAGTGCGCAAATCGGCCCGCGCGGCCTTGGCGCGCCTCGGGCAACGCGCCGCTCTGCACTGGTTTCGGCAGGGACTACGGGCCGAGGACCCGCACGCCATCCATGAGACCATTCAGCTCATCGTTTCCGAAGGGCTCACGCTCCTCTGGCCCGACCTCGATCGCCTGGCCGAATCCGACAATCCGGATCTGGCTCTGTTGGCCAAGGAAGCGCTGGAACGCTTGTCGGAAGGGATTTGAGCCTCGGAGCGCGGATAAAACTCGTGCCTTTTCGACAGCCGAAGAATCTGATCAAGCTCTTCTTGCTCATCGCGTTCGTCGGCGTCGCCGTTTGGTTTTTCCGGTTCACGGACACCGGACGATCCATCACGTCGGAAAGCATACGGACCGCAATTGATGAACTGCATCCAGCCACTCAGCGTCTCGCTTACATTGGCATCTACATTGTCGGCACGGTTTTGCTGGTGCCGGGCACCGTATTGAGCTTTGTCGGCGCGGCTCTGTTCGGCGTCTGGGAAGGCACGCTCTA
>JAKEFD010000101.1 GCA_022616245.1 Gemmataceae bacterium
ATTTGACGTAAATCCTTGCGTATCAAGCGAGGGCGACGGGACTCGAACCCGCAACCACCGGATCGACAGTCCGGTACTCTAACCAATTGAGCTACGCCCCCCAAAATCGCTTCAGCCCTTGAGCGCGGCCCATTGCCGCCATTGGTCGGACAAACACCGACGACATCATTCTACCGTGACGACCAACCCTGGCAAGCCTGCCGAGCTCAACGCGTAAGCGCCGAATTCCGTTTCGCCATTGTGGTTCCGCGCGGGACAGCTTGCCTCCGACAGCGACTTACTTTGGGCGGCGAATGAATCTTTCACTAACTTTTCATGACCGCCGACTATAATGCCATGGCTGCCGCGTAGTCGTCTGTTTCATTGGTGTTAGGGGGTCTTTGCATGCGGCAGGTTCATGTCATTGCGGGACTGGTGCTGGCGGGCGCCGTCATCTGGTCGCTGTGCGAGTGCGCTACCTCGGCCGACGATCAATTCGAAGACGCTCTTGTAAAGTCGTTCGCGTGTCGAGACGAGGAGTCACGACGCCTCGATCTAATCATTTCCGATCACAAGAAGTTCAATGAACTCCTGAACGCCACCTGCGACGAGTTGTTAGCGGGAACGACTTCACTTTCCGCGGCGAGCAGGAGAGTGTTGGAAGCCGCCCAGACGCTCTCTCCAAAGTATCTCATGGGCGTTAACAGGCTTGAGGAGGGCTCAACAGCCTTACAGCGCGTGGCCCAAAACTTCATTCGGCATTTCCATAACCAACAGGATCGTAATCCCCGATTTGCGGCCGTCGTCGAAAGGCTGCAAGCCGAGTTGAAAGACATTACTCGTGGTGAATAGCACCACCGCCACTGATTCATCTAATCGGCTGACAGCGGGGCTCAAGAACCGGCGCTTAGTCGTTTCACGACTAGCGTGGCGTAGCTGCCGCGCGGCAAGAGGAATGAAAGGCGCAAGAGACGCTTTCCTGGGTGGCGGTCGTCGGGTGCGGTTTCGGCGCTCGGCTCGAGAGGAAGCAGCCAGGCAGCGCGTTCGCCGCGCGAGAAGAACATTTCGCGAAATCCTCTTAGCTTGAAGTGCTCCACGCTCAGCCCTTCTTCGCTTAGCACGCGCTCAAAGTAGGCGCGGCGGGGATCGTTGTCTGCCCAAACGACACGATGCTCAGGCAACGGCAAACGCAGTTCGCGTAGTAGATCCAGGTCGACGCCGGGACGCGGCGACGGAAACAAGCCGGTCTTCAGGGTAAACGTAGCAAGCTTCTCTGGGCCGCAATGTTCTTTCAGCCAGGCGGCAAGCATGCGATTCCACAGGTGACTTTGGTAGGCGGACAAGTACAAGCCGCGCAGCTCGGGGCGCATGCGCGTGAGTGCGCCGCGAAAATCGTCCGGGTGAGAAACGAGATAATCGACCAAACTCCGCGCGTGCGAGCGCGCCAGGCATTCCTTACAGGCGGCCCAGTTGCCCCAATGGTCGCGCAGAATCTGCTTCTCTTGCTTCTGGGGCCGCCGATCGAATTCGTAATGGGCCGTCAGCGCTTGCTTCAAAGCTCCCTCATACTCGCCCAGGATAATGTGTTTGGCAACGAAGACGCCGTCCGCGGATACGGAGCCAAAGCGTTGGTCGTCGAAATAGTTGGCCAGGCCGGCTTGTTTAACTTCGTCGAGTGCCCCAAGTGCCGAGTCCAACTCCTCCGGACGAAAAGCGCGAAGGACCAGTCGGAAGCGGTTACCCTCTATGCAGTCGGAGGAATAGGGTGAGTCGATTTGGCCCAGGTATTCGACTTCGACGCGCTGGTGATGCAAATTGCGCTCGGGACCGCGAAAAATCGAAAAATACTGGATTGTATGCGCGTGCCGGTCCTTCAGGCCGCCATAGCCAAGGCGGCGACGATGGATTTTCCAGCGGCGGCGGACGACTTGCAAGGCATCGGGCGTGGCCCAGCCGCGTTTCTCCAGGCGATATAAGGCATAGGGACCCTGCGCGGGCTGAACAAACGTTAGCTCCTCAACGAAAAAATCTTCCGGGTTTTGCTTCAAAATCATGAATCTTTGTTTGAAAAGTGGCAAAAAATAAGGCAGTTTTCGTTAGCCCTCAATGATTATTCTACCGGCTGAACTCTACTCCGGTAGCCGCAGCGGACCGGCCGCAACCTAAAGATTGCGGCTACAAGCCAGTCACCAAGGAAACAAGATGTCCATGGATGTGGCAACCGAGTTGATGCAGGTGGCGCGCCGTCTTTTGACGAAAGACGCACGACCCATTCGCGAGTGGTTGCAGGAGATTGCCCGCGCATCCGGCGCGCTGGGCGCCGGCATGAGTGCACCCGCTGACGGCAACGTCTTTCTCGAACAGGCAGCGTGGGTTGGCGAGCCGATCGCTCCGCCATGGAATAACGAGCACGAGCTTCAGGAGGCGCTGCACCTACAGCCGGACGGTGCAACCTGGCCCCCTCACCCCCAACCCCTCTCCCCCACAGGGGCGAGGGGAGACGCGCCGATTGACCCACCACACTCCCCCACCGGGGCGATGGGAGACGCGCTGGTTCCCCATTCCGCAGCGGCGTTTCTCGCGGTGCGGATCGCGGACGCACATGTGGGGAACTGGATTCTCTGGGTGGCGGGCGACGTGGCCCATTGGACGGACGAACAGAAAGCAGCTCTGGCGCTGACAGGTCTGGCAGTGGGGCAATGGGCGTTCCACGGCGAATCTTCGTGGCGCGTCATCGCCGCCCGCGTGAGCCAACAGCGCGCCATGGAGCACGCCGCTCAAGTGACGGGTCGATTGGCGCACGATTTTGGCAACATCCTGACAGGCATTCTCGGGTTTTCCGAGTTGGCGGCGCAGCGACTCGCCCCGCGAACGGCGGAGCGCCGTTACCTGCAAGAAGTGCTGGATGGCGCGGTCTTTGGGACGCAATGGGTGCGTAAGCTGCAAGTGATCGGCCGCCGGCATCCGCCGTCGCGCATGGCCACAGCGCCAATCGCCATTCTGGAGAGGGAGATTGCCCGCGCCAAGAAAACATGGGGCAAGGCTGTCAGCTTCCAGGTGTTTGCCGACAATGCGCCGGCGGTCCATGTGGACGTCGATTCGCTGCGCCAAGCGATCGGTGAAGTACTCGACAACGCCTGTGAAGCCGTCGGCGACTCCGGCATGGTGGCGGTGTCGGTGCGGGCCACGGAATTGAACGCAACGGAGTGCGCCGAGTTGCTCGGCAGCGCCTCTCCCGGGTCATTTGTGGAAATTGCGATTGCGGATTCGGGTCCGGGGCTGCCGCCGGAATGGAAAGATCGCCTCTGGCACGAGCCTTTCTTGAGCAACAAGCCAAGACATCGCGGCATGGGCCTGGCCCAGGTCTTCGGCTTGGTCCGCGCATTCGGCGGCGGCTTGCGGCTCACCTCGCAGCCCAATCAAGGCGCGTCCGCCTGGCTGTATTTCCCACAAGCGCCGGCGGCCCTTGGGTTGGAGCCACCGCTAGAGACGGTTCGGGCCCCGCGCAGTTGTCCGGAGGGCCGGCTGCTGGTCGTGGACGACGATCCCATGGTGCTGGATATGCTGCGCCGGACCCTGGAAAAGGCAGGATTCGAAGTCAAGGCCGCCGCCGGCGCCCATGAGGCGCTCAATCTTGTGGACGGCGGCGAGCGCTTTCGCCTGGTTATCACGGATGTGTGCATGCCGGAAATGACCGGTCTGGAACTGGCTCGCCGGCTGCTGCAACACGGTTCGCCCCCCCGGCTATTGTTCATGAGCGGTTTGCCTCAATCCAGCGAGACGGGTTGGGACCAAGCCCTGCAACGATTTACTTTTTTGTCCAAACCATTCGAACCGACGGCGCTCATGCAAGCGGTGCAACATGCCCTTGCGGTGTGCGCCTAAGAGGAGAGTCAACCGTGTCGACGCTGCTTCCACCCAACGGCGCAACTTTGACCGAAGGCGCGCCCAAGCCCGCCAAACCCGCCAGGCAAGCCACCCCGGGCGAGGACAACAACAGGCTGTATAACGCCGGCGAAGTCCGCATCCTCGTGCTGGACGACGATCCCGCCATCGGCCGGCTTATCGACGCCGCCCTGGCTCAATACCACTTCACCATCGATATGGTCTCCGACCCGACGCGGATGGAAAACCAGATCATGGCGGCGGCCTACAACCTCATCGTGCTCGACTACGTGCTGCCGGGCTTGGACTCGAAAAAAGTCATGGAGCTGATTCAAATGCATCAGCCGGACTCCAGCGTGATTGTGATCACGGCGTTTCCGTCGATGGACAGCGCGCTGCACTGCCTGCGCAGCCATACCTACGACTACATCACCAAGCCGTTTCAGGTGGAGCTTTTGCAAAAGACCGTGGTCCGCTGCCTGGAAAGCCGCGGCCTGATGCGCCTGTCGGAAGAAGCGCTGCGCGAACAGCTCGGCGCCGCCATCCGCGAACGCCGTAAGTCGCTCGGCTTGACCCTCGCCGACCTTGCCAAGAGAACCAGCGTCTCCTTGGGTTATCTATCGCAGATCGAGCTGGGCAAGAACTCGGCGTCGATCGAGACCCTGTACCGGATTGCCCTGGGGCTGCGCGTGCGCGTCGCGGACTTGTTCCAGGCTATTCAGGCCTCCGTTTGACGGCACTTTCTCTGCGCCTGTTTTCGTGGTGGATAGTTTCCAGCAAACGAGGATGAAATGACGCGCGCAAGATGGATGGATTGCATTCTATCCCTGGGAGCCGAGGTCCAATCCATTTTGGGCACGACAATCGCTAGTCCTTTGAGAGTCTCAACTTGCGACGAAGCACCGAATTGGGCGCGATGTGCAATCCATTCTCCACTGAATC
>JAKEFD010000102.1 GCA_022616245.1 Gemmataceae bacterium
CCGCCGGGCAATATCGTGAGACGAGCTGCTTGATTTCACACCGCCGCGCTGGGACAATTGGCCATTCCTTGGGATCATTCCAGCGGCCTGTCTTATCGCAAACGCGAAATCGATCGGAGTCATACCATGCGAACTGTTCGACACAACAAGTGCACTGTCCTGACAATGGCGCTTTTTCTCGTGAGCTTCTGGATTCTCCAGGCTCACGGCCAGCAGGTTGCGCTCAACAAGGAAGCGTACTTGATGCCTCCCAAGGAAATCGCCGACGCGATTCTGGCGCCGCGTCATGAAAATGTCACGCTGTCCAACCTCAGTCCGGACGGCAAGAAGTTCCTCATCGCCAACAGCGACGGCATGCCGACTTTGGAAAGAATGGCGTGCCCGTGCGTGTACCTCGGCGAAACGGCGTTCGACCCTGTCGCGGCACGCGCGCGGCAGCTGTGGATTCGCAGCGACCCCGGCTTCGACATCTACTTCCACGCCGACAAGCGCACCGTGCCCGTGCAAATCCCGGAGCGGGCGCGGGTCAGCAACCCCGTCTGGTCGCCCGACGGCGGCCGGCTGGCGTTCTTCGTGCACTTGCCCGACGCCACGCACATTTACATCGCCGACGCCGATACCGGTTCGTCGCGGCGTTTGACCACGACGCCCGTGCTCGCCACGATGGTCACCTCCTTCCAGTGGTCACGCGACGGCAAACAGATCCAGACCGTGCTCCTCCCCGACGACGGCAAACGGCCCGTGCCCAAGAACCATGGCGCGCCTACCGAGCCCAAGGTGCGCATCGCCAGCGACGGCAAGAACCCGTCGCGCACCTATCGCTTTCTTCTCGAGTCGCCGCACGACATGAAACTTCTCGAGCATTTGGCCACTGGACAGCTTGCTCTCATCGACGTCAACGACGGCAAAGTGACCAAGATCGGCTTTCCGAGCATGCTCCGCGGCGTCAGCATGTGTCCGGGCGGCGAAAGCTTCCGTGTCACTCTCTTGACGAAGCCGTTTTCCTATTTCGTGCCGATGGCGCGCTTCGGCTCACAAGAAATGGTCTGGGATCGCGAGGGCAAGTGTCTGGTCGCGCTGCAGGAGCGCAAGTTGCAAGAAATCCCACCGCAACCTCCGGCCGTGATCGCGCTTGCGCCCAAGCAAACGGGTGGCTTCAAAGGCAAGGGGAAGCAAGCGCAACCGCCGCAACCTCAGCCCGATCCGGACAACCCGCAGACGGGCGGCCCGCCGGTCGATCCCGACGGCAAGCGCGAACTCGGCTGGCGGCCCGACGGCGTCGGCCTGTCTTATTTGCAACTGGAACCCGGCGCGACTTCCGGCAAAGACGAGAAAGCGGATAACAAGGGAGCGTCCAAAGGCAAGTCCGAAACCGCCAAGGAAAAACCACGCAAGGATCGCCTCATGCAATGGCTGCCGCCCTTCGGCAAGGACAACGCGAAAATCGTGTACGAAACGCCGCAGCGCTTGAGCGGAGCGCAATACTCGGAGGATTGCCGAATGCTGTTTGTGACCCAGACCGGCGACGGGCAGCGTCAGATCATTGCGGTCGATCTGGCCGATTCGAACAAGACCTACGTGATTCACAAGAGCGCGGCCGGCTTCGGCAAGGGCGGCCCCAAGTCCGCAAAGGACCCCGACGTGCTCGATCCGCCGGCGGTCGATCCGCCTCCGGACGATGGGACCGTCCCGAATTCTCACGAATTCGGCTACGGAATGGACGAGCAGAAAAAAGGCTTCGGCGGCGCGGGCGGCTTCGGCGTGGGCCAGACACCCAGCCTCTTGACGCGCACCGGCCGCGGTGAAGCCAAAGTGGTGCGCATATCTTCAGGCGGCGAGGTCTACGTGTCCGGCACGGAGCGTGCCGGCGGCGCGGAGAAAGGATTTCCCAAACCCTTCATCGACAAGGTCCACATCACGACCGGCAAGAAGACTCGCATCTATGAAGGGAAGGGCGAAACGCTTGAAACTATCGACATCGTGAACGGCGACGACATTCAGCTCGTCTTCACAACCAGGCAAAAGAAGGACGTGGTGCCCGATTCCTATGTCACCGACCTGCGCGACGGCAAGACGACCAAGCTAACCAACAACGTCGATCATACGCCGTGGTTTCACCAACTGGAGACACAACGCATCCAGATCACGCGCGTGGACGGCTTCAAGTTTTGGGCCAAGGTGACTCTGCCTCCGAAAGCGCCAAACAAGCTTCCTGCTCTCTTCTGGATCTATCCGCGCGAGTACACGGACCAGGCCGCCTACAACAGCGCCGCGGGACGGACCGCTGCGGCAATCAGCCGCTTCGCCGCCCCCGCGCCGCGCTCGATGGCGCTGCTCACGCTTGCGGGCTACGCCGTCGTGGAGCCGGACGTGCCCATCGTGGGACCGCCGGGCCGGATCAACGACAACTACGTCCCCGACCTGCGCAACAGTCTGTGGGCAGTAATCGACGAACTGGACAAGCGCGGCATCATCGACCGCGATCGGCTGGCCATCGGCGGCCACAGCTACGGCGCCTTCAGCACCGCCAATGCGCTCGTGCACACGCCGTTCTTCAAGGCGGGCATCGCCGGCGACGGCAACTACAACCGCACGCTGACGCCCATGAGCTTCCAGACCGAAAAACGTCAACTCTGGGACGCCCGCGAGACCTATCTGGAGATGTCGCCCCTCCTGTGGGCCGACCGCATCAACGGCGCCCTGCTCATGTACCACGGCATGGACGACGCGAACGTGGGAACCAACCCCATCAACGCGGAGTACTTGTTCATGGCCCTGGACGGTCTGGGCAAAAACGCGGCCCTCTACATGTACCCCCACGAAGGCCACGGGCCCATCGCCCGCGAAACGACGCTCGACTTGTGGGCGCGCTGGGTGGGCTGGCTCGATCTGTACGTCAAGAACCCGCAGAAAAAGGAAGCGGGAAAGAAGGCTGCGGGAATCGGCGCCGAACAGTAATCCGGCGCAATTCCGGAGCGACAATTGTTCCGGAGCGACAAATTCTCCCTTCGGTTGTCGCTCCGGAACAGACTTGTAACTTATTGAAACTAAACAGGTTATACACCAAGAACTGTCGGGAGCGACAGCGACACACACACCACCCCCCCTCTTTTTCATGGTTTTCGATTACTGATATTGCGTTCACTATTCGTCCATGGTAAAAGTAAGGAAGAAAGGAGTGGAGTTGGGAAAATGCTGATCCCAAGGAGATTGGCTTCGAATGTTCTATCGAATCCTGAAATCTCCTCCTGGTTATGCGTCGGAAGAGCAATACATGGTCTGCGCTTACAAGTCATTCGACTACGACTCATTTGAGGTCAGCATGACCAATGACAAAGGAAGTATATTCGCATCGACTCTAGATGACGCTCGTCGGATGATACCAAGTCATGCTTGCCGTCTGCCTTTTGAACCACAAGCCCAGTTTTTAGAGCTCTGGGAAGAGTAGCAGTTCGAGAATTTCTGACAGACTCAACCTACTCCAAAACTCACTTCAGCTCTGTCCCTGGAGGACATCATGCCATTCGTCCCTGCCAGTCAAATCGAACCAGAAAATGTTTCTTGGATGTGGCCGTCTCACTTCGCCTTCGATTATTTGAACATCCTCGACGGCGATCCCGGCTTGGGCAAAACGTTTATCCTGCTTGACCTTTGCGCACGCTTGAGCAAGGGGCGGGAATGGCCCGACGGGACGGGTGGTGTCGGCGCCTGCGCTTCGGTGTATTTGAGCGGCGAAGACCACCCCAACACGGTGCTGCGGCCGCGCCTGACTGCGTTGGGCGCTGATTTGGACCGTGTGCATCTTTGGCAGCGCCGGCCCGACGAGCCGTGGCCGTATCTGCCGTCGCGGCACGCCCTGTTGCGCGACACGGTGGCCCAGCGCCAGGCCCGTTTGCTCGTGATCGATCCCTTGTTTGCCTTTCTCGACCGCGATGTTTTGCCCGCGGGCGATCAAGACGTGCGCCGCGCACTTGCCCCCTTGGCGCTTTTGGCCGAAGACCTGCACTGCTGCGTGATCATGGCGCGGCATCCGAACAAGCGCGGCAGCGGCCGGGCCCTCTATCGCGGCAGTTACAGCATCGCCTTTAACGCCCTGTGCCGCTCGACCTGGATCGTTGGCCGTGATCCGGAGGTCAAGGAGCGCGCCGTCATGGCCCACGTCAAGAGCAACTTCGACCCGCCGCAGCCGAGCCTGGCGTACATGCTGAAGTCGGGAGGAAACAGCATGCCGGAGCTGGCGTGGCTGGGGCACAGCCGTTTCACCGACAACGACCTTGTGGGCGGCGGCCCGGAAGGTCCGCGCCAGCGCGCCCGCGCGTTCTTGCTGCACTTTCTAAAAGACGGCCCGCGCCAGCTGTGGGAGATTCGCGACGCCGGCCGCGCCCAAGGCTTCACGCAAAAAACGCTGGAGCGCGCCCGCAAGACGCTCGATATGCGCACCGAGAAGGTGCACGCCAACACTTTGAAGCAGAAAACCTACTGGCTCTTGCCCGGCCAAAAGCTTGCCGAAAACCTCATGAGCGAGGACGAAGCGAAGGTCGCGCGCTGGATGGACCAGGTCGAGGCGCGGGCGCGTGCGATCCAAAGGGGCGAGTACGACCCCGCGGCGTTGGAGAACGGTGCGGCTTGAGCTCGTGACCTCGAACTCTGTCTACACGGGAGTTAGCCTTCCCGCCCTTGGCATGGCGCACCATGATCTGGCCGCGCGCCAAATCCACGTCCTTTACCCGCAGCCGGCAACACTCCATCAGTCGCAACCCGCACCCATACAAGAGCCGGGCCATGAGCGCCAGATCGCTCAGAAACAGTTCCAGCTCCGCCGCCCCCATGTCGCGCGGGTGCCGCGTGCCATTGAACAAAATGAACCGCTTGATCCATTGCACGTAGCATTCCTCGGTCCGCAGCGCATAGTGTTTCACGCGTAGGACCTGCTTCACCTGGTCGAGCAGTCGCGGCGGCCGTTGCAGCGGCAACTCGCCCCCCGCCTTGTGTATTACGCGCTCGTACAGAAACTCGAGCGCCGCGCGCGCTGTCGCAATGGCGCCCAGCGCGTCTTTCTCGGTCTTAGCGACGTGCTCCAGAAACGCGCCGATTTCCGCCACCCCATCGCGCTGGGATGTCGCACGCCTTGAAACAGAATGAAACGGCGACACCAATCCGCCGCCGCCGCCGCCCATCCCTCGCTGTGCCCATAGCGCCGAG
>JAKEFD010000103.1 GCA_022616245.1 Gemmataceae bacterium
GTTCAGTTTCCGGATCGGCCAACACCGGCACGCTTGCGCCCGCCTCGTCTACCAGTTCCAGATTGGTCCGTTCCAGCACCGCTCCCCGCTCGAGCAACGGCTTCAGGCCCAGCAGATTGAGGATTTCCTCAGGCTTGGCCGTGCCGTTGGGTGTGATCCAAAAGGTCAACTCCAGAGCGGCGTCGGTTACTTTCAATTCCTGGACATAAGGGCGGATGTTGAGCCTTTTGCGCGTGGGGCGTTCGCGCTCAACCCAAAGATGTATCGCGGCAAGCACTTCCTCAACACGCTGGCGTAGTGCCGAAGTGTCGCAGGCTGGTTGTCCATCTTGCACTAGGTTCAAGCGGTAAAACGCACGCCGGACCTGGGCTGAAGCGCGGCGGTCCAGAGCGTGCGCGCTCAGAATCGCGAGACCCGGCGGGGTTTGCTCCGCGAGACGGCGCAAGACTTCGGCAGCCGGCAATTCGCGCGTCAGCTCCAGATCCAAGACCTCGTTTTTACCGGCGATGCCCAACGCCAGCGACAACGCGAACACCATGCGCGGCCCGGGATGAAAGCCCTGGGTGCGCGCCAGGGGCAGATCGGCGCGGCGCAGCATGCGCTCGAAGCAATGCATGAGGTCGTGGTGACTGACGAGGCGCAGATCGCCGCACTTTTGAAAGCGCAGCCGGTATTTCCAACGCTGCGCCTGCGAAGGGAGCGTGCTAGAAGGCGTTGCTCGGGGATCGGCCAACATGACAAAGCTCTCCCCGGCAAAACGGGGAGCAAACGGGCGCGGACCGAAGCCGGCGCGCAGCCCATGCCATGGGTTCATCCTCGATGGGGTGGAATGAAAGAGGGAGGCGCGAGCAGGCGCCGTTGGGAGGCAAGCGGATTGAGCAATGTTCAAACGAAAGGGGGCTTCGTATCGGCACGGACTATCGATTTTCAGTGGTTGATTTTCGATTGCACTCGGCAATCAAAAACCGAGAATGAAAAATCGAGCATCTGTTGCCTCTTTATCCCAATGCACGATGGCCCTTTTCGTTTGCCGGTGTTCCCTGGTTTCCCTCGTCTTAGCTGACCACCTCGGGGAGGATGCGGCGGGTAATTTCCCGCAAGTAATTGTTCACGTCGCGGGCGGTTTCCAGCCGCGACACTTCCTGGGCGACCTTCTTGGCTTCATCAATGGTAATGGACCGGACGATTTTCTTGATCTCCGGAATGTTCTGCGGCGTCACGCTTAGTTGCCGCAATCCCAAACCCAACAGTAACATTGTATAGATTGGCTCGCCGCTCATCTCGCCGCACACGCTGACTTCGATGTTGTTTTTCTGGGCCGCGTCGATCACCATCCGCAAAAGCCGCAGTACCGCCGGATCGCCGGGATTATAAAGCGCCGCCACCGTTTCGTTGGTGCGGTCGGCGGCCAGCGTGTACTGCACCAGGTCGTTGGTGCCAATCGAGAAGAAATCCACTTCGCGAGCGAACTCATCGGCCATGATCGCGGCGCTGGGAACCTCGATCATCGTGCCGATCGGCAGTTTGCGCTGGAACGAGATCCCCTCCTCTTCGAGATCTTCTTTCACTTCGGCGAGGATCATCTTGCACTGCCGCAACTCCAAGAGCGTGCTCACCATAGGGAACATCATGCGGACGTTGCCCAGGGAGCTAGCCCTTAGAATGGCACGCATTTGCGTTTTGAACAAGGTCAAGTTGCGCAGACACAGGCGCACGCTGCGCAAACCCAGGAACGGATTGCGCTCGAGATGGCTCTTCTCGACTTGTGTGGCGAACTTGTCGGCGCCCAAATCGAGCGTGCGAATGACAACCGGCTTGCCGCCCAGAGCACGGACCACCGTGCCATATGCTTCGTAATGCTCTTCCTCGGTGGGGTCGGTCTTCTTGTTCAAATAGAGAAACTCGGTGCGATACAGTCCAACGCCGTCCGCGCCGCGCTCCAAGCAGTGTTGCGCCTCCTGTGGAAACTCGATGTTGCCGTGCAACGTCACGCGAATGTTGTCTTTGGTCAGCGCCGGCTTATCGCGCAATTCGGTCAGACCCGTGGCAAACGTGCCGAACACCTGGCGGGCTTGCTCGTAGCGCTTGCGGGTTTCCTCGTCCGGATTGAGGATCAACACGCCGCGATTGCCGTCCACGATAATCTCGTCGCCGCCGGAAACGTCGGTAAGAAACCGGCCGAGCCCGACCACTGCGGGAATTTCCAATACGCCGGCCATGATGGCGGTGTGGCTGGCCCGGCCGCCCGACTCGGTGGCGAAGGCGAAGACCATCTTGGGGTCCAGGGCGGCGGTTTCGCTCGGCGTCAGATCGTGGGCCAGGACGACAACGGGCTCCTTCAAGTGCGAGATCAGCTCGCCGCGCTCGCCCAAGAGATGACGGAGGATGGACTTTTCGATGTCGAACAAATCCGCCGCGCGCGAGCTGAATCTGGTGTCCGTCAGGCTTTCCAGCGCTTTGGCATGGCGGCGGATGACCCGGCTGACGGCGTATTCGGCAGCGTGGTCTTGTTCCTTGACCAGCGCCTCCATTTCGCCCACGAGCGTCTGATCCTGCATGAATACGGCGTGAGCAGCGAAAATATCGCCATACTTCTTGCCGAGCTTGGCGCTGATGGCATCCTGGTTGTCGCGTGCTTCCAAAGCGGCGGCCTTGATCGCTTCGCGCAACCTCTGCACCTCGTCGCGGCGCTGCTTGCGATCGATGAAGCGCTGCGGAATGCGGAATCCTTCCGTGTCTACCACGAGGGCCGGCCCGATGGCTACACCGGGCGAAACGGGGATACCGCGCTTGATTTCCATCGCGCCTGATTATCGGTGCAAGTTCCGTGAAAGGGAATGGGAAAATGGCAGGGTTGCGAAGCCCTAATCGTCAAACGATGGCTTCTCCAGGATTTCCGACAAGGCACAGATGGCCTGTTCCGCGTCCGGGCCGTCCACTTCGAGGACCAACACGGCGCCTTCTTCCGCCGCCAGACCTAACAATCCAAGCGGACTTTTGCCGTCGATCGGCATTTGGTCTTGCTTGCACAGGGAAACGCGGCTCTTGAACTTGGCGGCCACTTCGACGAAGGCCGTGATCGGCCGCATGTGCAACCCTTGCGGGTTGACGATCGTGATCGAACGTCGAAGGGTGTTGCCCAGCATGGCTACACACATGGGTAGCCGAATTCAGCGTAAACGCCACGCTCCGCGTGGGGGCGACTTCAAGCCCCACGCGGAGCGTGGGGTCTACTTTGAATTCGGTCTTTTTGGAGTTATTGCGAGTTCCGCTAGCTTCTGTGCTCTTGATCTTCAAGCAGGCCCCAAACCGAGTCGCGGGTGACAGCTTGCCTGAGTGAACGGACAAAGCTGTCGTCGCGCAGATGCCGCGACACGTTTTCCAGGGCCCGCAAGTGATCGCCTGGCCGCTCTTTGGGCGAAATCAGCAAGATGAAGATAAACACCGGCGCGCCGTCCACGCTGTCGAAGGCCACTCCCTTGCGCGACAGGGCGACGGTGCCGACGAGTCGATCGACGCCGGCGTGCTTGGTGTGCGGGATAGCGACGCCCCGGCCGATGCCGGTCGAACCGAGGGTTTCGCGCCGCAAGACCTCCTTGACCACGTCTTCCGAGTCATTGCCTTTGAAATAACCCGCTTGCCGCAAGTTTTCAATCATCTCGCGAATCACGCCTTCCTTGGTGTTGGCGCCCAGCTCCGTCGAAATCGATTCGCGCACCACGAAGTCACACATGCGCATGAGTCGGTCTCCGTTTTATTCCTCGGCGTCGGCTTCCGGGCCCGATCCGCCGGTCTTGCCCACGTGCGGCGTGCGCCGCCGGTCGTGCAGCTTTTCCTTGTACTTCTTCACCTGCTGTTCCAGTTTGTGCAAGCACAAATCCACTGCCGCCAGCAGGTCGGCATGACTTTCGCTCGCCACGAAGTCGTGCTTGTGCTCCGCCGAGACCAGAAACTCCACTTTGTTGTCGTCGTCTTCGCGCAAATCCACAATCACTTCAATCTGCATGATGCGTTGAAAAAAGTGCAGGATTTTTTCCGCCTTTTCCCGGATGAACTGCTGGGTCGCGTCACTCAAATGGCCGTGACGAGCGCTGACTTTGATCTGCACTGGCTTTTTCTCCTTCTTCTAAAGCGTAGGACGAGATTCAAAGATCCTACGTTCGCCTCAGGAGGGAGCGATCCCGGTGACGCCGCGTTGGAATACCAATTCTAGTCGGCGCCGTCGCTTTCTTCAATGGCGGCAAAACACGCTGGCATCTGGGTTCGAACCGCTTACAATACTCTCTGCCTGCCGCATGTCGCCGGACTCGTACTGCACCAAGGGGAAACCGCAGTGCAAACTTTCAAGCAGATCACAGTGTTCTTGGAGAATAAGCCGGGCCGGCTGGCCAACGTCCTTTCGGCGCTGGCGCACGAAAAAATCAACATCGTCGCCCTCTCCGTCATGGACCGGCACGAGCACGGGGTTTTGCGTCTGGTTACTGAAGACGCGCCGCGCACGCTCAAGGTCATCCAAAGCCTCAACACGCCCTTGACGGAATCCGAAGTTCTCGGCGTCGAGCTCCGCAACCAGCCCGGCGCCCTGGCACATGTCTGCGAAACGCTGGCCGCAGAACGCATCAGCATCGACTACGCCTATTGCAGCTCCGGCGGCCGCAACGGCAAGGTCTTCGGGATCTTCAAGGTCTCCAACCTCGACAAGGCGCAAAAGGTGCTTGCCGGCGCCGCCGGCAACAACCGCCGTGCCGAACGACGCGTGCTTCGCGACCAACGCGTCTACCGAAAGGTGTAAGACCGATTTGTCGTGATTAATGCAACGCCAAGATTTAGCTCGCCGCCGGCGCGGCAATCTTCTTGAGCGCATTGCGCGCCGATTCGCTGACGAGACGGTTCTTGTCTTTCGCCTTGTGCGTGAGCGCCGGCACGGCGGCCTTCGCGGCGGGACCAATACGGCACAGTGCTTCGATGACCGTTTGCTGAAACCGTCGCCGCGCTTCGGTGTCCCCGTCCGTCGCGCCCCGTTCCTCAAGCAAATCGACCAGTGCCGGCACAACCGCATCGGCCGTTTTCGTGATGTTCCAAAGCGCTTTCGCCGCGGCCAGACGAATCTCGAAGTCCTTTTCCTGCAGTGTTTTTGTCAACGACGCCACGGCCGCTACGGCCAGCTCGCCCAGAGCGCCGAGGGTTCGCGCCGCTTTCAATCGGGTTACCGGCTCTTCTTTGCCAAGCGCGGCGATCAATGCGGGAATGGCCAGCGCCCCGCTCTTTTTCAGCGCCGTTTCGGCAAGAGCGGAATCCGGCAGTTGCTTGGCGCACAGCTTGACGGCATCCGCATGCGACAGCTGCAGCTGGTCCAGCGCACCTTGTGCCACTTGCCGAACATCTTCATTCTTGTCGCCCAGAGTCGCCGTCAGCAAAGCGGGCACGACATCCGGGTCGTTCTTGTTGCACCACGCCAGGGCTTGTGCCGCCGACTTGCGCAGGCCGTCGTCCTGACCGGAGACAAGGTTCTTCGTCAAGAACTCCAACAGGCCCTGGGCATTGATGCGCAGCTTGCACAGGGCGATGGCGATTTGCACCTGTCCGTTCTGTGTGGGAAACGCGGACTGCCATAGATTCACAAGTGTGGTGCGGACGCGCTGATCGGCGCAGCCAATGCCGCCGAGCGCGCGGACCGCGTGCACGGCCAGTGACGTATGGCTTTCACAAAGTGCGAGCAGGGGGTCCACCGCGTCGCGCGCCTTGCCGCCCACATTGCCCAAGGCCATTGCGGCCGTCTCACGCACCGAATCGGGAATGCCTTCGTGCAACAATTCAATGAGCTGCGGCACAGCGGACTTGGAGCGCTGCCCGATATTGCCGAGGATGGCCGCAATTTCCTTGTGGACGAGCGGCGGCTTCGCGCCGTTTTGAAGCTGATGTTGCAGCGACGCGACCACGCTGTCCAGAACCGGCGTCGGCACCCCCGCCCAGTCCTCTTGTTTGAGTTCCTTCAATGAATGAAGGGCTTGCCGCTTGGCGGCTTCGTCGCCCTTGTCTAGCGACTGGACGTGTTTGTGAAGATGATTGTGTTCGGACATACTCTCTTCCTAACGATGCAGTGCGGCCAAGCAGGTCCCGCCAGGCGCCCGTTGCCGCGGTCTTCGACAAGCGCCGTTATTTCCAAGCTGTGAGCAGTGCCTGTACGCCGCCGACGTCGATGTCGGTGGCAAGCTCAATGTTGTCAAAGCCGGTGAAGGCCGGCTCGGGCGGAGCGGAGCGCACGCGCTTGCTGCGCAGGTATTCGTGCAACTCCTTCGAACGGCCCGCTGGCACGCTGATGTAGCGGCGCTTGCCTTCGGTAGTTACACTCAGAGAGGCTTTTCCTTGTCTGGTCACGAAGGACTCCTTCTGGTTTGGCCAAAGATGAGTAATGGTAGGATGTGCGGAAATTGGATGGGAAAGAGCGCATGCGTCCAGTCCCAAGAAGAGCTTCGTCAGAGAGGCAAACGCAACGGCCCATGTCGCAAGTTTTCAATTAACTGGTCCCGCTTACGCTCGTAAATGGTCAAGCCGGGCACGAACGGAATCTCTGCGCATGCAAAGATGGCTGGCTTCTCCGCACCACTTGATGTCCGCCGAATCCGAAGAGTTTCTCTGGGGAAGGGGAAGGCACCAGGAATGAAGAGTGATGCTTCTATGTTAGCCGTGCCTGCACCGAGCGGCAAGTCCACTTGGGAAGGACGTGTTTGTCATCAACTTGATTACATGAGGGGGGTACCTGTGTGACGCTTGACGCTCCCGAGCATTCTAGAAACACAAAGTATTCATATTCAGTCACTTGTGTCGTTGCTCCGGAGCGTCACCTGGTAGCGTCACTTTGACGCTCCGGAATCGGTGACGCTCCGGAAAGCCGGTTCAAGACGTTGAAGAATGGAAAAACGTCAATAGTGAAAAACACCGCAAGGAAGCACAATCCGCGCGTCCGGCAAATCTCTCCCAGACTCTTTTAGGTGCGGGGCATGTAGCATCGGTTTATTTGGCGCGCGCGTAGCTCCAAGTCGTTGGAAACGAAAAACTCCCGCCACCCTTCTTATCCCCTTTCCCCACTCCGGCCGAATTATCCAACAGCCATAGAAATCCAAGTCCGCGTCGCCTGCTCGGGGCCTCTTGGGGACATCCATGCGCCTGCACCTTTGCTTTCTTGGGCTCGTTTCGTTGGTCACATTCTCGATCGCCGCGCAACTTCCAGCTCAGGAGGGGCCCGCGCGCGCCGACCTCCTCAATACCCTCGAGCCGCGCGGCGACGCCGCCCTGGTGCGCACCGGCGCCCGCAAAACCCACGTCGTCGCCGCCATTCAGCGCGTCCGGGCCGCCGTCGTCAATATCCATTCCGAGCGCCATCTCGCCGCCGGCGATCACTACACGCTCGCCCCCAGCACCAATCGCGTCAACGGCATGGGCACCGGCATCGTCATCGATCCGCGCGGCTACATCGTCACCAACCAGCACGTCGTCGAGGACGTGAGCCTGTTGCGCATCCGCCTGGCCGACGGCGCGACGCAGAACGCCGCCGTCGTCGCCCGCGCCCCGGACATGGATCTCGCCCTCCTCAAGATCGACCCCACCCAGCCGCTCGCAGTCATGCCCATCGGCACCGCCCAGGACCTCATGGTCGGCGAAACGGTCATCGCCATCGGCAACGCCTACGGCTACGAGCACACGGTCAGCCTCGGCATCGTGAGCGCTTTGAAGCGCGACGTCAGCCTCAATAAAGACATGTCCTACAAAGCGCTGATCCAGACCGACGCCAGCATCAATCCGGGCAACTCGGGCGGGCCGCTCATCAACGTGCACGGCGAATTGGTGGGCGTGAACGTGGCCATCCGCGCCGGCGCCCAGGGCATCGGCTTTGCGATTCCCGCCGACAACATGGTGCGGACGGTGACCGAAATGCTGCGCTCCCGGCGGCGCGCGCAGAACTACGACGGCCTCGTCGTGCGCGATAAGCTCGACGCCATCACCGACGGGCTGGCCCGCAGCGTCATGGTCGAGCGCGCCGACGGCCCCGCCGCCAAGGCCGGACTGCAGCCCGGCGACCAGCTTTTGCAAATCGGCGAAGTTCGCGTCGGCTGCGGCTACGACGTCGAACGCGCGTTCCTCGACCGCCGCCCCGGCGACATTCTCGGCGTGCTCGTCCGCCGCGGCGACAAGGAAGAGCGTGTGGAGTTGACCCTGGCCGGCGCCGACCGCCAGCCGATCCGCCCCGCCGCCCATAGCGACCTTGTCTGGAACAAGCTCGGCCTGCAACTCAGCCCCGCCGCCGCCGATCATGTCAAAACCGCCAACAAACAGCTTCACGGCGGCTTGGAAGTGCTACACGTCCAGAGCGAGGGCCCCGCGGCAAGGGCCGGCATCAAGAAAGGCGACATCCTCGTCGGCTTGCACCAGTGGGAAACTGTGAATATGGACAACGTAACCTACGTGCTGAACCACGCGGATTGGAGCACGTTCCAGCCGCTGTCGTTTTTCATCCTGCGGAACGGCCAGGTGCGGCGCGGTACGATAGGCGCAAATTAACTCAGGCGACATCAATCTGCTAATTGTCAATGAGAGACGACGAAGATCGGCAATCATTGACAATTAGCAATTGACAATTGCAAATGCAAACAACTAAACCAGCTCACGGATCGGCGCGTGCTCGATCAAATGCTGCGGGCGGCCGGTCGGGTCGGTGATGAACGTGTTGTGCACGTCGATGCCCAGGTTGTGGTAGAGAGTGGCCACCACTTCACCGGGGTGCACGGGCCTGTTGGCGGCGACTTCGCCCAAGCGATTGGTCGCGCCGATGGCCTGGCCGAGCCGCATGCCGCCGCCGGCGAGGAGGCAGCAGCTTACCGGGGCCCAGTGGTCGCGGCCCGCGCCGTTGTTGATGCGCGGCGTGCGGCCAAACTCGCCCCAGACCGCGATGCTCACGTCATTGAGCATGCCGTGTTGGTGCAGGTCTTCGATCAAGGCGCTGAGGCATTGATCGAGCTTGCCACCGTGATCGCGGACCAAATCGAAGTTTCGGCCGTGGCTGTCCCAGCGGCCAAAAGTCAAGGTCACGCAGCGGACGCCGGCTTCCACTAAGCGGCGGGCGACGAGCAATTGATCGTTGACCGTGGGCGCGCCGTCGAACTGGAACTGATAGGGCTTGCCGTCGCCGTAGCGTTCGCGCACCGAGGCGGGCTCGCGCGAAATGTCGAGGGCATCCACCAATTTGCTGGAGGTTAGGACGTCCATAGCCCGGCGCTGCGAGGAGTCCATGCCTTCGATCACGCCGCCCGCATCGATGTCGCGCCGCAGCTGGTCAAAGCTGGTTAAGAGCGTGCGACGATCCTGGAAGCGCTCGGTGGTCATGCCGTTTAAGCGCATGTTTTCCATGCCGGGACCGTCCGGCTTGAACGGATTGTAGCTCGGCCCAAGGAATCCGACCTGGCCGGCGTCGGCCCAGGGGCGGTGTTGCGTCGGAGCGGCGAGGCCCACGAAAGCCGGCACCGATGGATCGGCCGAGCCGCGCACGCGCGCCACGACTGCACCGATGCTTGGCCGGCCGCCGATGGACCGCAAAGAATCGTGCGGCCAACCGGTGAGGCACTGGATGGCGTCATGGCGATCGACGCAGCCTGTGATCGAACGAATGACCGCGCATTTATCCATGTTGCGGGCGATGCGCGGAAAGACTTCGCAAATGTTGATGCCGGGCACGCTGGAGCGGATCGGGCTGAACTCGCCGCGGATTTCGCGCGGCGCCTCGGTCTTGATTTCCCACATGTCTTGATGCGGAGGGCCGCCGCCCAGATAGATATTGATAACCGCCTTGTGCGCGGAAGTTGTTGAACCGGTGCTGGCTTCGGCGCGATAGATATCGGCAAGGGAGAGTGAGAAGCCTCCGAAGGCGAAGGCGCCGATCTTGAGGAAGCTGCGCCGCGTGACTCCGTCGCAGTAACGACTGGACGGACCGGGAATGTTCAACATGAAAGCCCCCTTGTTGGTAGGAGTTCGGCTGGCTTGCGCTTGTTCCTGGGAGCGGGTCAGGTTGACCCATGGGCAGAACGGCAGCGCCGCCGAGGCCTCTTTCGGTTCATTACAAAACTACGGCCATAGGGGAGGAATGTCAAGAAGAATATCGGCACGACGTTACGTCAAAAGTGAAGAGGAAACCGCCGATGCGCAGATCTCAATTCGGTGCACGTTCTAGCCCGGCAGACGAGGGTTCCTCGCCAGCGCTGAGGCAACCGGGGGATTTGGCCAGTCGCGTCCACAAGAGCCGCAACACTTCGGCGCCACTGCGCTGTTCCCAAGGCCACCCTGCCGCGGGACAGGCGCTTTCGCGAAGGCGGTTGAGCGCTTCACCGTGCAGGTTCGGGGACAGTTGGTTGGCCGGCTCCAACAAGCGTATCAGGGAAAGTTCGTGTTCTTCGACCGCACGCGTGGCCGGGCCCTTGAGCAAATGGCCTTCTTCCCAGAGCAGCGCTTGCAAGAATGCCTCTTCGGCCGGCGTCAGGAAGCTCGTGGAGGTGTTCATACCCATACGTATCCCTCAAATGCTCGCTGGCCGTACTTGTTCACCATCGTTGTCCTGCCGATGGGCGGCAACTTCGGGTCGCGATGGAGGTTGTTGGCCTCATCCTTCGCACACCGGACACAGCACATACATCCCAGGGTGAGGGCTGGCCATCCGTCCTCCTGTGTGCGGCACCACTTGGTGCTGCTTCATTATAACTCACTGGTCGCGCGCCGCGGAAGACGCTGTGGACGGCAATAAATCCCGGGAGAGCAGCATTGTCATGCCCAATCGGGTCAGCTTCCGAAATAGTCCTGCTTGAAGCAGTTCGTACCTTCACCGGTGCAATATGTCGGATGCCAACGCAAAGCCGTATGGGCGCGGCGCGTGGCCGGGGCTGGCATCCTTTCAGTGACTGCGAACCGTCCCAGACCAAGCCCCGGCCGCAACTCCCGACCACGGGCGCTGCAGCCGGGGCTTGGCCGCGGAAGCTTCACTAGTCCTGGTGGTTTGCCAGCCCCGGCCACCCTGACGCGGATTGCCAATGCTGAAGCGCATCTCACTCCGTGCCGGTCTCTTCTGGATCTTCCTCCTCGGCCTGGGCCTCACCTTCTATTTCACGCTACCTGACCAGCCGCTTTGGACGCTGGACGTCGACGAAGAAGCCTGCGGGTTCACGCACGACGGCGCGCACTTTTTCACCGTCGTTCCCTCGCGCGAAAAGCACCGGCAATTCGGCCCGATTCAGCTACGCGACAGCCGTACCGGCACAGAAGTGCAGTCCTTCTTCGCCGCGGAGGACCACCTCGAGCGCTTGACAATTTCGGACGACCGCCGTTTTTGTGCCGCCATCGTCGTGCCGGACCAGGTGCGCGTGGTCGATTTTCAAGAGCGGCGTGCGTGGTCGCTGGCCGCCCCCGAGGTGAACGCGGATTACGCCCTGCATTTCGCCCCGGACGGTAGGATGGTGCACGTACGGGCCGCCCATGCTAAATTGCCCGAGCGCAATTTCCTCTTTGAACTCCCCTCCGGCAAGCTGTTTGCGAACCCGGACTCGATTCGCTACGCACAATTCTCGCCGGACGGCCGCTATCTCGTGTGCAGGAAAGAAGAGGGCATGCACCTTTGGGACAGCCAAACGCGGCGCGAAGTGGGCAACTATCTCGAATGCAACGAGCATTTCCGCTTTTCACCCGACGGCCGGCGACTCTTGACAACCGACGAGCCCGACGAGAAGGCGCCGTTTCGCCCGGTATTGTGGGACCTGGCCACGCACAAGCGCATCGCCGAGCTGCCGGTCGAGATGTTGCCCGACGTTCGCTTTCGCTATGTCCTGGCAACATTCTCGCGCGATGGCCGGTGGCTGGTCACCTGGCATGAACACGAGAAAGACGGCTGCACGCTGGAGGTATGGGACAGCGCCACCGCCAAACGGCTAGCGCGGCACGAAATGGATCCCAAACGCCGGCGGTCACTGGTCCTTGGTCCTGATTCGGCCAGCCTTGCCGTGATCGAGTGGTCGGCCATGAACCTGTCGGGCAGCACAGGGCCGTTTGACTTGACCATGCTCGACATGCCCTCGGGCAAAGTGCGCTGGCAGCGACACTTCACTCCGGAAAAAACGCAATTGAAGTGGACCGGGCCGAACAATGCCCCCGGCATGAGCCAAAGCAGTTTTCGCTTCAGCCGTGAGGGTGATGTGCTTTCCATTTTCAACCCAACACGGGCTGAATGGATGTTTCTCAACGTTGCCACGGGTGAGCCGCAAAAATCGGCCCTTATATTCGACGCCGGGACGACGCTCGTGTCTGTGACTGATCCAGCCGGCTCCACGGACGGCCGGAGGTGGCTCACGCACGCGCGCGTGTACGAGTCATCCGATTCCATTATTCCCGCTTGGCTCCGGCGCTGGTTCGGGCGACATGGCAATTACTTCAACCTGACCATGTTGCACGACGATCGTGGGCAAGAACGATGGCGTTTGAGGATCTACGGGCGTGGCGAAAGCTTTCTGTCGCCGGATGGACAGAACGTGCTAACCGACACTTTTCCCGGTTCCGACGATATTTACTTCAACCGCATCCAGGCCTGGTCGACGATGCCCACGCGGCCGTGGCTGTCGATTGTCGGGATTCCGTTGGCACTGGGCGCAGGGCTGCTCATCGTGCGTGGCTTATGGCGCTGGCGGCGCGGCGGTGCGGTGAAGCATTGAATTCATGACATCCACGCGCGACAAATAACTCTCAATAACTGGCTGCTACCACAGAGACTTACAGGATTTGTCGCGCGTCACACCCAGACACCCCCCCTGTGTGCATGATTAATGGATTGCATCTCAACCCAGGGAGCCGAGGTGCAATCCATTTTGGACAGTTCACTGGCAAGTCCTTTCAGATTTCAGATTATCAACTTGCGGTGAAGTACCGAATTCGGCGCGATGTGCAATCCTTTCCGCGACTGTTTTTGGATTTAATTCCATAACTCTCTGGTTAGTAACTATTAACAATGCAGGCGGGTATGCCTATGCACGAGTTGGCAAGGGCGAGTGATTTCGCAAATTGCAAGCTGTTTTGCACAAATCCTTTATGACAATTCTACCGTGCTTGCCAACAGGCTCAAAAAAGTGGCAAGGACGAGCCGTTCTTGCCACTTCGTCGCTTGCCTCCGAGTAGCGTCTACTCATCCTCGCGGACGACGTTCTCCAGCCCAAGTACAAAATCGGGGCCATACATGTTGCTTGGCGTTTGGAAGCCGGGCGTCGCCTCCCCAGCCAGAACCCGCTCGACGACAGCGAGGGCAGCCTGAACCGTCATCGTGTAGGCTTCCGGTCCGCGCAGTCGGCTCACCGCCTTTTGCCCAGCGGCGTCCTTGGCCTCTCCCCAGAGGAAGCTCATACCCGTGGCTCGTTCATCTTCGCTCGGTCCGGCCGGCCGGGCCTTGATCCGGCGCTTGAGAAATCCTTGAACGATGCTCGAACCCAGGAACCAGCCGAGGCGTCTCGTTGCGCGCGCCGCCAAGCGCAAGCCGAGCGGCGCGGCCGTGTATACCTCAATGTTGGGGATGCCGGTGCTATGGAATGCAGTTGACACATCGCCCCAGGGAATGGTGATGGCCTTGGTCGGGCCGACGCCGAAGTCGATCACCCTGGTCTTCCAGGCAGCCGGCACGGAGCGCACGAGGCCATCGCGGCGAACCAGGCCGCCGCCGGCGATGTTCTCGGCCATGGTGGTCGCGGTGCCGCGCGAAACCCGGCCGAAGGTCTGGAACCCCAAGGACAGCCGGTTGGCCAAAGGAAGCCGGCGCTTAAGATGGGCCGCCAGACAGTCGGACGGCACCACGTCGAAGCCGACGCCGGGGAGTAGCATGACCTGCGCGGCTCTGGCCTCTTGATCGCGGGCGGCGAGGGCTTCGAAAACGCTGACTTCGCCCGTGATATCCAAGTAATGGGCGCCGGTAAGGAGGCAAGCATCCGCCATCGGCTTGGAAGTGTGTGCGAAGGGGCCGGCGCAGTGCAGGACCACGCGCACGCCGCGAATGCCCTCCGCCGCCGCGATCGGGTTGTCCAACGCGAAAATGCGATGTTCCAGTGCCAATTCACGGCCGAGTGTTGCCAGAGCTAGGGCATCTCGACCGGCCAGAATCGGCTGCTGCCCGCGCGCCGCCGCTGCGCGGGCGACCAGCGATCCGGTGTAGCCGTTGGCGCCGTAAATCAGGAAGCGCGAGGTGTGCATGAGTTGAGGGTAGCTAATTGTGCGGGTTGCTCAGCTCACGCAAGAATTGCTCGTGCAACTTTCGCAGCCGCTCGACAACATCCGGGTGTTGCGCCGACACGTCGCGTTGTTCGCCGGGGTCGCTTTGCAAATCGAAAAGGGACAGCGCCTTGGTCGGATCGCCTGTGCGCAGGCCGGGATAGTCGTCCGGTTGTGATTGCTCATAGGGGGCGAGGATGGTGACGCCGTCGGGGCCGCGCGGGTCGATCCATTTCTTGCCGGCCAGGTCTTTCTTGTCTTTCGCGGGAACCAGGTGCAACTTCCAGCGCGCATTGCGCACCGAGGCTATCTTATTGCCCTGATGGCTGAAGATGACATCGTGCACTCCCTTCGCTTTGCCGGTCAGTATGGGCAACAGACTGCGGCCATCGAGGACACGGTCTTTCGGTGGATCGACGCCGGCGGCGGCCAAGGCGGTTGGAAACAGGTCGGGCGTAGTGGTGAGAGCGGCGCTTGTTTTGCCAGCGGGAAGCTTGCCCGGCCAGGACACGATGCAGGGCACGCGATAGCCGCCTTCCCAGGTCGTGCCCTTCATGCCGCGCAGTCCGCCGCTGCTGCCGCCGTACCAGGGGCCGTTATCGCTGGTGAAGATGACGATCGTGTTTTCGTCCAGACCCAGCTCCTTGAGTTTCGCCATGAGCCGGCCGACGCTGTCGTCGAGCTCCGCCATGACGTCGCCATAAAGGCCCGCGCCGCTTTTCTTGTAGAACTTTTCGGAACAGGCGAGCGGTTTGTGCGGCATGGCATGGGCGAAGTATAAGAAGAACGGCCGGCCCTTGTTGCGCGTGATGAAATCCAGGGCCCATTGCGTGTAGCGGTCGGTGAGTGTCGCCTGCACGAGCGGGTATTCGACGACCTTCTCGCCTTGAACGAGCTGGACCGGACGCATGTCGTTGCTGTACAGGATGCCGAGGTAATCGTCGAAGCCGCGCTTGGTCGGGTAGTAGGCGACGTCGTGGTGACCCAGGTGCCACTTGCCCACCATGCCGGTGGCGTAACCGGCCCGCTTGAGGAGTTCGGCAAGTAGGATTTCGTCGGCGGGCAAAGCAACTTTGTCGGCCTGCGGTCCGCCGTCCGGCGCGGGGTTGTTGGGCATTTTGCAGCGCATGGGATATCGGCCAGTGAGAAGCGACGCGCGCGTCGGAGCGCAAAAGGCCATCGGGGTGTTGAACTGCGTGAAGCGCGTGCCCTGCGCCGCCAGCTTGTCGAGGTTCGGCGTTTTGAAGCGCGGATGACCGTAACAGCCAAGGTCGCCGTAGCCCAGATCGTCGGCGAGGATGATGATGATGTTGGGGCGGTCCTTGGCGGGACCAGAGGGCTTGGCGGATTCAGATTGGGCGAGCACAGTGGGGCACGCCAGCAACATGACGACGAAGCAGCAAAGGGATTTCATGATGATAGTTTTACGGCAAACCTTGCATTCGGGCTGCACGACTACTTCTTCAATTCAATGTCGTGCTGCTGGTTGCCGCCCTGCACCGTAAACTTGAGTTCCGACGTTTCGATGTCGTGGTACTTCTCCGGAATGCGCACAAAGCGACTGGACGACTTACTCGCTTGCGGGGAGGATTTCGTCGGTTGCAAGGCTTTGGCAACAGTCGGGGGCAGGCCGGGCGGCAAGATAGAGTCGATAGGTCCCGTCGGCTCAAGGTCGCGGTTATCGACGCAGACCTTGACTTCGCCGCTTGGCAGAACCGCCCGGTAATTGCCCTGGGCATCGAGCTCCGCGCTCACGGCGTTCCGCTTAGGATCGGCGGGCCGAAAGGTTACCAGTCCTCCTGGCAACGGCGCGCCCTCAATCAGCACCTTGCCGGTCACGGTCCCTTCGCGTTGCCCGCCGCAGCCCATGACCACAAGCAGTACTGCCGCGCCGATCGCAACGGTTGAAAGACGAGTTCGATGTCTATGTGCTCGCATAACAGTCGCTCCGGGTTTGGTTGGGCAACGTGGGAACGACTCCGGCGCGCCGCAGTCAGTAATTGCGACGCGTCGGAGTTGGATCAAAACGAAGAGTAGAGCGGCTACTGCCAGTCGTTGCTGAGCACGTCGCCCCCGGCGGGCGTCAAGGCGGCAGCCCAAGTGGCAGGCGCCATGGAGGCGGACAGATTGCGGACGCTGCCGTCGCCCAAGCAAACTTGCATCACGTTGTGGGGTGTCGAGGCCAAGCGCCGGTCGCAGCGCCCGCCGTTGCCGGAAGTGGCGGTCGGGTTTTGCGGCTGGACTTGGAACCGAGAGGCCGTACCCCTCAAGAAGACTACGCCGTCGCGTCCGCGTCCGCCGCCGAAGACTGCGGAGAGGCGGTCGCCGGGGTAGCTGTCCTGGGTGCCTGTTCCCGGTGTTTGTGTGGAACCGCGAAAGACGCCGCGCATCCACCAGGTGCCGCCGGGGCTGCCGCTGCCATCGCAGCGCGCGTACTTTTCCGCGAACAGGATCGTATTGGATTGGCCATCCGGGAATGTGGCATGAATCTTGCCACGGCCATCCCAAACGGTTTCAAAATTGGCTGACGTGGGCGCCCTCGTGACGTTGTCCACACCGCCGAAGACCAGGAAGTTGCCGGCATAAGATGCGTCGCCGTTGCACCAGTCGAGGCAAGTTCCCAGGCTGGAATCGCTCGGGCACTGATAGACCGAGACTCTCGACTGCCGTAGCCAGGAGTTGTCCCCTTTGTTCACCGACGACCACGTCGGCCAGATGACGCCGATATTAAAAGTGGAAGCAGGGTTGGGTTTGGGCTGCCCCACCGCGCCATTGATGTCGAGCCAGACAGCCGACTTGTACACGTTGTCCTGTTCGATGTATGGCAACAGATGGAAAAAAAGCGGAGCGTAATAGGCGCCGCCAAACGTGGCGGACTGGGGCGGGAGCCGCTTGTGCACGTCGTTGCAGTTGTGGGCAGCCAGGCCGATCTGTTTCAGGTTGTTTTGACATTGGGCGCGGGCGGCCGCCTCGCGCACCTTCTGGACCGCGGGCAGCAACAGTCCGATCAAGATGGCGATGATCGCAATGACCACCAGCAGTTCGATCAACGTAAACGCAGCACGTGAGGGGACCGGGTACGGCACATGACGGGACTCCTTCGAACAAAGTATGAGGAAGCTAAAAAGCGAGAGATGAGAAAATTATGATGGACTCATTAGAGATGTCAAGCAAATTTAGGCGGCACTTATTGCTGACTTCGCCCCGAATTGGAAAGCTGGGGAGGTGATTGCAAAAAAGTAGGGCGGACCACAATGGGTCCGCCCCTTGGATCGACTACTGCCCAATTCTCTCTGCGTTCCTCCGCGCCTCTGCGGTTTTTTGGAAGTCACAGCCGCTACTTCACCAAAATGCAGCGGTGCAGCACCAGATTGCCGCGATTCTGGTCACAAGCATCGAAGCAAACGTGTTCCGCTGTTTCTTGCTGCACCAAAAGTATTCGGTTGGAAACTTGTCGCTGCGTGATGTTCCCGGAGTCGAGGTTGGTGAGCAATCTCTCAATGCTCTCCCCAGTCGCGGCCGGCGCGTCTTGCTGCGGTCGTTCCGTCAGCGACGCGATCGCGGCCCCGCGCAAGAGGCGCGGCCAGGCAGCGCGGAACAACTCGCTCGAGGCGTAGATGTCGATGCAATGCACTTTTCCGTTGATCGCCACCGCGCAGCCGATGACGTCGTTCGAGTCGCCGAGCACGCCTGTCAGCGCATCTACGGGCGCCTGAACGCTCTTCTGCACGCTGGGGCTTTCCAATGTGAGCTGCAGACTGGTGGGCGAAGCGGGCCCGTTGACCGCTGCGCCTATGTTCTGGGACAGGTTGCTCTGCGTGCGCCGGATGGCGTTCCACACTTCCATTTGGTTGTTGCCATGGAGCGCGGCCATGCGCAGGTCTTTGCTCGGCAACGCTTCTTTGGCGCCGGAGAAATGGGTGGCCGGCTCGGCGCCGCGCGGCCCGGAGCGGCCTTCCTCGACGCAGAAAATGTTCACCGGCGTGCGTCCCGAATTCGAGCTGATCAAAATGTCGTGGGGGATCGTGCGATCCTGCGTGCCGCCTTTGATGATGTCGCCCGATTGCAGGAACAGCTCTTGGTTGGAGCGATTCTCCACTTGCAGCGTATTGGTGCGCGTTTCATGCACGATGGCCAGGCCTTTCGCAAGTGCTTCGGACAACGTGATGAACTTTGCTTCGGTCAAGGTGCTCGGTCCGTGTACAAGGAAGACGGTCAGGTTGCCGTGCGTGTGCGGCGCGGACAGCGTGTAGTAATCGGCAACGGGGCCGCGCGGCGATTGTCGGTTTTCCTGGCAAGCCGGCTGCGGCTGGCCGACCGGATTTTCTGGACTGGCGACAAATTGCGGCGCCGGCACGGACACGTCTGGTTGCTGCAATTGATTCACGAGCGCATGGGTGGCCAGGGCGGCCAACACCAACACACCAATTCCCAATGCGATCTTCAAGCAAGGGCATTTCATGGCTTCCCTCCCGTCGGAACGAATGGCTACGAATTGTTCGCACTTAACCGGCAAATCTTGCAAAACGCAACGAGAAACCGCTAAAGACAATTGGGGCGCGAGATGCGCGCAATGGGATACGAATGTTGATAATAGCCGACGGCCAGTGTGGGGGCAAACGATTTTTTTCGCAAGCTATCCTCATCGATTGTCGTTTCTCAGCGTTTTGTCTTTGTTAGAATCAAGGGAGTCCTCCTCAACATCGGAGAACGTCATGGCGGCGAGCAAGAAACCGAATCCGAACGAGAATGAACTGCGCGATCTGAAGAAAGAGAACGCTTTCTTAAAGAAACAACTCAAGGCTGCAGAGTCCGAGCGCGATGCCTTTCGCAGAGCCGTGCACGCGTTGGCGAAAGAACAGATAACTGCTGAAAAGTTACGCGAGTGGGATAAGGAAGATGAGGACAGCGGCAAAACGATTCTCGATATTGTTGCCGAAGTGAAACGCAAGCGCTCGAAGGCAATGCCATGAGCGAAACCTTCGCGCAAAAAACGTTGTGTTCGTCAAAGACATCAATTGGTTCCCCGGCGCAAAGCCCTAACGGCGTCAGTCCCGGAACTGCGCGTGACATGATATGCAGGCGTTCTGCACTCGTTGCAACGCCGTTTTCGCGGCATCGAACCTCCCGCTGCGAATCTCGCCGGCCAATTCCCAACCGCGATCGCTCAGGTCATCGGCGAAGCCGACCCACTGCTTGCGCTTTTCCTGGCCGCGCGAGGCAACTAGCTCATCCAGCTCGCGGTTAAACTCCCCCAAGAGAGCGACTTTGTAGGCCACAAGCTCGAGCTTGTCACTTTCGACTGAAGTCAAAGGCGCTTTTGGATGAGCGTATTTCGCGAGAGTTGCTTCGATCCGGTGCTGCCCTTTGTGGATCCCGCATCCGCCGAACAAGGTGACCACGTCATCATGATCGAATTGATCTTGCAGTCGAAAGCGAACCAGTTTGGCATCGGGATCGGAATCAAGGTTTGGAAACCGGCTCAGTGAGTCTGCAAGTTTTAACAGCGGCGCAAGATTACTCGGTCTCTGCTTGGCTTCCTGGGCCAGAGTCAAGGCGACATCCCGAAGCGTCGCCGGCACCCGGGCCTCCAGGTCTTTTTGGCCCATGCGGTTTTGGGCACCCAGCGCCAGCAAAAGGGCATTGGCCCGAATGTCGACGACGCCTTTCGCCGACAGATCTTGCAACGACTGTCGAATGAATTGATTGGCCTCTTGCACAAGCGCCGTCAAGGCTGCATCGGACAGCACGCGCTGGTGATCGACGGCGGCGGTTCTTTTGGGCCCCGGCCCCTTGAGCGCTAAGACGGCGAACGCCGTGCCGAGGTTTTGCACATAGAGGTCGCGGGCGCCGACCTGGCCTTCGGTCGGATGACCCGCGGTGTCGGTCGGCGTGAACCAGCGTCCCGAAGCGCGCTGGTTGTTCCGCAGCCAGTTGAGGCCGCTGGCCAGGGCGGGCCGGTCCGCCGGCACGCTGGCTTGACGCAATACAAAAAGCACGAGCGCGGTGCCATAGCCGTCGCTTTTCTGCAAAGGCGAATTCGGCCTGGGCCGGACCATCAAGTCGGCGAAACTCCAGCCGCCGTCGCTATGCTGCCGCGCCAACAGAGATCGAATGGAGTTGTCGCGTTCCGCCGTGGTCAACAGGCCGTCCGCGTACAGCGAGGCCCACAAGAGCAGCGCCTCATCGTGGAGGGTTTTTGGGGGGGTCCTGGTAAAGTAACGGCGGAGCAGTGTTAGCCTATCCTTGGGTTCTTGCGTTTTCGCGTAACCGTCCGGCGCCAAGCCGGTCGCCAAGACCGCCAATGCCGCCGTGTAGTGCTTGTCGTTTTCCGATGGAACGCATTCGCCGCAGCCCAGGCGCGGCCAGGTGCCGTCCCCACGTTGCCCGTCCCACATGCGAAACAGCGCCGCCTTGGTCTTCGGCCTCAGAACCCGGCCATTGTGCGCGTCGTCCCAGGCCAGGGCGAAGGCGACGCCCACGGCTTCGGCATCGAACGAGAATACGCGCGGGTTGGCCTCCTTGCGCCGTTCGAGAAACGCACGTGTTTCGGCGACGAGGGGCGTCTCGCCCAACAGGGGCCGGGCCATGAGATAGGCAAAATTGGCATGGCAAGCGCCGCACGAGTTGGGCTGCATCCAAAACCGGGCCACGCCGTCCAGATACTCGGCCGCTTTGGACAACGAGAAAACTTTTGCCTTGGGCTCGTCTGCCGCGTACGGATACGGATTGACCGGCGCGCTGGGCGCTTGACTGAGCAATCGTGCAGACCCCAAAGTCGCGGCCAGAACGACTGTTAACACTAGCCCGACGCGCGAGCGCGGGACTGTTGACCACACGTAAGACCAAGAAGTGCGCATGAGAGTACCCTCCAGCGGGCGCGGAATGGGAGTGGTCGTTGACTTTAACGTGAACCGGAGGCTGTCAAGAAGTGAAACGATTGAGCGTTACAGAAAGGTTGGAGACTAGCGCTTCTTTGTCCGGCGCTCCTCGCGATCGCCGCCGGTCCCTGGAATGAGATCAATCCCGCGCTGCGCGGCGTCAAAGAAGCTGCCGATGTCGGCATGCTTTCCCAGCACGCGTAATTGCTCTTGACCGCGCGGCCCCTTTTCGGATATTTGCAAAACCAAATTTGGTTCCCCAAACATCCGACGGAAAGGAGGCCGTCCCATGTCGAGACCGCGCGCCGCCGACCTGACCCAGCGCGAGCTGGAGGTCATGCAAGTCTTCTGGAAGCACGGCACGCTCACTGCCGCCGACGCCCGCGACCGCCTGGCCCCACGCCGCGACCTCACTTATACGACCGTGGCCACGCTCGTGCGTATCCTGCACGCGAAGGGCTTTTTGCAGCAGGCGAACGAGGAGCGACCCTTCCTCTATGCTCCCGCGCGGCCTTATGAGGAGGTTTCCGGCAGGCTGCTCGGCGATGTCCTCCAGCGCGTCTTCGGCGGCTCGCGCGAACAACTGCTTTTGCGACTGCTTGAACAGCGACCGCTAAACCAACGCGAACGTGCTTTTCTGGAATCCATCTTGCAGGAGGAACGCTCATGAACCTCCTGGATACAAATGCGCTGGGTTTGGACCTTTTTTGTTTGGCAGTGCGCGTCAGCGTCGTCGCGTTGGCGGCGCTGGCATTGGCCGCCTGGTGCGGCCGGCGCAACGCTCGCGCCGGAGTGGAAATCGGCGCCTGGGGAATGCTCCTCGTGCTTTTGCTGTCGGTCGCTGCCGTTGTGCCCTGGCCCGACTTCGGCGTAGGACAGCGCGCCGACGCTTCAACGATCGTGAAGCTGGACGTGGACGCGCGCGACCAGGTCGTGTCAGTCGAAACGACCGAGGGCGACTCGTCCGGTCTCGACTTGTTCGCTTGGCTAAGCGCGTTTCGAGGAAGCCTGTCTGCGGAATCTGCCAGTCATTGGGGCTGGCGCTGCGCCGCCTTCTTTTATGCCGTGTGCTTAGTTGTAGCTGGTTCGCGCCTCTTGTGGAGTTTTCTCCTGCTCGAGCGCTTGCGGCGAAACAGCCGGCCAATCAGCGACCACGCGCTTCTCGAGGAGATGCAAGCGCTGTGCGCCGCGCTTGAACTTCGATCCTCGATCGAGCTGCGCGAAACCGACGAGCCGGGTCTGGCGGCCACGTTTGGCTGGCTTCGACCGGTATTGCTGTTGCCGGCCGAGTGGCGCGCCTGGCCGGACGATGAGCGCCGCGCCGTGCTCGCGCACGAATTGGCCCATGTCCGCCATCGCGATTTTCTTTGGGGCCTGCTCGGCAACCTGTGCCGGGCCCTGCACTGGTATCATCCGCTGGTGCACCGGCTGGCGGCGCAGTTGCGCTGGCGACAGGAAGTGGCGGCGGATGATCTGGCCGCGGCTGCCACGGGCGGCCGCACCGCTTACAAGTTTGCTTTGGTACGTTTGGCCTTGCGCATGCCGGCACGGAAGCCGGCAGAGGCCTTGCTCTCGCCCGCCATGACCGGCGGGGCTTTCTTGCGGAGGATTCGCATGTTGCACGGAACTCAGAATCGCCGGCCGCTGTCGGCGGCTTGGCGGGGCCTCTTCGTCGCTTTGCTTGCCGGCGCTGCCCTCTTGGTTGGCGCCTGGCGCGGTCCCGCTCACCCCCCTCGCGCTCAGACCGAGGGGGCCGGGGAAAGGGAAGCCACGCCTGTGCCCTACGAGATTGGCTACATTGTCCCCGACGCCAAGGGCTTGTTCGCCGCCCGCCCTTCCGAGTGGGTGCGGCAGCCCGGCATGGAACGCTTCCAGAAGATGGTGGAAGAAGTCGTCCGCGAAGTGAAGAAGCAAGGCATCGACCTGCCCGACGTGGTGCGCCTCGAGAATATGGAACAGATCGTCGCCAACCAGCACATCACCTCGAAGGGCGACGGCACGCCTGGCAGCCGCAGCGTGATGTTCGGCACTTCGACAATGCTTGTGCGCTTTCACAAAGACGTCGACGGCAAAGCGCTTTTGCGTCCGTTTCTTGAAGAAATGAAGGAAACCAAGCACGGCGACACGACCATTCTCCACTTGGGGACGGTCCCCGTCTTGGGACCGCTCCCCGTTAGCTTGTTCCAGCCCGATAAGCGCACGCTCGTATTCGTGATTGATAAGAACGAGAACGCACCCGCGAAACTTCTGGACGGCGCGGCGCAGGCGCGGAAGCGCCACTGGGGCAGCGGCTGGAAACAGGTCGAGCATGGGCCCTTCGCCGTGGTGCTCGACAACTCCGACGCCTACTACGCGAAGACGTTTGCCAACGACCATAAAGACATTCCGGAAATAGAGACGATCCTGGATCATGCCCGCTTCCTGACGGTCGGCATCGAGCTGGGCGACGACCGGCCCGTGCGCTTCGTGCTTGACGCCCAGACGCCGGAGAAAACCCAGATCTTGGAAAAGGCGGCGCAACAACTCGTCGCGCGAGCCGCCGCCAAAGTCAAGGAAGGCCCCATGGCTGACGAGGAAAAAGTGTGGTTCAAGCTGGCGAAGGAACTGCTCGAAACCGGCCGCTTCCAGCGTGACGGCGCCCGGCTCGAATGGACGGGAAAGTCCAGCGTCCGCTTGCGCGATTTGGTGAACGACGGCGGGTTCCTGACCGGCGTTTCCGTGGAACGCCGGCCCTGATCGGCACGAGCCGACACACAAGCCCGACGCGCTAGCAAAGGCGAGGCGGAATCCCGTGCGCGGAGCCTCGTTCCCAGGCTCTGCCTGGGAACGCATTCCTAGAGGCTCTGCCTCTATGTTCGCATCGCATCGAAGTTCGCTACGTATCGAGGCAGAGCCTCGCGGACAAGCGTTCCCAGGCAGAGCCTGGGAACGAGGAACTGGGGTGCATTCCCCTCGGGCCACCCGTCGCCCTTGCTAGCGCGGCGGGCTCGTGTTGCAAGGATCGATATTGAGCGGTTCGAGCAAATGATAGACAATGTCCCGGGGAAGCGAACTTCACTAGCGCGATCACTCATGTCGCGTCCCAGTGTCCGCCGCGGTCTTTGTTGGTTCCTCTTTCTCGCCGTGCTTTTTGGCTTGGGCGCGTTGCTCTGGCATTGGTTGCCGCCCGAGCCGCGCTGGCTGATCCCTAGCGATTGCCGTCCGCACGCCATGGGCCAATACGGTGGGCGTCCCGTGGTGGTGCTCCAGGCCGTGCGGCCGCTTGGTGAAAGGCTTGAGTTTTTCGGCCCAGTTAAGCTCTGGGACCTCGAGCTCGGATGCGAGATTCCCTTTTTCTTCGACAACGCGCATGTCCATACGGTGTGGACGCCTCCCTATGTGAACGGTCGCTTTTTGTTTTGCGAACTGGACGGCGGCAAAGTTGGGCTCGTCGATTTTCACAAGGAGCGAGAAGTTCGCCTCGAACTGGACAAAAGCGACCTGCGGCTCCTGTGCTTTTCCGCCGATGGCCGGTATCTCGCCGCGCAGGACTCGAGCAAACTTCAGCTATTTGAAACGGCCACTGGAAAAAGTATCGAAGAGTTTGCCGGCATGGTTCATGGCTGCGACTTTGATCCGTCCAGCCGGTTTCTTCCTATTGCGTTGCGAAACGATCCGCTCTCTGCAATCGACCTTTGGAGCATCGAAGAGAAACAAGTCGTCCAGACATTTCACAACCTTGCCGTTGAGTTGACGTTTGCGCCCGACGGTGAAAAAGTGTGCGCCGCGATTGCCGGCAAGGACGGAGTCGCAGCTTGGACAGTTTGGGACACACGCACCTGGGAGCGTATTCTGCCCTTGGATTGTCATCCAAAGAGTCGCTACCTGCATTTTTCGCCGGACGGCAAGGTTGTCGTCAGCTGGTTTGAGGATGAGGAGGGCATTTCGCGGTTGAAGTTTTGGGATTGCACCACCTGGAAAAAACTCGGCATGGCATCCGCGGCGTCCAACGTCGAATTGGTCGCCTTCTCACCCGATTCGCGCGAAGTCATTGCACTCGCGACGACTTTCCGTGATCAGGAGGAGACGATTTTGGCCAGCTTCGATACACACACGGGCGAGCAGCTCTGGGAGCGCAAGAGCCGGACGCGCTGGCGGCCTTGGCATCCGGTTCACGTCAGGCCGACCGTCGGTTTGTTCTGGCCCGACAAGAAACAAGTGGAACTTTTGGATCCACGCACCGGCGCGACTATTCGAACAATCGCCGTGCCAAACTTTCGCCGACTCCATTCGGTGTCTCCAAAAGGTGAATTGCTGGTTGCCGGCATGAATCTCAATGAATCGAATGAAGCGCGCAAAGGGATTTGGGAGAGCCTTCGCAACTTGCTCCTGCCGAAAATACGTCTGCCCCAAACGGAACACTGCCTGGCGATAGTTGACGTGCAATCGGGACTGGAACTCGCGCGTTTGGAAAATGATTTGAGTCCTGCGGGATACTCGGTCAGCGATTCAAGATACCTCATCACGCAAGTGATGAGCGAAGCCGCGCCGACCATCCGCATCTGGGACATACCGCCGCCCAAACCCTGGCGCTACATCGTCGGCGGCCCCGCGGCGCTGGGCTTTCTGATCTTTGCCTGGCATTATTGGCGCATCCGGCGGAAAAGGCGGCGGCCAGCGGTGCGCAATCCCATTTAACACAGTTGAACGTGCAATCTACCAAGGGAACGATAACATGAATCCTCGAATGCGGACCGTTTTCCTCACTTTGTGTATCTCGATTGCACATTTGTCGACGGCATTCGGACAAGCCAAGCCCCAAGCATTTCCCTCCAAAGAAGAGAAAAAACAGATCGAAGAGATCGAGCAGCGCCTGACCCAAGTCATCAAAACTGACGGAATCTCGGCTGTCGATACACCGCTTGTCGAGATGTTGAAGAAAATCGAAAGCCGGATGTCCAAAGAGAAGAAAGTGTCGTTGCGGATCGATGAGAAGGCCTTCGCGAAGGACTTGCCGGAAGCCGCCAAGACTTCGGTGCGCCTGCCGCTGTATCCAAAAGTAATGACACTTTACACTGCACTCCGCGTTTTGGTTTCGCAGATTCCGACCAATGACGGCGACTATGTGATCGGGCCAAGCGGCGTGACCATTACAACTTTCAAAGCCGGGGCCCATACCAAGGAGTACGACGTACGCGATCTAGTGAGGGAGGCCGAGTTCATTCTGCCAAGCATTCGGCGCAGGGCCGCGAGTACTTGGGCCGGCAATGATTGGTACGACCTGGAGGATATCGGTCCGAACGACGGCGCGGCTTTGCTAGTGCGCTTGATTCACAACGACTTGACTGCAGACGTTGAAAGTCGGGTTCAGGTCCTTAATGGAACGGTGCTCAGAGTCTTCACAGGGGCCGCGGGGCAGCGCGCAATCGCATCTCGTTTGGACGATTTGCGCCACTTGGCCGACGTCGCGGTCGTTATGAATGCGAGTTTGTACGAGGTCGATCAAGAGTTTTACGCCAAGGAAATAGCTCCACTTTTCAAGAAGACCAAAGAAGGGAAGGAGCCCAGCTTGGTTCCAATAACTCAATCTCTGGTCGAGAAAGTCAAAAAGCAAAAGCTTGTGCAAAACGGAGAACAGATCAAAGTGCGCTCCGGACAGCGGGTCGATTTTCTCTCGCATCAAAGGTCCTTTGACTATGTTCCGAGTCCTGGCAATCCGGCCGAACAGCAGTGGCCAATGCACCGGACGGGGCTGGAAGGGGTCGCGTTTCAGGTCGAACCGACTATTTGCCCGGATAGGCATTCGCTGGTCTTAAAAATCGTCCAGCGAATTTCTCAATTGGTAGGGATCAACAAAGCGAAAGTCCTGGACAGGGCGACCGGCAAGCAACTTGAACTGGATTCCCCGAACCTGCGCAAGAGTTCGCTGTCTGGAACGATTGAAATTGACGACGGGCAGCCGATTCTCATGGCTGTGGATTACCGCCCGCCGGACGCCAAGGACCGGCGCTGCGTGCTGTTGGCCGAGCCCATGCTTTACATTGAGGAGGAACAACGGCAGATTCGAGAGGCGGCGAAGGATGCGGCGCCTGAGCCCGAAGAAAAGAAGGTGGACGAACCGAAGAAAGAAATCGAGCCACTGGCTCCTGATCCGCCGCCCAAGCAGATTCCTCTTTCCGAGGACGCACATGAGATACTACAGGCGACTGTCAATGCCGTGCTGACCGACCCAGAATTGAAAAGAGATCGCGAATTCTATGGCACGCCAGGCGATACGAGATTCGCCTTGGTCGACGGACAGACATTCGCTTGGCCGAAATGGTTCAACCCGTCGGTTACGGGCTTCGAAGTCGATCGGAGTCTAAGCACGACGAAATGCACGGCGTTTAAGCCGCGACTCCTGGGAATCCGATTGGATAAGTTTGACCTTACGCAAAAGAAAGCGGGACATTTCGACGCGCCAATTGAGGTGGTCATCTTCAATGCGGGCGGCTCGGCGAATGGCGGAGTTATTGGCGGAAATCGCGTTTACTATCTGCCGAGAAAGATGGGCAAGAAGTGGGTTGCCGAGTTTGCCGGATCGATTGATCCGTGAGCATCAACTCAGGCAGAGTCGCGTCGCCAGACGAGTCTGACGCGCAAGCAAGGGCGGGACGGCGTCCCGCGCGGAAGGTTCATTAATTGGCAACGGTCACGGCCTGAGTCATTGCAAAGAATTGCATTCTCCTCGGGCCACCCGTCGCCCTCGCTAACGCGTCGGGCTAGTGTTGCGCCATCGCCGGCCAGCCCTGTTGCTTGGCGTGGCTCACGGCGGCGGCCATGCAGTCAAAGACAAGCCCTTCCGAGCGTAGCAAGCGGCGAATGGCCGACGACAGCGCCTTGTCCACCAGTTCGAAATCGATTGCCGTTTCAAACGTAGACGAATCCCAAGCGCACAAGAGTTCGCCGTGGTTCGAGTTCGTGAGGAAGAGGGCGGCGGGCCGGCCCGGTCCTTCCGGGTAGACGGCGCGGCGGACGCGGGCGGGATCGGGCCGTTTCTTGCGATAGCTTGGCATCAAACGAATTGTACTTCACTGATGCGTCAAGCCGCCATTCTGCGCCGGCCGCGCTTGCTTGCCCCGAGTTCTGCGAAGAGCGCTTCGTATTGCCGCGCCTGAGCCGCAAATGTGCACTGCGCGCGGACAAATTGGCAACCGGCCTGGTCCATGCGCTTGCGCAACTCCTCGTCCGCGAGAAAATCCCCGATACGCCGCGCGAGTGTTGTTGAATCGCGCGGCTCGACGAGAAAGCCGGTTTCGCCGTCGTGCAAGATTTCCGGCGTGCCGCCGACCGCAGTGGCGACGACGGGGACGCGGGCCGCGAGCGCTTCCAAGACCACGTTGGGCAAACCTTCCGTGTAGGAGGATTGCACGAACACGTCCAGGTTCGGCAATAGCGCGTCGAGGTCGTCACGAAAGCCGGCGAGGACGAATCGGCCGGTAAGTCCACGGTTTTCGATCCGCATTTGTAAATCGTCGCGCAACGGGCCGTCGCCGAAGAGGACGAAGCCGGCCTCGGGATGATCGGCAAGGACCATAGCGGCGGCATCGATCAAGTCTGCGAAGCCCTTCTCCGGGCTGAGCCGGCCCGCAGCGCCGACAAGCACCCGCGGCGTCCCCTCCCCGCTCCCAGAGGGCGACAATGTAGCAGGCACACTCCGTGTGCCGTCCGCAGACAACGGCACACGGAGTGTGCCTACTACACTGGGGAGTTTGAACAGTGCTTCCAAGTCCGCGCGCTTGGTCTGGTCGCGGTGCTCGAAACGGGCGGCGGCGATGGCGTTGCGGATTACGCGCACTTTCTCCGCCGGCACGCCCAACTTGCGCACTTTGGCAGCCTGGCCTTCGGAAACGCAGATCACGCGATCCATTGCGAAAAGCACCGTGCGGTCCATCCAGTCGTAGAGGCGCACTTTCCAGTTAGCACCGGTCCAGCCGCGCGACACGGAGACCACCGGCACGCCCGCGCGCCGCGCCGCCAGCCAGCCGACCAGATCGGGCTTATAACCGTGGCAAAGGAGCAAGTCTGCCTTCCATTGGCGCAGCTTGGCCGCCACTTCACCGACACAGGCGTTGATGCGCGGCGCGTTGTGCTCCAAGGCCTTAGCCATAAAGCCATGACTGCGCAATTGATGCAGAAACGGCAAGCACAAGCCGCGCTCGAAGAACGAGAGAAAGCGCGATTCGAACGCCGCAGGCAGGGCCAGCGCAAGGCCGAGCATTTGCCGTTCGGGGCCGCCGAAGAAGGGCGAGGCGACAAGATGCACGACTGTCATGGCGCCCCTCCTCGTGTGCATGCATTAGTGGACACTAATAAGCAGCCTTTTCGATTTCCATATTCGTTCAGGCAGGGGGGTGTGGGTGTGTGGCGCAATGAATCCCGCAACAGTAAGCATGGACAAGGACTTAGGGCGACGATTTCGTTGCGCGTGGCTGTTACGAATCCATGCGAACCCGTCCTATCCTGCTCTTTTAAGTAAGCGCAATAGTCGGCCCGCCCCGGCCCCAACCGGGTTGGCTGCCAGTTGTGCCATGCCGAAGTAGGGCAAGCGCCACGCGGACCAGGGGCAGAATCGCCGCAACAGTTCGCGCGCCTGACGCCACTGTCCCCAGTAGGCAAGCATGCACGCCGTTTTGCCGGCGCGAATCGCCAGCACGTCACGCAAGAGGTCCTGTAAATACTCGGGGCAAGACATCTGGACCGGTTCTGGTTCAAGCAAGAACGGCTCAACGGGTCTGGGCCCGCGCAGGTTACGACTTAGTCCCGAGGCGTCAGCGTGGATGCGCACGCGCGGCTCGAGCGATACGGCTACCGAATGATTGAGCAACACCTGCAGCCAAAGGAAGGCGTCTTCGCCGTAGAGGCAGCGCCCTTTGTCATAAAAGCCGCCGTAGCGCCGCACCACGTCGGTCCGGGCCAGTGTGGTGCAAGGCGTCAGATAAGCGAGCAGGTGCACGACGAACGCGGGATCGCTGTTGGGATCGATGCGGACGACGCCGTCGCGCAGTCCGCGCGCTTGCCACATGGGCCAGGTGAGTTTGCCGTCCGGCTCAAGGCTGTACCCTGCGGCTGCGCAGGCCGCGTCGTTTCCTTTCAATAACGCGAGATTCTTTTCGAGATAATCGGGCAGCCATTCGTCGTCGGCGTCGAGAAAGGCGACGTACTCGCCACGCGCTTCGGCCAAGCCGCGGTTGCGGGCCGCGCCGGGTCCGGCATTGGTCTGGCGGATGAGCCGCAAGCGCGTATCTGCAAACCGTTCCGCAATATCCCCGCCGCCGTCGGTCGAGCCGTCATCGACGACGAGGATTTCCAGATCGTGCGCGGTCTGAGCGGAGATCGATGTTAAGGCGCGTTCGACATACTTCGCCTTGTTGAATAGCGGCACAATGACCGAGACGTGCATGGCGACCTCCTTGTCGCACTTGTCCAACCACGGATTACACCGATTACACGGATTGGAGTGACTTGGGCTGCTCCCGTTCCATCCGTGTCATCCGTGTTATCCGTGGTTGAAGATAAAGCGCCTCGTACGCGCTTACCATGCGGCGAATGTCGAAATGCTGTTCGACGCGCTCGCGCCCGGCCCTGCCCAAGGCGCGGGCCACGGTCGGCCGGCCGCGCAGCGTCGACATCGCTTCCGCCAATGCGTCCGGATCGCGCGGCGGCACAAGGATGCCGGTGAGGCAATCCTCGACCGCTTCGGGAATGCCGCCGACCTTGGTGGCCACCACGGGCAGGCCGCGCGCCATCGCTTCGAGCACGGTGAGCGGGATGCCTTCCGACAACGACGACAAGACCAGCATGCTCGCCCGCCCCAAGAGCGCCGGCACGTCGCGCACGATGCCGAGAAACCGCACGCAATCGCCCAGCCCCAATAGCTCGGACAGCTTTTCCAGATCATCGATGCTGGGGCCCAGTCCAGCAATCTCCAGTCGAAATCCTGGATCGCTTTGCCGCACCAGGGCGACGGCGCGCAAAAGCGTTGCCGCGTCTTTCTCGGGTGTAAGCCGCGCCACGAGCACGGCCGGGCCATCGCGTTGGGGTCCGGAGAACGAAAATCGCTTGGTATCGATGCCGTTCCAGAGGATGCGGACTTTATTTGCGGGCACGCCTTCCTCTTGGGCCATGCGGGCGCTGTCCTGGGAAACGCACACAAAGGCGTCTGCCCAGCGGGCGGCCAGCGCCGTCAGCCATGCCTGCCGCGACGATATGCCGACGCCTTGGCCATGGCGCGTATGAATGAGGCGACGCACTCCCGCCAACCGCGATGCCGGCGCGGCATAGATGAGCGGCCGATTGTTGTGCGTGTGAATGACGTCGATAGTGTTCTCTTTGAGCCAGCGCGCCACCCGCAGGATGAGTCCGGGCCGCAAACCTTCCGGCGTGTTGAGCGCCGTCACCGGCCAGCCTTCGACCTCGAGCGCAGCGGCCAGCGGCCCCTTGTCCGCCAGCGATAGAAAGCGCAAGTCGAAGCGGTCGCGGTCGGCATGGCGCGCGAATTCGACGAGCAGATTCTCCTGCCCGCCCATTTCAAGGCAGCCGGTGATGTGTGCGACACGCAGTCGTCCGGGCGTTTCCAAAGTCATACGGTCTCCTCCACCGGCTTGCGGACGACGCGCACCTTCGCGCGGACAATGCGGTGGCCCTCGAGCATGTGCGCTAATGTCTTTGTCAAGTGCGCGCGCGTAAATTGCTCCGGCGGCTGCGCTTCCTGATTGCTGATTGCGATCCTGGTTAGCTCCGCGAGCGCATCGGCGATGGCGCCGGCGTCGCGCGGCGCTGCCAAGCGATAGGGCACCCCACTATCCGCCAGGACCTTGGCTACGTCGCTGTCCGGCTCGGCCAACGCGAGAATGGGCCGGCCCGCGCCAAAGTACTCGTAGAGCTTGGCCGGCACGCCCAGCGTCCGGCCCGGCGAATCCAGCAGCAACAACACATCCGCGCCGGCCATGGCGTCGAGCGCTTGCTGATAGGGCAACTGGCCGCGAAAACGGACTTTGTCGCACAGTCCGCGGCGTTCGATCTCCGCATCCAGTTCCAACCCCGTCGTGGAGTTTCGACCAAGAATCTCGAAGTGAATGCTATTGCCTTGCGAGTGCAATCGCGCAAGGGCGTCGAGCAACGGACGCGGATCACGGCCTGCATAGAGTTCGCCCGCGTGCACCAAGTGTAGCTCGCTTCGACCTCCATAGGGCCGCACCATGGCGCTTTCCCAGGGATCGAAGCCGTTCGTCAAGGTATGCATCTTGGCCGCGAAGCGCGGATAGGCAGTTCGCAACGCGTTAGTTACGCCCGGAGTGTTGGCCAGCACCGCATCCGAGTACTTGAGCACTTTTCTTTCCCAGTACTGCCACCAGCGCCGCTTCATGCCGCGAAAGCGGTAGACCGGGTTGGCGTGCACCCAGGGATCACGAAAGTCGGCGAACCATGGCAGCCGAAAGCGCTTCTTCAACTTCAATCCGACCCAGTGAACACTGTGCGGCGGGCCGGATGTGAGCACGGCGTCGAAATGTGCGCTGTCCGCGAGTGTGCGGCACACGCGCCAGGCGCGCGGCAGCCACACGGCGTAAGGCGCCGCCCAGCGGAGAAACTTGGGCGCGGCCTTGGGATAGGGCACATGGCACACTGTTGTCTCCGGCGGCACTTGCCGCGACAAGCCCGCATCAACGGGCTCCCAAGGCAACTCCGGTGGCGACACCACTGTGACTTGCCAGTGCGACGTGGGCAAGTGCCGCGCGAATCCCAACAGCCGAAACGACCCGCTGGCGGCCGATGGCGGAAAATGATACGTAACCAAAAGCAGCTGCCTTGGCGTCATGCGGAAAGCCTTTCTTTGGCCCCCATTGTCTTCCTGTTGGACGGTTTGGCAATCCGTCCCGCGGTGAGCACATCAATGATACGTTGCGCGGCTTCGCCGTCCCATTTGTCTGGTTGCCGTGCTCCGATGGACGGCGAGCCAAGCGCCGACAGCGCCGCCGAGAGGATCCGGTCGGGATCGCGGCCGACAAGGCAGTTCGTACCGTGCGTCACGGTCACAGGCCGTTCGGTATTGTCGCGCAGCGTGAGGCATGGCACCCCTAGCACCGTGGTCTCTTCTTGCACGCCGCCCGAATCGGTGAGCACGAGGCGGGCGTGGCTCACGAGCTTCAAGAAATCCAAGTAGCCCAGGGGTTCGGTGAGAATGAGTCGCGGCAGACCGCGCGGCAGCGCTTCGACCAGCGCTCGGCGCGTTCTGGGATGCACCGGAAACACAATGGGGATTTCGCGTTGGAGGCGCGCAATCGCCGCCAGCATGCGCTCGAATACTTCCGGTTCATCGACATTGGCCGGCCGGTGCAGCGTCAGCACCGCGTACTTCTTCGTTTCGACCGACAGCGTTTCGAGAATGGGAGAGCTTTGACATCGCTCGCGGCAGGCGTGCAGCGTGTCGATCATGACGTTGCCGACGTAGAAAAGGCGCTCTTCGGGCACGTTTTCTTTGCGGAGATTGACAAGACCGCTCGGCTCACTGACGAAAAGCCAACGGCTGAGCGCATCGGTGAGCCGGCGGTTGATTTCCTCGGGCATGGACTCGTCGCCGCTGCGCAAGCCGGCTTCGACATGAGCGACCGGCACTCCGAGTTTCGCCGCCACCAAGGCGCAAGCGAGCGTGGAATTGACGTCGCCGACGACGACGACTGCGTCGGGCCGCTGGCTTTCGACGATGGGCTCGAAACGGCGCATCACTTCCGCGGTCTGCACGGCGTGCGAACCGGAACCGACTTCCAGGTTCGCGTCGGGTTTAGGAATGCGCAGCTCGTCGAAAAAAAGCTGCGACATGCGTTCGTCGTAGTGCTGCCCGGTGTGCACGAGAAAGGCGTCGATATCGTCGCGGCCTTGGATTTCCCACAAGAGCGGGGCGACCTTCATGAAATTCGGCCGCGCCCCGGCCACGGCAATTACCCGCATCGGCATAGCGCACCTCCATGTGCTGCGGTTTCATTCCTAACCACGCAATTCGCGCCAGAGCCGGCCCACATCCGCGAGCACGGTGGCGCGGCACAATAACCACATCAGTCCCGTATAACTCACCATGCCAACCGCGACGGCCGCGCACAGACGCAACGGCGCGTCGGCGTCTTGCATAAGCCATTGGGTTGCCAGCACGAGCGCCGCCATGATCGCGACCCCAGCGGCGATCCGCGCTTGCGAGCGCAGCAGGTCGTTCAAACCGATGCCCGCCAGGTTCCGCGTCAAGGAGATCATGATCGCCACGACCACGGGATACAGCACCATCCACACCAGGCATACGCCGATGGTCCCCCAGTTCGAGCCGGCCAGGAAAAACCCAAGCGGAAACAACACGACGCAAGCCGCGTTGAATTTCAGGTTGATGTCCGGCCTGCCGACAGCCGTGTACAGCATGGGAAAGAGAACGCTGTACACTTTGAACAGACCTGCCAGACTCAGCAATTGAAACGGCAACGTCGCGTCGCGCCATTTTTCGCCCAGCACGACCACCAATCCGTCTTCCGCAACCAGTGCCATGCCCACCATGACCGGCATGCCCAAAAAGCCGATCAATACCAGCAAGCGCAGAAACCAATCGCGTAGCCGCTCCGGATCTTGCTGTAAGCGGCAGAACGTCGGGTAGGCGATCTTGTTCACGTTGCCCGTCAGTTTCTCGGCCGGCATGGTGACCAGCGTAAATGCCATCGTGTACAAGCCGGCTTCGATCAGTCCGCTGAACTTCGCCACAAAGCCGCGATCGACATTGCTGTACAGGAACCACAGCAGCGTGCCAACGCTGATGTGTATGCCAAACGACAAGAAGCCAATTGCGCGTTTGCCGGGCATAGCGGGTATCGGCCGCCATCCCGAAGCAAGCGAAAATGCGACGACTTCCAAGAACCGCCGGCCGAGCGAGCCCACCACCAGTGCCCAGTAACCCCAGCCGGCGATCGCCAACCCAAGCACCGTCGCCGACTGAATAACCGCGGCCAAGACGTGGATCGCCGACTGCTTGCCCATGCTGAGCGACCGGTCCAAAAGCGCTAACGGGATCGCCAGGAACGGCGAGAACAGCACGTGCAACGCCAGGATGCGCAGGAATGGCGGAAACTCCGGTCGGCCATACCATACAGCTACCGGTTCCGCTAGAAACCACAGCAACCCGTACAACACCACGGCGATGAGGCATGTGATCGCGAAGCTCTCGCGCAGATCGCGCGGCTCCAGTTTCTCCTTTTGAATGAGCGCCTTGCCGACGCCTGCCTCGGCCAAAAGATCGGCCAGCTCGACCAAGAGCAGGCCGAGCCCCATGATGCCGAAGTCGTACGGATCGAGATAACGCGCCGTCAAGAGCGTGCCGGCCCATACGAAGATCTGCGTGAGCAAGCGCGTGATGATGAGCAAGACGCCGCCGCGCACCGCCCGGCGTCGCAATTGCGCCGCCACTTGCTCCCGCGCCTCTGCGGCGGCATCCGCAGGGGAAGCAGCCGCGCCCTCCGCTGAATCCGCTGCACTCGACGTACCGGGAAACTCCATAGTCATGCTCATCGGCGCCGATTCCCAGGAGTTTCTAACCACGGATGACACGGATTAACACGGATAACAGTTCATTGATGACAACTTCAGCTATCCATGCACTCCTATCCGTGCCGATCCGTGCTATCCGTGGTTAGAAAAAGCACTCACGACCAGCGGACCATCACGCGCACGAACACGTACGCGGCCAGCAAGAACGCCATGCTGACTCCAGCGAGACGCAGCAGGGGAAACCGGACACTCGGCATCCAGTGTACCGGTTCGGCCGCCGTTTTCAGCCTGAGAAACACGGTCGCCAAGCCGAGCATCATGTAAGTGGGCACGACGTAAGTGCGCGATAAGAACAAGATGCCCGCCGCGTAGGCCACGAGCATCGACGTGAGAAACGGTTGCAGCCGGTCCAATTCCGGGTCGTCCGAACTCCCCACGCGGAGTGTGGGGTCTACGCTGGCCCGCGCCTTCAGCATGCCGACAATGGCAAAGAAAAATGCGCCCAGAAAAAACGTGCCGCCCAGCATGCCCAATTCGGCGTAACTGTGGATGAACGAATTGTGCGCCACCAAGCGCGACCGCAAACGATAGTTCTCCATGCCGATGCCGAAGAGGGGCGACTCGCGGAATAAGTCCAGGCCATCGCTCCAAAGCTGGATGCGGCCCTGACCTGTGCCTTCGTCGGTCACAAAGTTAGTCATGCGGCCGCCGAATAGGACGAGAAGTATCGGCAGCGTAATGGCGCCGAGCCAGACCGTGCGGCGCGTGCGGAAGCGTGCGTGAAACAACGCGCCCAAGCCGGCCATGAGCGCCAACAGGCCGCCGCGCGAATGGGTCAGCATCATCGCATAGACGAAAAAGCACGCCAGCAGGAGCCAAAGGCCGCGCGCCAGACCCAGCCGGCGATCGGTGAACCAGTACAGGCAAATGGGGATCGCCGTGACGAATGCGAGCGCCAGGTCGTTCGGATCGTTGAAGATGCCGGTGCCGCACATGCGATACAGGTCCACGCTGCGTCTTTGGTCGGGATCCCAAACCCGCTCCTTGACCGCGTAGCCATGTGCTTTTTTCTCCTTGCGCACGTCCGCCGATTCATCAGGCACCGGCACCGGCGCGGCCATGGTGCGATGGTATTGGATCACGGTCAACAGCGCGAGCAGGCCCGAAAAGACGCCTGTCCAGAATACAAAGCGTCGAAGCCGGGCCGTGGTGTCGACCAGGCCGACCAGCAGAAGGAAATAAACCAAGACTTTGAAGAACTCGAAACCGTCGAACACGGCTGTTTCGATTCTGCCATGACTGACGTGCGACAGTAGAATGGCTGGAAACAGGGCCAGCGCACAGCCCACGATCGGCGGCACTCCTGGAAAACGGCGCGTGAACTGATTCAGCACGACCGGCATGGACAGCACGAGGCAAGTGAGGATGAGGTACAGGTAAAGCTGCACCCCGCTCAGCTCCGCGAGCAGCTCGCCGGGCCGAATAAACAACGCGGCATTCACCAGGATGAAGACGAAGAACTGCATAGTAATTCTCTACGCCGCCAATCTCTCTTCCGTTTGCATCTCGGCGTTAGATTGAGTCCGATGCGCCGGTCCTTCGACCGTTGTCGCACCCGGCACGAACAAGAGTCTGCCGGCAATAGCGAAAGGTATTCCTAACGCACGGAGCACCGTGCAAGCCAGTAGCTTGAGGTCCATCAGGAACCCGAAATTCCGAACATAGTGCAAGTCATAGCGCAGCTTGCGGCGCACGGTGTCGATGTCCGTGTCGGGCGGCAGTTGCACCTGTGCGAGCCCTGTGATGCCCGGCAAGACCGCGTGTCTGCCCTGGTAGCCGGGCAGCTCTTGCTCGAGCTCAGCGACGAATTCCGGGCGTTCGGGACGAGGGCCGACGAGACTCATGTCGCCGCGCAACACGTTGATCAGCTGCGGCAGCTCGTCCAGATGCGACTTGCGCAAGAACCAGCCAAACCAGGTAATACGCGGATCGTCCGGCATGCACCAGCGCGGGCCCGTTAACGATTCGCAATTGTCCATCATCGTCCGGAGCTTCAAGATGACGAACGGCCTTCCCCTACGGCCGATGCGCATCTGCGTGTAGATGACTGGCCCGCGCGAAGTCAATTTGATGCCCAATGCTGTCAAGGCCCAGAGCGGCGCGGTCAGAACGAGCAACACCAACGCCGCGAGGACTTCCAAAACACGCCTGCTGCGAGCGTAAATCCGTTGTCCGCGCGTCAGTCGAGGCGCGGGCGCTGTTTCAATGATTCTGGCTTGGAATGGTCGATTCTCCTTGTGCGTGTTTTTGCGTTGTATCGTCCGGGGCGATTTCAATCGGGTTGCCATCACGACCTCCGTGTCCGATTCACTCTTCTGCCGAAACGGCGCGCCGTTCCCTCCGTGAAACGACGCTGTGGGTCCATGTCAAAGCCGTGCACATGAGGCAGAGGCAAAAAGCCCGCTTCCAGACGGGCACGGCACTGACGGGCGCAGTCATAGTCTCATCAAGCTTTCCCTCCAAGACATGTTTTCTGCATAGCCGGCACGAGCACGCGCAAAAACTCGACACAATAGTCGGCATCCAGCGGTTCGTCGGCATTGGGCAAATCGCGCAAGACGTAGAGTTTGTGCAAGATCTTTTCGCCGGCGAAAGCTAGCCGTGGGTTGTCGGCGACGCGCCATTGTCCGGCGGCGTGCCACGACCAAAAGATGCGCTGCTGGCTTTGACCGTCGGCCCGCTGCCGTAGAATCCGCGCGGTCCAGAAATCGCCCAACGATTTGCCTTTGGCGGACGACACCGTGTGCGCCTTGGGGCGTTCCACTTCGAAGCCGGCGCCCGCGTAACACACGTCCGGCGTATGCACGGCGACGGGCCCCGGCCGGCCGCAGCCGATGTAGATCGTCAGCGATTGTCCCGTGTTGCGATTGCGATAACGACGCGTCAGCGAACCCGCCAGCGCCAGGCGGCTGTCTTGTTCCACTTCCATGTCTTCGCCGTCCCAATCACCTATCGAAAGCGGCAAGCGCTTCAACGCATCGCCTGCCTGCGTCAAATCCTGGCGGTCTTCCCATCGATCCGTCCACAATCCGTGAACGACTCCGGTAGAAACCAGCAACGCCAGGCCTACCATGGTGAGCAATATCTGTCGCATGATTCATCCTCGTTGCCGACGCTGCCAGCGTCGGCCGGTTCGTTCGCGACCCCACTAAACCCGACGCAGGCTGCGTCGGCTACGGCGTCGGCGAATCCGCTACGCCGCCGCGGGCTGAGCGGGTTGCGTGTATTGATAGCGCTTGCCGAAGGACTGCACGGGCACGCCGTTGACGACTGCACCAAAGACGCGGATGCCCAATGCGGTCAACTGTTGCGTAACGCCATGGACGTGATGCGCCTGGCTAACATCGCGCATCACCGAAATGATCACTGCATCCACCTGCTGGCCGATGAGCAATGAGTCCGTGGCCGGCAAGACTGGGTGCGAATCGACCACGATGAAGTCGAACTCTGCCCGCAGCTTTTCAAAGATGTTCTCGATGCCGTTACGGGCCAAGCCTTGGACGACTTCACGGTCCCAGCTGCCGGCCGCCATCATGAACAGGTTGGGATCGGTGGTTGTGGGCCGTACCGCGTCCGGCAGCTCCACTTCGCCGAGCACGACCTCGCTGAAGCCGGGCTGCAAGGTTTGCTCGAAGAGTTGGTGCACAGCCGGCCGGCGCAGGTCGCAGTCCAGAAGCAGGGTGCGGCGGCCCGCCCGCGCCAAGCTCATCGCCAGGTTGCTCGCCAGCGTGGTCTTGCCCTCGCCCGCCACGGCGCTCGTGACCATGACGACGCGCCGCTGTTCGTTCTGGGCGTTGCGGAGCAGTGTGGTGCGGATGGCGTCAATCGATTCGATCAGACTGTGGCGATAGAGATCGATCTCTTCGGGCTTGTTTTGCCGGCGCGGGTCGGGCAAAGCGGGCACGGCGCCGACGACGCGCAGCGCCAGTCCTTGAGCCACTTCGTCCGGCTCATGAATGCGCCGGGCCGCGAATTCCAGCCAGGCCACTCCGAGCAGCGTGACCAAAAGCGCCGCTAGGGGCGCCAGGATCAAGAGGAAGATACGTTTCTTGCTGTCGCGCATCTGCCATTCCGCCTCGCTCACCAATTGCACACGGCCCTCGGACTCCTCGTCCGCGACAAAGCCGGCCATCTTCTGGTGAAGCTGAGAAACGTTGTGCTCCAACTGCACGATTTCGCCTTCGAGCACCTGGTTGCGCGCTGTGGAAATGTTGAGGGCTTCCGTGTCTTTGGTCAGTTGATCGATCTTGTCGAGCAGCTTTTTTACGTGACCCTGTAGCGGCGTCATTTCGACTTGCAATGCATCGATGGCCACGACGAGGTCGCTCTCCGCCTTCTTGCGGAACCGATTCGCATATTCGACGCGCAGTTCTTCGGTGCGGTCGTTGATCTTCTTTTCCAGGTCGGTCAGTTTCTTTTTCGTTTGCACGAGCGTGCTCTCGGTCGGCGGATGGCCCTCATTGATCATGCGATCCACCAGCTTGCGTAAGCCGGCCAGCTGACCGACTTCCAGCTTGAGTTGTTGATCGGTGTCCTGGAGTTCCTTCGGCAAGAAATCCGGCGGCGTTATGGTCTCCACCTTTTTGCGCGTGGTTTCGAGATTGGCCATCTGCACCTGCTTCTTTTCCAGCTCAAATTGCGCTTGCTGGTGCTGCTCCTGAGCGCGGCTCAGTAGCCCATTGAGAAGTTGCTGCTTGTACTGCATTGCCTGAATGTCCTGGGCCCCTTGCCCCTTCGCCAGCGCCTCGCGCGCCGCGACCTTCTCGCTCAGTTTTTCTTTAGCCTGCTCGTACAGCATCTTCGTCTTGGCCACACGGTCTTTACGCAGTGTCTTTTCCTGGCTGCTCAGAATGTTCAAATATGACTTCGTAATGGCGTTCACGACCACTGTAAGCTCGGCTGGGTCGTAATCCGCCAAGGACAATGTCAAAAGCTCGGAGCCGTCTTGATAATCGACCTTGAGGTTTTCTTCCAGCCAGGTGAGCGTGGTCAATGTGTCCGGGTGCTTCTTGATAAGGTTCAGATTGCGGACCGCGTCCTGGCTCAGGGCCTTTACAAGCACATCGCGGCTCTTGATGCGCGCGGCTTGTGTTTTCAAATATGTGACAAAATCGTTGCGGCTGCCGTCGATGCCCCAACCGAGCGAGGTACGGTTGGCCGACACTTGCAGCAGTGAAAAGGCCGCGAACTTGGCCGGCATGATGAGCCAGACGGCGACAAAGGCCGCCAGGGCAACAGCGATCGCCAAGCTGCTCGCGAGCAGCCAGCGCCGGCGAAACGCCTTGAACAGCGACATTGCATCGGGCGCGGCCGACAATCCCGGCGGCATTTTTTCCGCTTGCCCCGCTTGCGGAGTCGGGTTCGAATTGAGAGGGCTGTCACGCATTTCTTGGCCTGCCATGGACGAGCTCCTTTCCTTTCGTTCTCTGATTCTTCCTTGTTGATTGCAAAAAGAGCCTGATCACCAATCAAGAATCAAGAATCACGATTCTGTTTTCGCCGGCGCTGTCTCGCGCCGCCGCGTGTTTTCTTGCCGATACAGGGCAACGGGATTCATGGCCACGCGCTGGTGCGTGACCGTGACGGTATGGGCGGCGGGCGGCGGCTCGAGCAGCAGCCGATTGAGCAGCCATAGCTCCAAGCCGAGAAACGCCAGCCCGAGCGGCATCATGAGCCAGCCCATAAGATCGTGAAAAACCGCCTGCCCTGTTTCCGGTCCAAGCATGTCGTAGATGACGCCGGTAACCGTAATGCGGATCACGTTGGAAACAAGCGCGATGGGCAAAGCGCTGCCGGCGACCAGGATTCGCTCCCAGAGCGGCTTGCGCAATAAGAGCGCTACCGCCGTCGAAAGCGCGAAAAACACCACGAGCATGCGCAAGCCGCTGCATGCTTCGACGATGCCCAATTCTACGTCGTTGAGAAGAATGACGTTGCCTTCCGCCAGCGCCGGCCGGCCCAAAGTCTGCAGCGCGAACGTGCTCGCTTCGGTGGCAATGCGCTGCATTGGCGCCGACATCGACACCGCTACCCGGTGCGGCAGCGGCACCATGAACGCCAGAAAAGCAACCGCCGGCCACGACCAGCGCCAGGCCGCCCTGCCGCCCAAGAGGACAAACATCCCCGCCAGACACGGCAACAGCGACATCTGATCGAGCCAGCCGAAATGGAAATAACCGCCGGCCAGCCGCATGCCCGCCGCCAGCGCCAATAGGCCGATACCCCAAACGCTCGGCTTCAGTGCAAGTGGGCCAGGTCGCTGGCCTGGAGCGCAAACGGGAGCGTTAGCCCCACCAGAGGCGCCTGGAATTACCGCTCCACCTCGCCATGCGACTTGAGCGCGGCGCAGCCACAAAAGTGCCAGGGCAAAAAGCGGTACGAGATAGCCGTGCGAGTATTGCGGATCATTCGACCAGCGCCAGGAGATCTCCGCCAGGGTTGTCCAATAGGCCCAGAACACGCCAGCGAGGAATAGCGCTGCACAAACGAGGGGTACAAACAAGCGGCCTGCGAACGAATGGGTCATGGCACCCTCCTTGGCGACCCGAAGCAACGAAGCGGCATCCAATGCCAAAGCGGTTCCACCGTCAACCTCACGCTCCGCGTGACGTCCGGTGAAGCTGGGAAAATCGACCTCTGTCAAGGGCAACTGGGCGGGTATGCTACTGGAATCCGTTTCCGCGCGTCAACCAAAGTTTCCCCTTTTTGCGCCGTTTTTGCCCCATTTAACATGCACAGCGAGACTTAGGGAGACTTTGATCCGATCTTCATCCGCAGCGTCAGAGTTTCCGGAGCGGCAATAATTGACTGATGTGACGCTCCGGAAAAGTCCATAAGTCGATGCGTTTCTGTGACTAATAACTGCGATTCGCCTCAGAGCGGGGCACTTTCTCACGGCACTGTTTCGTCGGTTGACAGTTCCAGAAGCCCAACTCAACGGATTTCTTTCCTTGGATGCATTGTGCGCCATTCTTTTGCGCAA